>NZ_JBSGBZ010000008.1:173086-236196 GCF_053601495.1 Streptomyces sp. NPDC004721
CCTTTGCCGTGCTTGCCCCCGCACTGCTTGCCCTTGCCCTTCTCGACCTCGATGGTGAGGGTGTCGACGTTGTTGCCCGGGTCAGGGTCGACGTCCTTGCCGACGACGGTAGCGGTGCTGGTCAGGGAAGATGCGTTGCGAGCCACGGTGCCGGTGATGGTGACGATGACGGAGTCACCGGCCGCCAGGGAGGTGCCGGTGCAGGTCAGGGTGGAGCCGCTGATGCTGCAGCCGGGACTGCTGGTGGCAGGGTTGGTCAGCCCGGCTGGCAAAAGGTCGGTGACGGTGTAGCCGGTCGAGTTGTCCGGTCCGTTGTTGATGATCTTGATGTCGTAGGAGACCTGATCGCCGGCCGATACACGGGCCGGTCCGGTCGCCTGCAGGTCAAGGTCGACCTGGGTGCGGGGGGAACTGATTGTGTCGGTGTTGTTGCCCGGGTCCGGGTCGATGTCCTTACCGGTGACCGACGCTGTGTTGGTCAGCGCGTTCGTGCCCGGGCCCACAGTTCCCTTGATGGTGATGGTGTTCGAGGCGCCGGCCGCCAAGGGGCCGCCGGTGCAGGTCACGGTCGAACCGCTGATCGTGCAGCCGGGCGTCGTGGTGGAGGCGTTCTGCAGACCTGTCGGCAGCGTGTCGGTGACGGTGTAGCCGGTGGAGTCGTTCGGGCCGTTGTTGGTGACCTTCAGCGTGTAGGTGACGGCGTCACCCTCCGTCACCTTCGCAGGCCCAGCTTGGCCGATGCCCAGATCCGCGCGGGCGCGCGCGTTGTTTCGCGGGGTGTTTACAGTGTCGCTGTTGTTGTTCGGGTTCGAGTCGGCCTCGTTGCCTGTCACGGTGGCGGTGTCGGTGAGAACGCCGGTGAAGTTCTCGTCGACGGTTCCCGTGATGGTGATGGTGTCCGAGGTACCGGGCGCCAGCGCGGCGCCGGTGCAGGAGAAGGTGGAGCCGGTGATAGTGCAACCAGGCGCGGAGGTGGCCGGGTTCTTCAGCGCGGCTGGGATCGTGTCGTTGACGATGTACCCAGAGGACTGGTTCGGGCCGTTGTTCTTGACTGTGATTGTGTACGTGAGTTTCTGCCCTGGCGTGTATGCCACAGGGGACGACGTGTTCGTGACCGACAGGTCCGTCGGCGCCCCGAAGCACGACGTCGCATCCACGTTCGTTGATACAGCGGGAGCGGTCTGCGTAGAAAGCAGGGTGAAGGTCGGGGTGGCCGAGCCGGGATTCGTCACGGCCACGCGACGAATGAACCCACCGTTGTCGACGAAGCCGAGGTCACCGTTGCCGTAGGTGAACGCGCCGCCGTAGCCGTTGAGCGTGGTCGCCGGAAGGACCTTGGGGAACGTGGAAGCGGCCCCAGTCTTCTGATCGATACGCACGATGCTTCCATCGGGTGAGGCGCCCCACAGGAAATCGTCGGCGAGGGCCCAGTCTGAGAACTGCCCCGGCGGGACGACCGGGATCGTCGCGGTCATTGTCTGTGTGGTCACGTCGATCACGTAGATCTCGGTGACGCTACCCGCTAGTGGCTTCGCCACGTAGTAGTTGCCCGCGTCGTCGAACGTGCCGATGTTGTAGCTGTAGAACCCGTGTGGCGGCAGGCCGTGGACGGGCCCGAGGTCCGTGATGGAGCCATCGTTGCTGATCCGGAGCAGGCTGTCGTTGGTGGTGCCGATCGCGTACATGAAGTGGTCCACCGGGTTGATGCCGATGGCGTTGTAGTGGCCCGACGCTGGCCCCAAAGGGGTGAACGACACCGATCCGAGCCCGGGAGTGCCCTCGTACAACTGCGTCGTGGGCGCTCCGGCGGACTCGTAGATCTTGCCGGTGCACTCGAACGGCGTACCAGGCTGTGCTGCCCGCTTCGACTTCTTGGCTTTAGAAGCCTTGGCGCCCTTGCCGTGCTGATCAGAGGTGCCGGCCTGGGAGGGGACCAGCATCTGCGCCTGTGCCCCAGTGGGGACGGCGAAACCGGCGATGACGACGACGGAGACCGCAGCCAGGTGCCACAGGGACTTGCGTTGAAGCATGAATATTCCCTTTTACTCGTGGGGAGCCCAGCTCCGGCCTCTGTCGACCCTTGAAAGGTCGACCGATCAGTGCGTGAGGGGCCCACCAGGAGCTGAACGCCGCTTGGGGAAGTGATACGAGCACGCCGACAAACGAACGAACTTGCGGGCGCGGCCCCCGCGCGTGATATATCACCCCGCTGGAGGAGCCCATAGGGCCGAACGGAGCTGGCCCGGGGCGCGCTGGGAGCGTGACCAGCGCACCGATCACTGTGCACCGGCCCTCTCCCACGGGCGGCCGGAAGGTCACTGTGCACGGCCATAGCCGGGACGAGGACCTCGGCACCGCCCGCAGCGACTACGACCTGGTCGTTCCTCGAAGCCGCGGGTATCACCGATCCCGAGGACATCCTGGACGATCCGCAGTGGATCGACTGGCGTGGTGCCCCCGCACACCACTGGGTCGAAGCGGCGAGCTGCTGGACAAGGCGCAGCCCGGGAGCGTTGGCCGCTGCCGCCAGAGCAGCGCGGTTGGCTGTCATCTGCCGTGCGAGGTCGTGGGCTGGGCGGCATCCACGTCTGCAGGAGGCTCAGTTATCTGGGTGCTCAGCAGGTTTGCGGCCACGGGCACGCCGCAAGAGGTGCCTCGCCAGATCCGTCACCCAGCCCACCAGAAGGACGGCCGCGATAACTCTCAGCCAGGGCGCCGTAGTGCTACTGGATGCTGTCCACCCAAGGTATAGGAGGGACAAGCACACCCCCCTGGTGCAGAACTCAGCCTTCGGGTTTCGCGACATCCCCCGCCCTCCTCCTGCTCCCGCTAGTCTCCGCACAGGCCGCTCCAGCCGACGGAAACTGCTAGGGCGGAAGGATATGCAGTCGAACGGCCAGTCCCTGATTGAGGGTTCGAGCCCGAGCGGGACCGCGTCAGCAACCAGGCCCCGGGCACTGACGTCATCTCTCGTGCACATCCACGAAACTCAAGATCACCAACGGCTGCCAAACCGGCAGACACGGCGTCAGGACGCAGCACTGCTCCCATATTGGAGGCGCATAGCGCTATATGGGCGTAGTAGATCACGGCGTGGACATAAAGATTTCACCCACACGCGGTCGATGGCTACGTCCACGAGCGGCTGGCCATCTTCGCCAGCCGGAAACACAGACTCCGAGGCCGGAACTGGACCACGCGGTTCACCTACGGGTGGATCACCCGGCTCGGGGTTTACCGCCTGACCGGAAACGTCCACAGGGCGACGGCGCATGCCAGTCGGTGAACGATGTCGGAAAGCCGTGTGCGGGAGAACCGCACGCACGTTTGAAGCGGCAGGGACTGGAAACGGAGCGGAAGCCACCGCGCCAGTCCCCGACCCTACTTGGAACTGCTCTCTGAGAGCGCGGACTGAAGCTCGCCGCCGCACCTGTGATCGACGAGGCGTTCGCGGGTGTTCAGGGGCAGTTGGGTACTACGACGGCCTGCCGGCTGACCGGACGCTCACGCGCCACCCATTACCGCCACCTCAGCCCGAAGCCGAAGCCCGCACCGTCCCCAAGACCCACGCCCGCCTCGGCCCTCTCACCGGCGAGCGGGCCTCGATCCTGGAACTGCTGAACCGGCCGGAGTATGTCGACCTGCCGCCCGCCCAGGTCTGGGCACGTGAGCTGGATGCGGGGAACTACTGGTGCTCGGAGCGGACGATGTACCGGATCCTGTCCGCCGCCGGGCAGAGCGGCGAACGCCGCCGCCAGGCCACCCACCCGCCCAGGACGATCCCTGAACTGGTTGCGACCGGGCCCTCTCAGGTGTTCACCTGGGACATCACCCGACTGCCCGGCCCGGCCAAGGGCATCTGGTTCCACGCCTACGTGATCATCGACATCTTCAGCCGCTACATCGTCGGGCACACCGTCGAACTCGCCGAAACGGCCGAGCGGGCCGAGGAGTTGATCCGCGACACGATCGAACGCAACGGCATCGTGCCCCACACCGTCCACGCGGACCGCGGCACCTCCGTGACCAGCAAGAAGGTCTCCCAGCTGCTGATCGATCTCGGTGTCACCAGGAGCCATTCCCGCCCCAGGCCGCGATGTACATGGCGCCGGTCGGCATCGTCACCGGCTTCACCCGTCGACGCCTCGAAAGAGGCAGCTGGGGAGACCCGGTCTGCCGTCACGAGCTCCACTGTCGTGGCCCGCTCTCAGCCCTCCATCCAGCGACGGAGATCGCGCTGATCGTGGCTCCAGTCGGAGTCCTGGGCACGGTGATTACCGGAAGCTGACCGGCCGCCTGGCCACCGGACGGACCCGCCGCGCGGGCCGGGCCGCCGGAACGCGGCAGGACACCCGTCTCGACGCCGGACTAAAACCCTGTAATCCATTGCAGGGGGCGTCAAGGGGCTGAACCGTGCGTCTGCAGGCCACGGTACATGAAGACACTGCGGCCACAAGGAATCTGACGGATCAAGCAATCAGGTCGTTCATGGTTCTGGACATGACACAAGAACATGAACTACAAACCCATGGCAGGAAGCCCGGGGCATCCGTTCGCCGGTTCACCTCACCAGCGCACGAGCCCAGGACGCCCCCGCGACACCGCCGTTCCTGGCCTTGCACCTGCAGAGGGGAGAGGGTGGCCCATGCCACGCCGGAGCTCCGCAGTCGCGCGGCCCGCCACAGGCCGGAAGCTGCCGGGTCGCGATTCCAGAGTTCGGTCAACGCTCACCCGGAAGGGGACCACGTCATGCCGGCGCAGAGAACAACACCCTCCCAAGCAGCACCTGACCCGCGCATCAGATGCCTGCTTTCCGCGGCTACCCTCCTGGCGGCGGCCCTCCCCGCCTCAGCCATGGTCACCGAAGCCGAGGCCGCGCCTGCCCCGACCGGCGGCTGCGCGGTACAGCCGTACCGCCAGGCTCCCGACGCGACGCTCAGCACGTCCTACGGACTACGAGCGGACGGCCGATCGGTCGCGGTCACCGCCTACAAGGACGTCGACTACGCCCAGTTCGCCTTCTGTGAAAGCGTGACCGTGACCGTCTCGCGACTGAACGGCGCCGGTCTGTCGGACGCGACTCTGCAGCCGGCGCGCCGGGACCTCGGTGCAGCAGTGGACGGCTCCACGCTGACCTACACGCTGACCCGGCCGGGCAAGTTCGTCCTCGAGATCCCCGGTGGACGCAAGCTTTTCCTCTTCGCAAAGCGGCCCGACGCGGTGCCGAACGGCCCGGCCGTACACGACGTACGCGACTTCGGCGTCACCACCGACGGGCGGGCCGTCGCCACGAACACGATCCAGCAGGCGATCGACACCGTGGGCGAACACGGCGGTGTCCTGTTCTTCCCAGCCGGCACCTACCGCACCGGCACCCTGCGGATGCGCAGCGGCGTCACCCTCCATCTCGCGGACGGCGCCCTGATCCAGGGCACCTGCAACCCCGCGGACTACCCGGTGGACCCGGGATGGGAGGAGTCCGACTCCTACGGCGAACACTTCACCTTCAGCCGGCTCATCCACTTCGACGGCGTCCACAACGCGGGCATCACCGGGCGCGGAGTCATCGACGGTGACGGCAAGGCGCTGCGCCAGGCAGGGCGGAACAGCAACCTCATCCGGATCGCCGACTCGCGCAACATCGACATCAGCGGAGTCGTGCTGCGTGACTCCGCCGCCTGGAACACCCATGTGCTGGGCTCCACCAACGTGCGGATCGCCGACGTCGAGGTCATCAACGACCTCACCAACCCGAACACCGACGGCATCGACGTGGACGGCTCGGTGAACGTACGGACCGACGACACCTTCCAGTACGTCGGAGACGACGCGCTCGTCGTCAAGGCCACCAACAACAGCGGCCTGCTCGACAACGCTCGCAACATCACCTTCACAGGGAACGTCCTCTACACGCTCAAGTCGGCGATGAAGCTCGGCACCGAGTCCCTGGCGTCGAAGTTCACCGGCATCCGGTTCGAGGACAACGACGTACTGGCCGCCGACCGGGCTATGGGCCTTGTCATCAACGACGGCGCAACCTACCGGAACATCCGGTTCTCCGACATCCGCGTCCAGAACACGGCGCACCTCTTCGAGCAGAACATCGGCCTACGCAAGGGCTACGACCGCACGCCGGGCCGCATCGACGGGGTCACCTTCGCACGGGTCACGGCCGTCGGCTACCACCCCAAGAACAACAAGACCACCAACAACAAGACCGAGTGGGCCTTCCACGGCTTCGACGAGGACCACCAGGTCAGCCGGCTGACCTTCGACCACGTCGTGGTGAACGGCTCCCTC
Source organism: Streptomyces sp. NPDC004721 (assembly GCF_053601495.1). NCBI lineage: Bacteria > Bacillati > Actinomycetota > Actinomycetes > Kitasatosporales > Streptomycetaceae > Streptomyces > Streptomyces sp. NPDC004721. Next base: position 179,387 of record NZ_JBSGBZ010000008.1, read on the forward strand.
CTCACCGACGCAGAGACCGCCTGGAAGGAGGCGATGCTCAACTTTGGCCCGTACGTGGATCAGGTCGGCTTCAAGGCGTGACATCACCCAGCTCCCCTCACCTCAAGGAGTAGCCATGACCAACCAGCACGAATCCCAGCCCCAGGACACCTCCAGGCGGGACTTCCTGCGCAAATCCGCACTGGCCGCCTCGGCGGCGGGCGCGACCGCCGCCCTCGGCGGCGGACTGTCACCCGCGTTCGCAGCACCCCAGGACGCCGGCCAGGACGCCCCCGAGGCGTCCAACGCCAAGAACGGCGACACCAAGGGACCGTGGAAGATCCTCAACGCGTACTACTTCCGCTCGCACATGTACACCTGCGTGCCGTCGAACATCCGCAGAGACATGGAGTGGATGGCACAGCAGGGCACCAACGCCGTGACCATCTCCATCCTGGAGCAGGACTTCGACGCCGCGGTGCAGAACGTCGACATCATCTGCGCGGAGGCGCACCGGGTCGGTATACGCGTCCATGCGGTGCCCTCCCGCTGGGGCAACCTGGTCGCCGGTTCCCCCAAGGTGCCCAGCAGCTGGGGGGTGAAGAACACCCAGTACGCGGCCCTGGACAAGAAGGGCAAGCCGAAGACCACCGGGCTCGGCCCAATCAGCAGCATCCACTATCCGGAGGTCGTCGACTTCGTCAAGGACGGCGTCGAGCGCATCCTCACCCAATGGCCGATCGACGGCATCATCTGGGACGAGCCCAAGACCCTCACCACTCAGGACTTCAGCCCGCCCGCGGTGGCGAAGAAGCCGGCCGGCTCCGACGACAACTGGTACACCGACACCGTCGCCGACTTCTTCGGCGAGGTATCCGCACACGCCAAGAGCGTCAAGCCGGATGTCGTCGTCTCGATGTTCGTGTACTCCTCCTACACCCAGACCAACCCGTACATCGTCGAGCGCTGTGCGCAGATCCCCAACATCGACTACTTCGGCTGCGACGGCCGACCGTGGCGGATGTCGGACGACCTCGGCCCGGACGGCAGCGGACAAGCACCGTACAACAAGGTCCTCCTGCCGAACGCCGGAGAGTTCATCGACACCGCCCGCCGCAACGGCAAAGGCGGCTGCGTCCTCATCGAGAACTTCTCCTTCGACCCCCCGGAGACCCACTACCTCCAAACGATGGAACGCACCATGCCGGAGGTCGTCGCCATGCGACCGGAGCACCTCATCTACTACTACTACGGGCGCAGCATCGCCGACCCCGACCGGGCGATGAAGATCACCTCAAAGGTCCTCAAGGACGGCCGCGCCCACGGCTGAAGAGACCGCAACCGCAGCAGCAACCAGGCGACGGGCCCGAGGGCGACACCCTCGGGCCCGTCCCGACGCGGAGCCGCGGTGTGGCCAGCCCCGTGCTGGGCATCGCATGGCGTCAGCTCACCTCCTCCGCCCTTGGGTCGGCGTCCGCGTGAGACGCTCGGATGGACCAAGCCCCGACATCGCAGCCCGGAGACGGCCGACCAGTAGACGTGGCTGGTCATCGCTGCCCATGCCCAGCTCCGGCTCGCCCGCCCCCTGACCACCGACCTCCATCGGCCCTGGGAGAAGCCGGCAGAGCCGAACAGGCTCACACCAGCCGGGTCCGCAGGAGGTTCAGAAACCCGCGCACGAAAACCGGCTCACCGGCAGGTGCACCGAAACCCGCCGGGTCCCGGCCGCCAGCGGACTCGAAGAACCGCCGCTCACCACCCGCCATGACGTGAGCAGCGTCTTCGCCACTGGGGAGGCCTTCAGCCGCACCGCGCTGCCAGATGATCTCAGGAAGCGTTCCCGAGTAGTTACTGCTCAGCACGCGGCGCAGCACAGCCTTGGCATCGACTAGGCCAATGCCGAGCTCAGCTCGGAGCACCCGCATGATCACGATGCTGTTCGCCGTCGCACTGAGCACTTGCAGCCTTGCTGGTCCATGCTCGGCGAGCATCTGATCCCGCCGTTACCGTTCGCTCGGCAGGTCTCCACCACACACGGCGACCGCGAACCCACAGGTGGAACACGTTGACTCGACATCCCACCGCAAGCGGCCGCCAACGAGGGCCTGGACACTGCAGCACTCCAACTCCGCACCGCAGTCCTGACACATCGCGGAGTACCTGACGGATTCGAATTCGAAAACGGCCTGCGCCATCCCACCCCTCAGCTTGGCGTTTAACCTCGCTGGGCTTGGTGTTCTTTGATCGATTCGGCGCGTTTCACGGTCTTGCCGACGTCGTGGCGCCTGGCCCGTTGCTTGTTCTCCTCCGGGGCGGTCCAGCCCAGGGTCTGTTTCATCAGCCGGAAGGTGTGCTCCAGGTCGAAGCGGCGGAGGAAGGACTGCCACCAACGGTCCACGTCCGCCGGTGCGGCCGCGGTGGCCGAGCACCACAGCCAGACCGGTTTCGGGTCGCGGTCGCCGGGCAGGCGCTCGACCTTCAGACGGATCAACGTGCCATGCAGGACGGGGAGTTCTTCCTTGGCGTGGTTCAGCCAGGGTCCGCGGTGGGTGAGCCGGGGGTGCATCCGGTCCCAGGCCGTTGCGGTGGCCGTGCCGTAGCGGGTGGTGTCCGTGGCGGTCGTGACGTCAGGCTCGTGCCAGCTGTCGGGCTTCTTGAACGTGAGGACGCCGCCATGCCGGCGAGGGCGCCCGCCCCGGGGACCCGACCGGGCGGGGCCGGGGTCGCGGAGCATGACCCGGTCCGAGCGCAGGCGGCCGACCAGCACGACGGGCAGGCCGGCGAGAGCCTGGGTCAGGTAGGCGACGTCGTAGAGCCGGAGTCCATCACGATCACGATGTCCGGATCGCCCGGTCTCCAGTGGCCTGCGCTCGTCAACCGCTCGACAACATCGCGAAGTTGGACGGCAGTGACGGTGGTCGCGTCGTCGGCCGGGCCTAGGCGGACCGCGTCCAGGAGAGCGACCCAGGAGTTGCGGCCGGACTCCAGGGCCGCGACGAATGAGTAGGGCCAGCCGGGCACCAGCTGGTCCGACCTGCGGTCGCCGCGTCCGTAGACATGGCAGAAGAGCCGGTCGCCGCTGGTGGGAGCGTCGGGGCCCAGCCAGTGCGACACATCCACGGCGAGCACGATCCGCCCGTCGGCCGCCTTCGGCAGACGCAGGCCCGCCAGCGCGCGGCGCAACCGTGTCGGCTTCAGCCAGCCACGGTCCAGGGCCGCGTACAGCGCACCGTGCCCGCGCCGGTGCTCGACCGTCAAGGAGAGCTCGACCAGGGTTTTCACCGGCCCGTCCGCGCACAGCACCGCGTCGGTGAGCTCGAAGAGCGCGTCCGCGCGGCTGTACAGGCAGTCGTAGAACTCGACACGAAAGTGGGACAGGACGCCCAGTGCGGCGTCGGCGGGACCTGCAGGAGCGAGACTCTTCACCAGCGGCCGTTCCTTCACGCGACGTTGCTCGACACCTCGAAGCGTGAAGAACGACCGTCCTGCTGTCCCTCGAAGAACACGAGATCAGCGGGTCGAGTGAACCGGCGAGGTTAAACGCCAAGCTCAGGGAGTGTCATGAATCAGGCTCTGGCCCGTAGTCGGTGGTGACGCCGAGTAGCCGCCCTCGATCATGATCTTGTGATGGATATCAACCCCCTTATGAGGACGGTGTTTTCGGGGCTTTCGGCGCTGGTCGTCGAGGACGTGGCGGACGGCGGCGACGCGGTGGTGGTCTCGGCCCGGACCCGGGACGTGGCGGTGCCGTGTCCGGTGTGCGGGACGCCGACGGCGAAGGTGCACGGCTATCACCGCCGAACGGTGAGGGACGTACCGGTCGACGGCCGCCAGGTCGTCGTCCACCTGCGCGTACGGCGGCTGGCCTGTCCGGCCCTGGGCTGCTGGCGGCAGACCTTCCGCGAGCAGATTCCCGGACTGCTGGAGCGCCATCAGCGCCGCACGGTGCGTCTTGTCGGGCATATCCTAGGTGGCGCGGGAGTTATGCGGCCGGGCGGCCGCACGCCTGGCCGGCCTGCTGGCCGTGCCCGTTTCCCGGAGTACCGCGCTGCGCCATCTGCGGCGCCTGCCGCTGCCGCAGCAGGCCATCCCGCGGGTGATCGGCGTGGACGATTTCGCCCTGCGCCGCCGCCACCGCTACGCCACGATCGTCACGGATGCCGAGACCGGCCGGCGCGTCGCGGTCCTGCCCGACCGCGAGGCGGCGCAGCAGCAGGAGCAGGATGGTCAGGGAGAGGGTCGTGCCGAAGGCCGCGGGTGGGATGACCTGCGAGCGGAGGGTGCGTAGGACGATGGTGAGTCCTCCGTCGGCGGCCATGAAGAGGGCTATGAGGGTGACGTAGGCGGTGTGGGAGGGGGCTTGGGGCACGGCGAGGCAGGTGGCGGCCGCGATGGTTGCGCTGATGACGCCGACCCCCCACAGGCCGAGCCGGTCAAGGCCGGCGCGGCAGCAGGCGACCGCGACCAGGGTGGCGGCCGCGGCGATGGACCAGAGTGCGCCGGCGGCGCCTCCCCCCCGTAGGGCGGCGCCGAAGGGTCACAAAATCTTCATCATCTGCACAGCACCGCAACAAGTGGGCTTACCTACATGAACCTCACTCTCTGCGCTCGTGGCGCACATAAACGACAAGCTCAGGAAAACGGGGTCGGGTAGCCCGAGGGGATCTCACCCTCGGGCTACCCGACCCACCAATCAGGGGGAGGCCCGACCCGGCCCTCACAACCAACTATCAACACCCCAGGCCAGCGACCACCCAGTTCACCAACCAGCACCCCCTGAGCGTCAACAGCCCCCGCCGTCGGGGGGAGTGCGTGAAGAGTTGGTGACGGCGCGGTGGACACCTGTCCGCCTGCAATACCCAGCGATGACTGCCCGTTGACGTCCCACCTGCGCGTCGCTACGTTCAGCCGAGCCCTTTAGAAAGCGCTTACCAAAAACCCTTGGGTGGCAGGATGGTAGTTCGCAGAACGAAGTTCAGGTGGATCCTACTGACCACCGTGGCTCTCCTCGCGACGCTGATGACAGCGCCGCCGGCGGCCGCGGACTCCAACGATCCGATCATCAACCCGATCCCGGAAAAGCCGATCACGTCGGACCTTGGTCTGACCGTTGAAAAGTTCGCCTCGTTCCCCAAGTCCGAACCGGTTCCGACGCCGACCGACCCACGACTGGACCGCTGGGCACGCATCAACTACATCGGAAGTCCCGGACAAGTCAGGGCGCATGTACGTGCCCGACCTCAACGGCAGGATGTACCTGGTCGAGAATGGCCGACCCCATGTGTACCTCGACGTCGGCGCCACGTTCGCACCCGACTTCTTCGCCGGCGCGGGCATCGGCCAGGGGTTCGGCCCGGTCGACGCGGCAGGCCGTGAGCCAAACTGATGTCGCACCGCGCGCCGACAGGCGTGATGCCTGCCGGGGCGCGCCCGCTTTTTCACTGTGAACGCACGTTTCCAGGGAGCATACGTGAACCGACGTCAGGCCCTCAAAGCCGCCATGGGAGCGGCGCTGGCCGCACCGATCGCCCTCAACTCGCTGGACCAGGCCTACGCCGCCGCCCCGGCTGCTCCCGCCGAGCAGCCGAGCCGCAGCCGGCGGTACAACGCCAGCGTCTACCCGGTCAGCATGAGCCTGTACTGCTTCAATCAGAACATCAACTCCTGGATCAAGGGCCGCAGCGGCAAGTCCGCACCCCCGATCACCACGGCCGACGCCATCACCTGGGCGAAGAACGTCGGCTGTGACCAGGTGGACATCACCGCGTACTTCATCCCGGGCTACGACACGCACACCATGCCCACCCGGCCCACCAGTGAGATCGTCTCGTTCGCGGCGGGGCTGCGCGACCACTGCGACAACCTCGGCATCGGAGTCAGCGGCACCGGTGTGTTCAACGACTTCGCCGACCCCGACGCCTCCCGGCGGGAGCTCGACGTCCAGCGCACGAAGTTCTGGACGGACATCGCCGCGGTACTCGGCGCTCCCGGGATCCGCGTCTTCTCCGGCGTGGTGCCGGAGGACATCGGCACGGCGGGAGGCTGGGAGGGGGTCACCCGGTCGCGGATCGTCCCGGCTCTGCGGGAGGTCACCGCCTATGCCGCTGGCAAGGGCGTCGAAGTGACCCTCCAGAACCACGGGGACATGACCGCGACGGCCGACCAGACACTGCAGATACTGGACTGGGTGGGCGACACGAATCTGTCCATCATGGACGACACCGGTTACTTCCGCCCCTTCGAAGCACCGACCGGCGCGGACTACGACTGGTACCGGGACATCATGAAGGCGGTACCGCGCTCGACGAGCATCCAAGTGAAGCGCAAGCCCGCCGGCGCAGACAGCGACGAGCCGATGATGGAGTACCAGCGCCTGTTCACCGGTCTGCGGCTGTCGGACTACCGCGGTTACATGCCGTGTGAACTCCTGTGGGACAAGGACGCACCGGACAACCCGAAGAACCAGCCAACCCCGCCCTTCGAGCAGATCGCCTCGTTCCTGGCCGAAGTGAAGGCCGGGCTGGCCATCTCGCAGGCGAACCCCTTCGACGCACTCGAGACGGCGATCACTCGGGCGGGCCACTCGGGCGGATTCACCAGCGATTCCTGGCACAGCCTCGCCGACATGGCCGGACAGGCCGGCCGGGAGTTCAACCAGAACCAGCCGTCCGCCATGAAGGCCCACCTGGCGAACCTCAAGCGCGGTCTGGCGTCAGACCACGGCATCAAACCCGATACGGCCCAGCAGCTGCGGACTCAGCTCGACGCTGTGCTGCTGCCCGTGGCCGACGTCTTCGGCTGACGGATCCGGCCACCGCAGCCGCGGTACCGTGCTGCTCTCGGAGCCGCTCAGCGACCGGCTCCGGCTCCGTGCGCTGAGCAGCCGCCCCAACCGAACCGCCCCCGGCGATCGATCTTCGGGGAGGGCGGTTCGGGCACCAAACCCCTGTCAGCCGCCGTGCAGGACTAGCAGTGCCACCAGAATTCCGTCCTTAAGTTTGTCGCGCCTCAGGAAGGGCAACGGGCCGTGCTGGCGGCCAAGTTCGGGGCGATCCTGCCGCATCTAAACGAGCGGCAGCGTCGTCTGCTGATGGGGGCGGAGGCTCGGTCACTCGGCCACGGCGGAATCAGGGCGGTGGCCCGTGCCGCCGGTGTCCGTGAGGCCACTGTGTCACTCGGGGTGCGGGAACTCGCCTCCGGAGGGGCCCCGTTGGGGGGTCCGCAGGCCCGGCGGCGGCCGCAAACGCATCGTCGACGTGAAACCCGGCACTTCGGGCTGCACTCCTCACCCTGAGTACGACCGGGCTGCGACTGCTGCAGAAGCAGCACGGCCGCTGTCCGCTCTGCGACGGGCTCCTCCTGCACGCCGACCGCGAGCCGCAGAGCCCATCGGAATGGGAGCAGTGGCTCAAGGTGACTCGACAGGCGGTCCGCAAGAACGCGATCACCGCCAACCCGGGTCGCAGCACACCGGACGGCGCCGCTTCCCTCCGCCTGATCCACACCCACTGCCACCGCTGGCGCGGTGCCAGCACCGGCAGTCGGACAGCGCTGCAACCTGCCAGTAGCCCTCCGGGGCCTGCTTGAGCCGTGTGCTCGGACGACGGGCACGCACGGTTCTGAGGGGGCGGGAGCACAGCAATGTGCTCCCGCTACCCGACCTGGTCGGCCTCTTCAAGAACAACGGCCGTGAATGGGAGCCGAGAGGCGAGCCGGTGCGGGTCGACATCCACGACTTCCCCGACCGTGAGCTGGGCAAGGCAGTGCCCTACGGCATCTACGACGTCGCTGCAAACACCGGCTGGGTCAACGTGGGCACCGACCACGACACCGCCGCGTTCGCTGTCGAGTCGATCCGCCGCTGGTGGAACGGAGCCGGGCGGGCCGCCTATCCGACCGCCGGCCAGCTGCTGATCACCGCCGACGCGGGCTGCGGCCGGCCGATGTTGGCACAGGGATGTCCGTTCCGGCCTGAAGGGTCAATCTGACTCCCCGGGAGTGGGGATTTTCATGATCCACTCCCCGCTCACTCCCGAGGCGCCGTCCTACCGCGCTAACTGGCGCAGAGCGGGAGAGACGACCAGTTTGTAGGCCTGCAGGCCTCCCGCACGGCGAGTCAGTGGTGGCGGTATTCGTGCAGCCGCGGGGACTTCCCACCGCACCCGCGCACCCAGACCCGCCGGACCGATGGCGGGCACGAACCATCTAGATAACGGACCAATAACGGGTCTAGTCCACAGCTGTGGTTCGGCTGTGGTTCCGCCATGCGTTCCCTCGTCGACACCCGCGGCAATGAGCCTCTGAGGCCGCGGGTGGTCCACGCCCCAACGACTTCGCCATCACGACGAGACGAGGCATCTCCATGTCGAACAACGAGGACAACTTCGTAGAACCCGAGTCGGGCGCCATGCCCGCTGCGAGTGCGCCCTCCTCGGGGCGGCACTTCACGCGCCGCAAGTTCGTCAAGGCCGTCGGGTTGACGGCCGCGGCCGGTGCCGCGGTGTCCGCCGGGCTGGGTGCCGATCGCCTGCAGGCATCCGCTGCGGCGATGCCGACGGGCCGGACCGGCACCATCGCCGACCTGAAGCACATCGTCATCGTCACCCAGGAGAACCGGTCCTTCGACCACATCTTCGGGACGCTGAACCTGCCGGGCGCGCGCGGCTTCAACGACAAGCAGGCACTGACCTGGCAGAACGGGCAGACCAACTTCTACGAGCCGAACAGCCGCGCCGAGGGATATCTCCTGCCGTACCGCGCGGACACCACGAAGTACAACGCGCAGAACACCAGCAGCCGCATGTTCTACTTCGAGGAGCAGGACGTGCCGTTCCACCACGCCATAGCGAAGGCGTGGACGGTGGCCGACCACTACCACTGCTCCCTCAACACCAGCACCGACCCGAACCGCATCATGATGTGGACCGGCACGAACGACCCGCAGGGCGTCCTCGGCGGTGGCCCGCGCATCAACAACAGCCAGAACGGCCAGTTCCTGTTCCAGTGGGAGACCTACCCGGAGGTCCTCCAGAAGGCGGGCGTCACCTGGCAGATGTACGTCGACAACAACAAGGACGTCGGCTGGTTCGGCGACTACGAGGACAACACGCTGCGCGACTTCGCGCGTTACAACCCAGTCAACGCCTCCGCAGACGACTTCGAGCCCGGCAAGGGTCTGCTCGCCCGTGGCGGGATCACCAAGGACTACACCAACCCGCCGGCGGATCAGAAGAACGACCGAACCAACCTCGATTACGTGCTGCGCGACTTCATCGCCGACTGCGCTGCGGGCACCCTGCCGCAGGTCTCTTGGGTCACCTCGCCGGCCTCGTGGAGCGAGCACCCGAACCACGCCCCCAATGACGGCGCGATCTATGTCGACCGCGTCATCCAGGCCGTGCACGACAACCCGGAGTTGTGGGACTCGACCCTCATCATCCTCAACTACGACGAGCCCAACGGTGCCAACCGCCTCGGCCAGGGCGGCTTCTTCGACCACGTCCTGCCTCCCATCCCCGAGGACGGCACACCGGGCGAGGGTGCGCCGGGTCTGAACCCGGGCTTCGGCGGTCGCGTCCCGCTCGTGATGATCTCTCCGTGGACCCGCGGCGGCTACGTCTGCTCGGAGGTCTTCGACCACACCTCGACGATCATGCTGCTCGAGCAGTGGACCACCACTCTCGGCAAGCCGGCCATCTGCAAGAACCTCAGCGCCTGGCGCCGTACGGTCTCAGGCGACATGCTCTCAGCGATCGACTTCACCAGCTTCGACAACTCGTTCCCGTCGCTGCCGACCCCGGCAAGCCTGGCCGCGGTCGTCGACAAGGACAAGACGCTGCCGCCCGTGCCGCAGCCGCCGGTCGGCCAGCAGGTCATGCCGACGCAGGACAGCACCGGCCCGCTCAAGGTCCGCCCGCTCTCGTTCCACCAGCACGCCACCCTGGTCGAGGACCGCACCGCCGGCACGGTCACCGCGGCCATGAGCTTCGACGGCGGTCGCCCGGGCAAGGGTGCGAGCATGCTGGTCTTCCCCGATAAGTACCTCCCGCAGCAGACGTACGGCACGCCGTACACGGTCAGCAACACCCACCCGCGCACGCACACGTGGGACGCGACACAGACCGGTGGTCAGTACGCGTTCTCGATCTACGGCCCGGACCGCTTCGTTCGTACGTTCGCCGGCCAGGTCGTTCCGGCCGCGCAGACCGACGGCGCCATCCCGCGGATCGAGGTCGAGCTAATCCGCGGCTCGGGTGCCAGCCAGCAGGTCAAGCTCACCCTCCACAGTGACGGCTCGCAGGCCGTGATCTTCGAGCTGGTCGCCAACGACTTCCTCGATCGCGACCAGGCCATCTCGGTGGCCGCGGGCAAGTCGAAGGTCGTCACCTGGCCGACCAGGTCGGGCTACTACGACATCGTCATCACCGCCAAGGGGGTCGACGGCTGGAAGCAGCGCTACGCCGGCCGCGTCGCCCAGATCTGAGCGATATGCACACGGCACCCGATCAGAAGGCGCCGCGCGTTGACGGGGGGCCACGGCGGCGGTTGCTGCTGTGGGCCTCGGTCGTAGCGGCGGTCGCCGTCGCGACGGTGACGAGCGTCGCGGTCAGCTTGTGGCCCGCTGGCCAGCGCTCCCCGGTGAAAGGCCCCTTCGTCGACGCCACCGCGGCGGCGTGGGCGGCGCACCCGGTCAAGCGGACGGCGGCGGGCACTGAGGTGCACGTCGTGTCCGGCACGCCGAGCTGCATCGACGACTGGCACGGCGGCCCCACCGGCAACTACAGCTTCGACGTCCTGAACGATGAGGGCGACGACATGGAGATCTACCTCCAAGACACCCGCAGCAAGAAGATCTATCTCGAGGTCGAGAACTTCGGGATCAACGCCACTCGCCAGGTCACCGGGGTCATCCCGCCCGGCACCTACAAATGGGTCTGCATCACCGCATACACCATCAAGTCGAGCAAGCCGATTGCCGTAACCGGCAATACCGGTGGCGGCGGCGTCGGAACAACAGCCGTGAATGGGATCGTGCCCGTCACGCCGCTCGACCTTCGGATACCCATTAATCAGTACACGGCGTGGGTGCAGAGCCAGCTGCCGACGCTGAGCAGGCAGGTCACACAGCTTGCTGCGGATCTGCACGCCGGCGACGTGGGCGCAGCGAAGCTGGACTGGTTGACAGCGCATCTCAGCTACGAGAAGCTCGGCGCCGCATACGGCGCATTCGGGAAACTGGGTGACGCGATCAACGGCGACCCACCGAGCGACGCCGCCGCGGTCACCTCACCTCACCTCACCGGCTTCCGCAAGATCGAGGCGCTGCTCTGGGCAGGCGAGCCGCCGGCGGAGATCGCGCCGTACGCCGACGCATTGATCGCGAATGTCGGAAAGCTGCCGGCTGAGCTCGCCAAGCCGAACTCGATCACGCCGCTCGACATGGGCATCCGTGCCCATGAGATCCTCGAGGACACGCTCGGCAAGGACCTCAACGGGATCGGCGATGCCGGCAGCCACACCGAGCTCGCCACCGTCGATGCGAACATCACCGGCACCTTTCACGCGCTTCAGCCGCTGGTGCCGCTGCTGACTGCTCAGGATCCGTGGCTCGGCCGGACGCAGAGCTGGCTGCGCCAGACCCAGGTGCTCGTCGAGAGCTACCACCATGCGAACGGCTGGGTGCCGCTGACCTCCCTCACCGCTGTGCAACGAGCCGAACTCAATGCTCATGTCCAGCAGGCCGTCGAGCTTCTCTCCCACATCCCACCCATCACCGAGCCTCGCGACAGTCCCGACGAGGGAAGCGGCATTGGGAACGACAGCAGCGGCGCGACCGGAGGCAACGGCAAATGAACCCGCACACCACCCGGCGAGGCCTCCTCGGCGCCCTCGCCGTCGGCTCGGCCGGCGCCGTCGCTGCCGCGATCACGGCCTCGGCCGGCGTGCGAGACGACGCCGTGAGCGCGGCGACCGCCGCGCCCGGCACCGAGCAGGCGCCGTCGGCGAGCTACCCCTTCGAAGGAGCCCACCAGGCGGGCATCCTGGAACCGCCACAGCGCGCCGCCGTCTTCGTTTCGTTCACGGTCACCTCAGCCGACCGGGCTCAGCTTCAGCAGACGCTGCAGACGCTCACGTCCACCATTCGCTACCTGACAAGCGGTGAGGACGTGCCGTACGACGGCATGGCATCGACCAGCTATGAGAACGGCGTGCTCGGCACCCAGGTCGTTCCGGACGGGCTCACCGTCACGGTCAGCGTGGGCGCCAGTCTCTTCGACAAGCGGTACGGCCTCGCGAACGCCAAGCCGGCGTTGCTGCGGCCCATGGACGAGTTCCCCAACGACGCCCTCGACCGCAGCATGTGCGACGGAGACCTGCTCCTGCAGATCTGCGCCAACAATCGCGACACAGCACTGCACGCGCTGCGCATCCTCATGCGCGCCACTCGCGCCGACCTGCAGGTGTTGTGGCGCAAGGAAGGCTTCATGAGCCCGCCGCGGCCGAGTGGCACGCCGCGGAACCTGCTCGGTTTCAAGGACGGCACCGCCAACCAGGAGTTCACCGGCGATCGCACGCTCGTCGACCGTCTCGTCTGGACGCACGGCGGCCACCGGGAGCCCGACTGGGTCGAGGGCGGCTCGTACCACGTCGTGCGCCTGATCCGGATGTTCGTGGAGTTCTGGGACCGGGTCTCGATCACGGAGCAGCAGCGCATGATCGGCCGCGACCGCGACAGCGGCGCGCCGCTCGCCGGCAGCAAGGAGTTCGACGTGCCGAACTACGAACGCGACCCATACGGCAACGTCGTCCCGGTCACAGCGCACATCCGCGTGGCCAACCCGCACGACGGCTCGGCAGACGATCAGCGGATGCTGCGTCGCGGGTTCAACTACAGCGGCGGCACCGACCTCAACGGTCAGCTCGACATGGGGCTGATCTTCGTCTGCTTCAACCAGGATCTCGAGCGCCAGTTCGTGACGGTGCAGAAGCGCCTGATCGACGAGCCGCTGGTGGACTACATCTCCCCGTTCGGCGGCGGCTACTTCTTCGCCCTCCCCGGAGTGCGGAACCGCGAGGACTGGCTGGGGCGAGGCATGTTCTCGTGACGAGCGCCAGTGGTGCCGCTCAACCTGCCGCCCACCGCCGCACGAAGCTCCGCCGCACCTTCGACCGACTTGACATCCCCATTGGCAATCTTTCGAAAAGAGATGAACTCACATGCCCCACAAAGCCCTCCCCGCGACGTCGCGGTTCCGCGCCAGCGGATTCGCGAGACGCGCACTCACGACCGTGCTGTCGACATTTCTGGCCATCACCGGCCTGAGTTCCGTCGTCGTGGGTGGCGCGGTCGCTGCCCATGCGGCATCCGCGTCCGGCCTCGTTGCGCCGGTGGTGTCGTACACCTTCGACTCAGATTCCGGAACCACCACGACCGACTCCAGTGGCAACGGCAACAACGGCACCTGGCACGGCACCCCCGCCTACGCGCCCGGACTGTCCGGTCAGGCCGCCCACGTCTCCGCCGGCCACCAGATCACGCTTCCGCGCATCGCCGGCAAGACCGACGCCAGTGGCAGCTTCTCCTACGACTTCTGGATCAAGCAGAACTCGTACACGGGGGATGCCTACCTCTTCGCCAACCAGCACGGCGGCTCGTGCAGCGACAACGCTTTCGCCACCTACAACGCCTCGGGCAGCAACGGCTCCTTGCTCGGCTGCTTCGGCACCGAGGGTGTCCACGTGACCCTGGGCAATGCGCCCACCGTCGGCGCGTGGCACCACGTGGCCGCGGTCGTGGACCGCACCGCCGGCACCGCGAAGTGGTACGTGGACGGCAAGCAGGCGGGCGCGACGACCACCGTCGCCACCGGTGACAACCTCGACTCGGGCCTGCCGTTCGCGATCGGTCAGAACGGCGCCCTAAACTACGCGCCGCAGACGGACGCGCTGTTCGACAACGTGAACTTCTACGACCAGGCCATCAGCGCCGCGCAGGTCCAGGCCGACTACCAGGCCGGTCTGCCGGGCGGGGACCCGCTGAACCTCCCCGATGCGCTCTCGACCTCGCTGCACTACTACCTCCCGTTCGACGGCAACGCCAACAGCACCACCGGGGCTGCGACGACCGCGAACGACGTCTCCTACGTCCAGGGCAAGTTCGGTCAGGCCGCGCACTTCAACTCGACCAACTCATGGGTTCGTCTGGACGACCTCTCGAGCTACCCGGCGAACTACAGCTTCACCATGGCGACGTGGGTCCGGTCCACGCAGACCGGCAGTGACCCGTCGATCTTCGGCAACAAGGACTGGAATAGCGGCTCCAACCCGGGCTTCGTGTTCTCGACCCGCACGAGCAACATCGTGCTCAACATCAACGCCGGCGGTGTGGGCCGCGTGGACTACACCACGGCCAAGCCCATCACGGACGGCACCTGGCACCAGGTGGCCTTCACGGTCGATCGCGCCGCGGGGACCGTCACCCTGTACATCGACGGCGTGCAGTCGGGCTCTGGCAGCATCGCCAAGTTCGCCGGTCAGCCGTTCACAGCGCTGAGCACCATGATCGGCAACGACGGCACCGGGCACTACAACATCGGCAACGTCCTCGACATCGACGAGTTCTTCCTCTTCGACCGGGCGCTGTACCCTGCCGAGGTCAAGGACCTCTACCTGGGGAGCCCAGGCGTTCAGCACGCTCCGACCATCACGATCAAGGACACCTCGATCGGCTCGGCCGGCGTGTACAGCTCCGTGGACTTCGCTCTGCACGCGTCCACGCTGGTGGACAAGTTCTCGATCAACGGTGTCATGACTGACGTCAACAACGTCGTCGACTACGACCTCAACGGCGTGAAGCCGGGCGTTCTGGGCTCGGTCGAGGGCACCAACGAGCTGAAGCTCTACACCGCCGCCGGTGAAATCGTCCCGCTGACCTTCCAGCTCGACGGCACCCCGCCGACGATCTCGCTCAACGACAACCCGGGGATGAACGTCGGCTTCGACGGCACCTACCAGGCTGTCTCCTTTGTGATGCGCGACGCCGGCGGCATCGGCCAGGTGAGCGTGAACGGCTTCCCGGTTGTGCTTCCGAGCGCGCCGGTGGTCGGGCTCAGCCACGTCCGCCCCGGTTCCTACCACGCGGCCCTCGGTGACAACACGATCACTGTCGCGGACCTCGCGGGCAACGTCACCACGCAGCACTTCACTCTGACGGATGCCCCGATCGTCGCGTTCGCGGCCCCCACGGCCGGTGCTGTGCTGAGCGGCACCGCTCAGGTCGCGGCCGAGGTTGCCGGCGCGAACCTCAAGTCGTACCAGCTCCGCCTGGACGGCAAGGGCCTCGTGAATACGGTCAAGCCGGCGAACGGCGAGCTGGACGACAGCCTCGACACCACCAAGGTGAAAAACGGGGCGCACACCCTGAGCGCTACGGTCATCGACTCCCTGGGCCACGTGACCACGGCTTCGGTCGCCGTCACTGTTGCCAACTAGCGCGCGCCTGCATTGGCGCAATGGTCACCCGTCGTCTGGCGGGTGACCATTGCGCCAATTCGCTGAGGCTGGGGCGGCTCTCGCGGATCGTGGCCGGCACGCCCGCTCGGCCGGACGACTTTGTGTGCGTAGTGCAGGGCGAGCGTGCTCTTGTCGATCCCGCCCAGCCCATGGATCGCCCGCATCCCGGTCGCCGCCCCCGGCCGTGACGGTCACGTCTTCGTCGGGCCCCAGGGCGGGCAGTTGCGGCGGAGCAACTTCCGGGACGACTGGGTCAAGGCCCGGAAGGCTGCGGGCGTCACGGTCGAGCTGCACTTCCACGATCTTCGGCACACGGGCAACACGCTGGCCTCGACTGCTGGGGCCAGCACGAGGGAGCTGATGACGCGGATGGGCCACAGCAGCTCACGAGCCGCGTTGATCTATCAGCACATGACCAGCGATCGTGACCGGGCCATCGCCGACCGGCTTGGTGCCTTGATCAGGGGCGGTGGGGGAGCGGTCTCCGACCCCTCTGAAAAGGACCCTGCGGGCCCGTAGTGGCACGCGTGTGGCACGACCCCTGAAACGACGAAGGGCCAGCCTGGGAGGAAACCCCTCCTGAGCTGGCCCCTTCTTCTGTGCCCCCGGCAGGATTCGAACCTGCGACACCCGCTTTAGGAGTTCGATCCGGGTTCGCTGCGGCGGCTGTCGTCGACTGGTGCGACGGCCGGACAGAGACGCTGATGTACGCCTCCGTCCGGCGTCGTTGATGTCAGTCGCTACCACGTGAAAGGGCCCGGTCTCCGGGCCCTTTCGCATGCGCCTGTGGCTTCGGTCTGCCCAACGGGGACCTCCAGTGCCAGCCTCCCTACGCAAGCAGCACCCCGCTCCGCGTGAAAGGCTGGGCAAAGGTGAGGAGCTGGACGCCCCCAACCGGGCTGCCCGCACCCCGGTCAGCCGACCACTCCCGCCAGCACCCGGTCCACCTGCTCAGGCGATAGTGCGTGCTCGATGGCCAGAATCCCGGCGCCGATCGCGGCCCCGTTCTCTCCTGTACGGCTTGGCTCGATATGGAGCAGATGCGTCGCCAGCGGGTGCGAGCGGCGATAGATCGCCTCGCGGACGCCGGCGAGCAGTTGCTCATGGACGGCGGCCAGGGCGCCACCCAGCACCACTGTCTCGGGGTTGAAGAAGTTGACGAGACCCGCCAGCACGTCGCCCACAGCACGCCCGGCGTCACGCACCATGCGTATCGCGTCCTGGTTGCCCTCCCGGACCAGTCGTACGACATCCAGCCCCGACGCCGCCTCCAGCCCCAGGCCTGTGAGCCTCCGAGCGAGAGCCGCCCCGCCCGCGATGGCCTCCAGACAGCCGGAGTTGCCGCAGCGGCACAGTTCCTCGCGCTCGCCGACCCGGACATGTCCGATGTCCCCGGCGGACCCCTGGGCACCGCGGTGCAGGCGGCCGTCGGCGATGATCCCGCAGCCGATGCCTGTGCCGACCTTGATGTAGAGCATGTAGCGGGTGCTGGAGAAGGCTCGGCGCTGCTCGGCCAGGGCCATGACGTTCACATCGTTGTCCACCAGTGCTCGCACCCCGAAGTACTCGTCGAAGAAGTCGGGAATCGGGTACCGGTGCCAGCCGGGCATGATCGGTGGATCTACCGGCCGACCGGTGGAGAACTCCACCGGTCCCGGCACCCCCACGCCGATGGATCGAAGCGTCCGCGGGCTACGTCCGGCTTCCTTCAGGAGCGTGTGCAGCGTGCGCTCGACATGGCGGAGCACCACCTGCGGTCCGTCCGCGATCATCAGCGGATCCTCCTGAGCTGTCAGCAGCGTGCCGCCGATGTCCAGCAGCGCCACCCGGCAGTGGGAGGCTCCGAGGTCGACGCCCGCCACGGTGTGCTCGCGCGTGCGCAGGGCGAGCCGGCGCGGCGGGCGGCCGCCAGTCGAGCCGCCGTCCGCGTCCTCGTCGACGAAGCCGTGCGCGATCAGGGCGTCCACCCGCTGGGTGACTGTGGACCGAGCGAGCCCGGTGATCCGCGCGATGTCGGCGCGCGTCGTTGCGGCACCCGAAGTGATCAGCGAGAGCACCTCGCCAAGGGATTGCCCTGCAACCTTGCGGCCTGGCGTCGGCATACCAGCAACACTAGGGGCCGACTTCGGTCGACAACAAGTCTGGGCGCGTTCGGCAACTAACACAAGCCATTCGTCAACTCTCTTGATTTACTGCAACTTTGACTCTTGACAAGACAAAGCATGGCAGAGACATTGCCAAACATGCTGACGATGCGTCGCGTATCGAAGAGCTTTCTCGGAGTCCGGGTGCTGCACGAGGTCTCCCTCGACCTCGAACCCGGCGAAGTCCACGCACTCGTGGGTGAGAACGGCGCGGGCAAGTCCACCCTGATGAAGATCCTGGCGGGGGAGTACATCCCTGACGAGGGCACCATCGTCCTCGACGGCGCCGAGCGCTCCTTCAGCCACCCGGCCCAGGCCCAGGCCGCCGGGATCGGGCTGGTCCACCAGGAGTTCGCGCTGCTGCCGCACCGCACCGTCGCCGAGAACGTTTTCTTGGGCCGCGAACCGGTGCGCCGCGGCTTCGTCGACCGCCGCGTCATGGAGCGGCGTACCGCGGAACTACTGGCCGAGCTGGACGAGACCGGGATCGGCCCGCGCATGCTGGTGAAGGACCTGTCGGTGGCCCGCCAGCAGACAGTCGAGATCGTCAAGGCGCTGGCCGCCTCCGAGGTCCGGGTCCTGGTGATGGACGAGCCGACAGCGCCGCTCGCCGATCACGAGGTCGAGCTGTTGTACGGGCTGGTCCACCGCCTCTCCGAGCGCGGCATCGGCATCCTCTACATCTCGCACCGGCTGCGCGAGGTCTTCGACTTGTCACGGCGCATCACGGTCCTCAAGGACGGGCGCAAGGTCGCCACGCTGAACACCGACGAGACCAACGCCGACGACGTCGTCCGCGCCATGGTCGGCCGCGAGCTCGGCTCGTACTACCCACCGCGTGCCCGCCCCGAGGAGCTCGGCGATCCCCGCCTCACCGTCACCAGCGGCAGCAACGACCGATTACACGGGATCGATCTGACCCTGCGCGCCGGCGAGGTCGTCGGCATCGCCGGGCTGCAGGGGTCCGGCCGCACCTCTCTGGCCCGGGCTCTCTTCGGCGCCGCGCCGTTCACCAACGGCCGGATGACCGTGGGCGGCCGGCCGCTTCGCCCCACGAGTCCGCGCGAGGCCATCCTCGGCGGTCTCGCCCTTGTCACCGAGGACCGCAAGGCTGAGGGTCTGTCCCTGCGCCAGTCCGTGCGCGACAACGCCCTGCTCGTCACCCGCGCCGTGCCCGGGCACGGATTGCGCGAAGTCAGCCGGCTGCTCGAACGGGTCCGGCTGCGCGCCCGGGACGAGGACCAGGAGGCCCAGTACCTCTCCGGCGGCAACCAACAAAAACTCGTCATCGCCAAATGGCTCGCCGCTCGTCCCCAGGTACTGATCTTCGACGAGCCCACGCGCGGCGTCGACGTCGGCGCCAAGGCCGCGATCCACACGCTCGTACGCGAACTCTCCCGCGAGGGAATGGCGGTGCTCATCGTCTCCTCCGAGCTGCCGGAGCTGATCGGAATGAGCGACCGGATCCTCGTCATGGCCGAGGGCACCCTGACGGGCGAACTTGCCGCAGGAGCGTCGGAAGAGGAGATCATGCGCCTGGCGACGAGCGACCACACCGCCGCGGCCGGTGAGGAGAGTGCCGCATGACCGCGGTGAAGGCCGAAACCGCCCCGTTACCCCGGCGGCTGCCCCATGCGGGCCCGATCAAGCTGAACGATCCCGTCGTCGGCGTCTGGCTCGCTGCCGCCGCCCTCACCGTGCTCAGCTGGATCATCGTCACCGCGAGCGGCGGGGACTTCCTCACCCGCGCCACCATCACCGGCATCCTGCAGAACGGCGTGGCCCTCGGTCTTGTTGCCGTAGGCCAGTCCGCGGTGATTCTCACCGGCTCGCTCGATCTGTCTGTCGCGTATCTGATCAGCATCGGCACGCTCGTCGCCGCCGAGACGATGGAGAACGGCAGCGTCCTCGCCGCGATCCTCGCCGTGCTGGCGCTTTGCGCCGGAGTCGGCCTCGCCAACGGCCTGATCGTGACCGGTCTGAAGGTCAACGCCTTCATCGCCACCCTCGGCGTTGGCTTCATCCTGCGCGGCTACATCGAGGACAACTACACCGGGCCGACAGGTAAGGTCCCCGCCTCCTTCCAGCACCTCGGCTACGACCGGATCGGCCCCGTCCCCGTGTCGCTCTTTCTCCTCACCGCGGTGGCCGCGGCAGTCTGGCTGATCACCAAGCGCACTCGGCTCGGCCACCACATGTATGCCACCGGCGGTGACGAGCACGCCGCCCGGTCATCGGGGATACGCACCCGCCGCACCATCGTTGCCGCGCATGTCCTGTGCTCGCTCTGCGTCGGCGCCGCGGCCCTGTTCCTGGCCTCCCGGCTTGGCGCCGGCGCCCCCTGGGCCGGCACCGAGGCCCGCTACGACCTCGAGTCCATCGCCGCTGTCGTGCTCGGTGGCACCGCGCTCGCCGGCGGTCGCGGCGGGGTCACGGGCACCCTCGGCGGCGTCCTCTTCCTGTCCGTCCTGGACAGCCTCTTCAACGAGCTCTCCGTCGACCCCTTCTTCAAGAACGTCGTCCGGGGCGTCGTCATCATCGCCGCCGTCGCCCTGTATGCCCGTCGCAGCACCAGGAGGCAGCCCGCATGACCACGGCCGCAGCCCCGCGCGCTGCGGGCAGGCGTTTCATCGCCTCCCTCGGCACCGGCGCCCCCGTCTACGCCCTGCTGATCCTGCTTCTGGCCAGCCTGGCCGTCTCCGATCCGAACTTCTACGAGCCCGACCGTTTCCTCGCGTTCGTCAAGCGTGCCGCGCCCCTGCTGATCCTCGCCGCCGGTCAGTATCTGGTCATCGTCTGTGGCGAGTTCGACCTCTCGGTCGGCGCCATCGTCACTGCGGGCGTTGTCGCCGCCGCCGAGTTCTACAGCTCGCACCCCGGCGCCCCTTGGCTGCTGGTGACTGGCGGACTGCTGCTCGCCGGTGCGGTGGTAGGACTGGTCAACGGGCTGATCACGACGGCCCTGCGCGTCCCCTCGTTCATCACCACCCTCGGCATGATGCTCATTCTCGAGGGCGCGGTCTTCTTCGGGACCGGCGGCTCCCCGCATGGCTCACTGCCGCAGAGCTTCCGCGAGTTCGGCCGCGGCACCGCCGGTGGCTGGCTGCCCTGGGCGGTGCTCGCCTGCCTCGCCGCGGGCGCGGGCGCGGTCTGGCTGATGCGCTCCGACTTCGGCCACACCCTCATCGCCTCCGGCGACAGCGAACGCGCTGCGGCGCTCGCGGGCGTGCGCGTCGCCCGCGTCCGCATCCTCGCCTTTGTCCTGTCCGGCGCCGCGGCCGCCCTGGCCGGCATCCTCGTCGCGGGCTTCTCCGGGGTCTCGGCGCAGGCCGGCCGCGGCTACGAGTTCGAGGCCATCACTGCCGTCGTGCTCGGCGGGGTGGTCCTCGGCGGCGGCCGCGGCTCCGTCGTCGCCGCCATGGCCGGTGCCTTCTCCCTTCAGGCGCTCTTCGCACTGCTCAACCTCAACGGCGTCTCCGGCGCCCTTGAGTCCACTGTCCAGGGATTCGTCGTCATCGCCGCCGTCGGACTGGGAGCCGCTGGTTCATCCCCGTTGGCCTGGCTTCGCCGCCGTCGCTCACACCACTTAGGAGGGGGAAGCTCATGAACCGCACGACCTGGATACGTCTCAGAAGGACACTGGCCGGCCCTGCCGCAGCCCTTGTGGGCACCGTGCTGCTCGTCTCCTGTTCGACCGACACGCCTACGGAGTCTCCGGGCATCGGGCCCGGCTCGTCCGCCCCCAAGCACGCGGACGACGACAAGCAGTCGAAGTTTTTCGACCAGGCCGACTACGACCGTCAGATCGCCCTCTCCAAGGCCACCCCCGAAGGCCCGGCGGACAAGCCCTGGGAGCAGATGCTCGAGCCGGAGATGACCGACACCACCCAGTACAAGAAGAAGGGCTCGGGCGGCATCCACCTCTGCTTCTCCAACGCAGGTGTCTTCAACCCATGGCGCCAGGTCGGCTTGAAGAACATGAAGGCCGAAGTCGAACTCCACAAGGAAATCACCGACTTCACCGTCCTGGACGCGCAGGGCAAGGACGACAAGCAGATCTCCGATATCCAGGAACTCACCGGCAAGGGCTGCGACGCACTGCTCGTCTCCCCGAACACCACAGCCACCCTCACCACCGCGGTGAAGGAGGCCTGCAGCAAGATCCCGGTCATTGTCTTCGACCGCGGTGTCGAGACCGATTGTGCGGTGACCTTCATCAACCCGGTCGGCGGATATGCCTACGGCGCGGCCGCGGCCGACTTCCTGGTGGAAAAGGTCAAGCCCAGGGGCAAGATCGTCGCGCTCAGGATCTCGCCCGGCGTGGACGTGCTCGAAACCCGCTGGTCCGCCGCGAAGATCGCCTTCGACAAGGCCGGCCTGGACGTGGTGGAGGTGAAGTTCACCGACGGCGACCCCTCCAAGACCAAGTCGATCGTGTCCGACGCCATCTCACGGCACGGCTCCATCGACGGCGTGTGGATGGACTCCGGCGCCACCTCGGTCGCCGCCGTCGAGGCCTTCGAGGACGCGGGTCAGGACGTTCCGCCGATCACGGGCGAGGACCAGCAGGACTTCCTGCAGGCATGGAAGGACAAGAAGCTCACCGCAATCGCCCCGACGTACCCGACCTTCCAGTGGCGCACCCCAGTGATCGCCGCCCTGCGTATCCTGAACGGCCAGCAGGTGCCCAAGGAGTGGAAGCTCCCCCAGCCGACGGTCACTCAGAGCAACCTCGACGACTACCTCCAGCCCGGCATGCCACCCCTGCACTACGCGATGTGCGGCTGCAAGAACCTGCCAGGCTTCCCGAAGGACTGGGGAGGTAAGGGATGAGCTTCTCCCCGGCACTGGGCGCCAATCCCTGGATCTGGCACTCGCCGGTCAAGGAGAAGGCCCTGGCGGAGGTTCTGCCACGGCTGGCCGACTGGGGGTTCGACTGCGCGGAGCTGCCCCTGGAACATCCCGGTGACTGGCGGCCGGCAGGTGTCGCCAAGCTCCTCGATTCCGCCGGGCTGCGCCCCGCCGCCGTCATCGCCGTGATGCCGCCGGAGCGCGATCTCGTGCGGGCGGAAGCGGCAGCGATCCATAGCACCCAGGACTATCTCCGCCAGTGCGTGGACGCGGCGCACGCGCTCGGCTCACCCGTCGTGGCCGGCCCCGTCTACTCCGCCGTGGGCCGTACCTGGCGGATGGACCGCGCCGGGCGGTCGGCAGCGTACGAGGAGTGGCGGGAGCACCTGGCCCTGGTCGTCGAACACGCCGCGGCGGCGGGCGTGCGGATCGCGGTCGAGCCGCTCAACCGTTACGAGACCAGCCTGCTCAACACGGTGGGCCAGACGCTCGAGGCCCTGGAGGGCCTGCCCGAGCAGGTCATCGGCATCGCCCTCGACACCTACCACCAGAACATCGAGGAACCCTCACTGCCGGCCGCAGTGCGTGAGGCCGCGGGCCGCATCGTGCATGTCCAGGTGTGCGCCAACGACCGGGGCACCCCGGGTGCCGACCATCTGGACTGGCCCGGCTTCCTCACCGCGCTGCACGAGACCGGCTACGGGGGTGCGCTGTGCATCGAGTCCTTCACCGCCCACAACGCCACCATCGCCGTCGCCGCCTCCGTCTGGCGCTCGCTCGCCCTCACCCAGGACGCGATCGCCACCGAGGGCCTGGCGTTCCTGCGCCGAGCACTGGCGGCGGCCGACGCCGCCTGACCGCAGACCCCACAACACCCCGCAACACCGCACGCCACAAGGAGAGGAACAGCCATGAGATGTCATGCTCACGGCAAACGCAACGCCGTGCTCGCGTTACTGATCGCGCTGCTGCTCGCGCTCACCGTCCTACCGGCCTCTGCGGCCGAGAAGGCGCCCGCTTTTCGGGCGCTGCTGTTCACCAAAGCCGTCGGCTACGTC
The DNA here is from genome assembly GCF_053601495.1 of Streptomyces sp. NPDC004721. Classification (NCBI taxonomy): domain Bacteria; kingdom Bacillati; phylum Actinomycetota; class Actinomycetes; order Kitasatosporales; family Streptomycetaceae; genus Streptomyces; species Streptomyces sp. NPDC004721. Next base: position 202,932 of record NZ_JBSGBZ010000008.1, read on the forward strand.
CACGACTCCATCCCCGCAGGCATCGCGATGGTGAAGGAAGAGGCGGCGAAGCACAACTTCGAGGTCGTCCAGACCGCGGACTCCTCCGTCTTCGCCGACGACCAGTTGGCGGGCTTCGACGTCATCATCATGCTGCAGAACTCCGGCATGGTCTGGGACACCGCAGCCCAGCGTGAGGCCATGCAGAACTACGTGCACCGCGGCGGCGGTGTCGTCGCCATCCACAACACCCTCGACATGGGCATCGAGGATGAGTTCCCCTGGTGGGACGATGTCATCAACGGCGGCGCCCATATGCCCGCCCACTCGCCGGGCGTGCTGAAGGGCACAGCCAAGGTGGCCGACCGCGTTCACCCGTCGACCAAGTCCCTGCCGGAGCGCTGGGAGCGACCGGAGGAGTGGTACAACTTCGACGCCAACCCTCGCGGCGATGTCCACGTCCTGGTCACGGCGGACGAGACGACGTACAACCCGGGCGGCTCCGCCATGGGCTACGACCACCCCATCTCCTGGTGCCGCAAAGCCGAGGGCGGCAAGGTGTGGGCCACCGCCATGGGCCACGACAGAGCCTCCTACAGCGAACCGGGGTTCCGTGACCACGTCATCGGTGGTGTGAAGTGGGCGGCGGGCGCTGAGCCCGGAGACTGCGGCGGCACGGTCTGGGGCGGCTACGAGAAGGTCACCTTGGACGACAACACTGCCGATCCCATGGAGCTCGACGTGGCCGCGGACGGCCGGGTCTTCTACATCCAACGGTCCGGCGAGGTGAAGATCTACGACCCGGCCTCGCACTCCACCACCACCGCGGGCAAGCTCGACGTCTACACCGGTGGCGAGGACGGCCTGGTCGGCATGGAGCTCGACCCGGCCTTCAAGGACAACCACTGGATCTATCTCTACTACTCGCCGGCCGGCAGCGCGGAGGACGTCAACCGGCTCTCCCGCTTCACCGTCAAGGGCAACACACTCGACCCGGCGAGCGAGAAGAAGCTGCTGGACGTCCCGGCGTACCGCGACCGAACCTTCCCCGAGCCCGGCCACACGGGCGGCGCCGTCGAGTTCGGCCCGAACCGCACCCTGTATCTGAGCACCGGCGACGACGTCCCGCCCAATCTCGACCCCAACTGGCAGGGCTACGCGCCGATCGACTGGCGCAAGGGCAAGCAGATGCTGGACGCGGCCAGGACCGCGGGCAACACGAACGACCTGCGCGGCAAGATCCTCCGCATCAAGCCGACCGACTCCGGCGGCTATGTCATCCCGAAGGGCAATCTCTTCGAGAAGGGCAGGCAGAAGACCCGTCCGGAGATCTACGCGATGGGCTTCCGCAACCCGTTCCGCTTCACTGTCGATCCGAAGACCGGCTACGTGCACGTGTCCGACTACGGGCCGGACCGCGGCCTGCCGACCACCGACCGCGGGCCCGAGGGCCTGGTCGAGTACAACGTCATCAAACAGCCCGGCAACTACGGTTGGCCGTTCTGCCACGGCGACAACCAGCCGTACGCCCCCTTCAACCCGGACACCGGCGAGATCGGGCCCAAGTTCGACTGCGACAAGCCGGTGAACACCTCGCCGAACAACACGGGGTTGACGGAGCTCCCCAAGGTCCAGATGCCGGAGATCTGGTACGGCTACGGTACCTCTCCGACGTTTCCCGAGATGAGGAGCGGCGGCTCCGCCCCCATGAGCGGCCCCGTCTACCACTACGACCCGAAGAACAAGTCGAAGACGAAGTTCCCTGCCTATTTCGAGGGCGCGAGCTTCTTCTACGAGTGGTCCCGCGACTATGTGAAGGAGATCCGCTTCGACAAGGACGAGAAGCTGCTGAAGATCAACGACTTCCTGTCCTCGGTGAAGTTCAACAAGCCGATGGACATGACCTTCGGCCCCGACGGCTCGCTGTACGTCCTGGAGTGGGGCAGCGCCTTCGGCGGCGGCAACAACGACTCGGGCCTGTACCGGATCGACTACGCGCAGGGCCAACGCATCCCGGTGGTCAAGGCCAAGGCCTCGGCGACCAACGGACCGGTGCCGCTGAAGGTGGACTTCTCCAGCGACGGGACCTATGACCCGGATGGCGATTCCCTGACGTACGCCTGGGACTTCGACGGGAATGGCACCTGGGACTCGAGCGAGGCCAATCCGAGCCACACCTATCAGAGCAAAGGCAACTTCACGGCCCAGCTGAAGGTCACCGACTCCTCGGGTAAGGAGGCCTTTGCCAATATCCCGATCACTGCAGGCAACACGGCGCCAAAGGTCACCATCGACATCCCGGTCAACGGCAAGATGATCAACTTCGGCGACAAGGTCCCGTACAAGATCACGGTCACAGACCCGGAGGACGGCACCATCGACTGCTCCAGGGTCACCATCAATCCTGCCCTCGGTCATGACGACCACGAGCACCCTACGACGGACATTCCCGGCTGCGAGGGAACAATCGACACCGGCGATCTGGGCGGCCATCCAGAGGGGGCGAATCTGACGTATGTCCTCAACGCCAAGTACACGGACCGCGGAGGCGACGGCGTCAGCGCGCTGACCGGATACGGGCGGGCGGTGCTTCAGCCGAAGCACAAGCAGGCGGAGTACTACAACGCCCAGTCCGGAACCAGGATCGTCTCCCAGTCCGGGGCCGAGAACGGCAAGAGGATCGGGGACATCAGCAACGGTGACTGGATCGCCTTCGAACCGATGTCCGTCGAGGGAGTGAACCAGGTCAGCTACACACTGTCCTCCCCCTACGGGGTCGGCGCGATCGAGCTGCGCGCTGACGCCCCTGACGGGCCGCTGCTGGCGACGACACCGGTGCCGAACACCGGAGGCTGGGACAACTACCAGTCCACGGCGCCGGTCGCGGTGCAGGCGCTGCAAGGGACCCATCGGCTGTATCTGCGCTTCACGTCGCCGCAGAACAACTCGTTCGACGTGGATGCGATTCAGTTCAGCAGTTCGTAGCTGTCGGCCCGGAGCTCACGTGACGCAGCGCACCGGCAAGGGCCTGATCGAGCTCATCGGCCACCTTGCCGGTGTCCTGCGCTCCTTGTGCGAGCAAGGCACGCAGCTTGAGCTGATACCACCGGGCAGAGGTCTCCTGTCCCCCGCCGAGCCACAACTTCACCCGGCTGTCCTGGATCCGCAGAGAGTCTCCGGTCTTCGACCTGCAAAACCTGGAAGTCGCCGACCGCGTCTGACGCCCACTCCCCGAGGAATGGCGTGCCGGCGCCGCCGCCTCCCACTGGCCGGCCCGTGCTACGCGCCGTAGCGCACCACATCGGCGGGCAGCCGGAGCCCGGGCCTGGTGATGGCCGACGGGGCAGGTCCGACCAGGCAGGCAGATTGCTGGGCAGTGCGGAAGACTGCGCGAGGCACGGCATACCGACCCTGATCTACGACAAGCGCACCGCCGGATACACCAACGCCCCTCCGGCCGCGGTCTGCCGCATACGGGTCCAACCGAGTGGCTGGATCATCCCGTTGACGTCTTCTCTCGCCGCGTGCCGCATCCCGCCATTGCCGCCGCTGGAGCCTCTGGCGCGCCGCCCAGTGCGCCGGCTTGCACTGTCCTCTCCCATGTCTGTCTGCTGTCTCAACGACGAGGAAATGTCATGCCTTCACCCTTCTCCGCCACCCGCCACGACGAATCCGCGTACGACCGCCGCAGGCTGAGCCAGTGGCTCTCAGGGGAGGCCAGGGCGGACGGGGTCACCCGCCGCCGGCTGCTGACCCTGCTCGCCGCGACCGTCGCCGGGGCCGCGCTCCCCCCGCCGTACCTCGCCCACGCCGCCGATCCCACGATTGTCAAGCCGCTGCCGCCCGAGTGGTTCATCCGGCGCGACACCAACGCCGAGACCCGCTGGGAGGCGCTGCGCGGGACCGGCCACCACACCCCCAACGAACTGTTCTTCGTGCGCAACCACACCGCCACCCCTGTCCTGGACGCCGCCCACTGGCGGCTGAGGTTGTGGGGCAGCGGGCTGCGTGGCGCGCCCCGTGAGGACAGCCCGGTGGAGTTCGGGTACGACGATCTGCGCGCCCTGCCCGCCGTGACCCGTACAGCGTTCGTCGAGTGCGCCGGAAACGGCCGCAGCTACTTCACGACGCAGCAGGGCGAGACGGTCACAGGCACCCCGTGGACGCTGGGGGCGATCGGCGTCGCGCGCTGGCGCGGGGTGCGCCTGGCCGACGTCCTGCGCAAGGCCGGGCTGTCGTCGTACGCCGTGGATGTGCAGCCCCGCGGTCTGGACGCCGAGTTCTTCAGCGGCGGCGAGAACCTCGGGCGGGTACGCCGTCCGCTGCCGCTGGCCAAGGCGCTGGACGATGTGCTGCTGGCGTACGAGATGAACGGCGAGCGGCTTCCGTACGACCACGGGTATCCGGTGCGGATGCTGGTGCCGTGGTGGGTGGGGATCGCGTCGATCAAGTGGGTCGGCGACATCGAGGTGTCCACGCAGCCGCTCTACTCGCCCTGGAACACCATCTTCTACCGCCTGTTCGGCCCCGCATACCCGGAGGAGGGCAGCGCGCCGCTGAGCCGGCAGGTGGTCAGGAGTGCTTTTGAGCTTGCGAGCGGGGCGAGGTTCACGGTGGGGAAGGGGCAGGTGCTGCACGGCCGGTCGTGGTCGGGCGCGGGGGCCATCGCGCACGTTGATGTCAGCACGGACGGCGGGGCGAGCTGGCGGCCCGCCCGCCTCCACGACCGGCCCCGTGCCGGCACCTGGACCCGCTGGTCCCTCACCTGGAAGCCCGACACAGTCGGCGACACTCACCTCCTGGCCCGCGCCACTGACACGGACGGCCGCACCCAGCCGGACACCGCCGTGGCCAACACGCAGGGCTTTCTGTTCGACGCAGTGGTACGTCACCCGGTTACCGTGATCTGACCACCATCGCCTCGGGCAGTTCACTCCCGGCCGGGCGTAGGCCTGCGGCCGGTACACGGCCGGCTGGTAGTGGTCCCGGGCGATGACCAGTAGCCGCGAGGTCTGCTCCTCGGTCAGACCATCCCCGCGCAGCGCATCCTTTCACCGAAGCCATGGTCACGGTCGGCGACGACGGCTCGTACAGGATCGCCTGGAAGGCACCTGGTGCGCACGCAGTCTCCATCCACGCGAATGGCAGCGTGGTCGCTCGCTGCGGCGCCGAGGCGGGGGCACGGTGCGCGGGCTGCCCGAGGCCGACCTGCAGTGGTTCAACCGGGTGCCGGACTGCGGGCCCCACTGCGCCTCGCCGACGGGCTGATCAAGCCGAAAGAGCCGTCATCGGCCTGGACGTGGGCCTCGCCGCCGTCAAGGCTGCCCATCCCCATGCCGACAGTGCAGTGGTCTATACCTCATGGCGAACCTCGGGTATATGTTGTTCAATCCCGCTCGAAAGTAGGTTGGAGTGCGCATGAATGGACATGCAGCTCGACTGATCAGAGGGGTGGCGCTCGGGATATCCGTGTTCCTCCTGGCAGTGCCGTCCGCGGTGGCCGCACCCGGACCCGGCCCGGCGAAGACCGATCTCAACCCGCGGCCCGCCGTGGTGCCCGCTCTTCAGCAGTGGGAGGGCGGAACGGGCTCGTTCGAACTGCGTAAGCACAGCCGGATCGTGCTGGCCAAGAAGCAGGTCGACGAACTCGACGGCCAGGGCGCGCAACTGGCCACCGACATCGCACAGGTGACGGGGCACAAGCTGGACGTGTCCCCCCGGATCCCACAGGACGGCGACATCGTCCTGACGATCGATCCCTCCCTCGCCGACGCGGCGGGTGGCGCCCGGTACGCCGAGGAGGGCTACACCTTCACGGTCACCGATCGCAACGTGACGATCGCCGCGCCGACCTCCAAGGGTGTCTATTACGGCACCCGCAGCCTCCTGCAGATCCTGCTGCTCGACGACGGTCGCGACTCCGTCCCCGTGGGTACGGCCGTGGACTGGCCCAACTACAAGGTCCGCGGGTTCATGCTGGACGTCGGGCGGCGGTTCTTCACCGCCGACTACATCCGGGACTACCTGCGGGTGATGGGCTGGTTCAAACTCAATCAGCTGCAGTTGCACCTCAACGACAACGGGTTCAAGGGCGACAAGCCCTCCTGGAGCGAGGTCCAGGCCGGCTTCCGGCTCAAGACCGACAATCCCGAGCTGACCGCGCTGGCGTCCAAGGACGGGGCCTATGACCGCGCAGACTGGGATTCCTTCGAGGACACGGCGGCCACGAACGGCGTCACGATCATCCCCGAGATCGACGCGCCCGCCCACTCGCTGGCGTTCATCAAGTTCCGCCCGTCGCTCGGCCTCAACAACGGCGACTCCGACCACCTCGATCTGTCCAAGCCGGAGACCACCGCGTTCATGAAGTCGGTGTTCGACGAGTTCACACCCTGGTTCCGCAGCCCCGACGTACACTTCGGCGCCGACGAGTACACCGTGGACAAGCCCCGCTACAAGGACTACTTCAACGAGATGGCCGCCCACATCCGCGCGCTCGGCAAGCACCCGCGGGCCTGGGGCAGCCTGTCCGTCATGGCGGCCAACGCCGACGGCTACGACCGCGACCTGACACTGAACAGCTGGAACAACGGCTGGTACGGACCGCAGGCCATGAAGCGGGACGGATATTCCTTCATCAACACCAATGATGCCCTGCTGTACATCGTCCCGTTCGCGGGCTACTACCACGGTCGCGGGTTGGACGGGAAGTACCTCTATGACCAGTGGGAGCCGCATGTCTTCCCCGGCGACCAGAGCGTGGCCCCCGGCGACCCTCACCTTCTCGGCGCCATGTCGGCGGTGTGGAACGACCTGACCGAAGCCACCTACACCGAGTTGGACGTGCACGGGCTGGTCGAGCCCACCTTCGGCACGCTGGCGCAGAAGATGTGGAGCGGGGCCAAGGCCGGCGTGCCGTACAGCGCCTTCCTCGACACGGTCCGCAAGCTCGGCGTGGGCACCGGGCTGACGAAGGTCGCCACGACACTCGCCGCGTCGGCGTCGGGAGAGGTGAGCCTGGGCAAGGAGGCGACCGCTTCCGCCGGGACGGCGGCCGCGGCCTTCGACGGGGTGCGCACCACCCAATGGGCCAGCGGTCCGGGAGATGAGGCATGGCTGCGGGTCAACCTCGGCAAGCCGGTCGCGATCAGCAAGGTCGAGTTGGACTGGGCGCCCGCATACGGGCGGGACTACGAAGTACAGGTGTCACGGGACGGTGAGAACTGGACCACCGTCGCGAGCCGTACCGGCCGTGAAGCCGCGGGAGTGGACACTCTCACGTTCGAGCCGGTCACGGCACGGCAGGTACGGCTCGTCGGCACGCATGCGGACAACAAGCAGAACGGGTACGCCCTGTGGAGCATGCGTGTCTTCGAGGTCCCCGACCTGGCGCTGCACCGGCCGACGACGGCGTCCTCATCCGAAGTGCCGAGTCTGGGACCGGAGAACGCCACCGATGGCGACGGCACGACCCGGTGGGCCAGCGCCTACCGCGACGGTGAATGGATCCAGGTCGACCTCGGTTCCCCGCAGACCGTCCGGCGTGTCCTGTTCGACTGGGAGACGGCCTCCGGCCGTGACTACGACATTCAGGTATCCGACGACGCCGCTGACTGGAAGACGGTGGCTTCGGTTCGGGACAAGCCGACCGGCGCCCGCGTGGACGATCTCACCCTCGACCCGGTGACTGCCCGGTACGTGCGGATGCAAGGCATCAAGCGGACATCCAACTACGGCTACTCGCTGTGGCGCCTGGAGGTTCGATCCATGAGCCCGGAGCCCGACCCCGCGTAGGTGCTTCCGGGTCTGGGTGCGGCGTACGGAGCGGGGCTCGGGACCGCCTCGTGCAGGGGCGGTCCCGTGTACGTGCGACGGGATCACGGGACCGCCGACGGCACCGTCCTGTCAGAGCACCGTGCGGGCCTGCGCTCTGGCCGATGGCATGCGTGAGGTGGCAGGCCTGGGTGCCGACGAACGCGGCACCACGTTGCGCCGTAGCTCCCGCGAGACCGTCGACGGAGAGCGGCTCAGGCGGCGGGCGATGTCCCGCACCCTGCACCCTTTCGTCCTCAGCACCGCGATCTCCCCGCGCTCGGCGAACTGACAGGTAACGGTCGGACGGTGAATCAAGGGTCGGCCAGGGCGTCGAGGTTATGAGTGTTGATGGCGGCCAGCAGCTGGTCGACCGTCGCTTCGGGGGCGTTCCCCCGGGTCGAGCAGTTGTCCGTGATCTACTTCCTTCGCTATTCTGATACAGGTAGCTGTATTGATTCAAAGGTTTGGATCGAAAAGTGGTGGCGGCACGAAGCTATGACTCCAGTCGGCGCCGCGAGCAGGCCGAGCGCAATCGGGCGGCGGTGCTCGATGCAGCCGGGCGGCTCTTCGAGGAGCGCGGTTACGGCGCGACGACGGTCTCCGCCGTGGCGGCCGCGGCCGGGGTGTCGACCGAAACCGTCTACAAGGCCTTCGGCGGCAAGGCCGCTTTGGTGCGGGCCCTGTGGGAGCGGGGGCTGGCCGGCCGGGGCTCGGTGCACGCTCAGGAGCGTTCGGACGCCATGCGTGAGAATGCGGCCGACCCGCACGCGATCGTCCGGGCGTGGGGCGGCTTCATCACCGAGGTCATGCCCGCAACCGCACCTGTCCTCCTGCTGATGCGCGCGGCTGCCGCGACCGAACCCGAGATGGCCCGGCTCCGGGTGGAACTCGATGACAGTCGGCTGGCCCGGATGGAGGTCAATGCCCGGTTCCTCGCCGACCACCATCACCTGCGCGCCGGCCTGACCGTCGAATACGCCCGGGACATCCTTTTCGCGTACAGCGCGCCCGAACTCTACGAGCTGCTGGTGCTGCGCCGGGGCTGGAGCCCTGAGAGTTACGGGGTGTTCATCGGCGAGAGCCTGTCGGCGGCGCTGCTGTCCGCGCCGGCGGAGCCGTAATGAAATGCGGGCCCGGCTCAGGCTTGCGGCAGCTTCTACGGATCCGCAGCCTCCAGCCCGCCGCGTGATCCGAGCTCAGAACAGCATCTGGACTTCGAGTTCCTTGCGGGATGAACCGGACGAGCAACTGGTACCGCCGCCTCCACTCTCTCGCTTAGTTTGATCTATGTTCACCTGCTTCGCGCTGTTGGTGACGTACCTGCAACTCGCAGGTGGGGGGCTCCTCATGTCGTTGGCGGACGCGCCCTGCCACTCGGTACGACCGGGTTCGGCGCGGGCGGGGTCCTACGGGACGCATCCCGTTGCTCAACCCGAAATCACTTCGGAACTCGAAGCAGAGGAAACGTTCAGATGCGGATAACGCGTCAACGCGCTGGTGGCCTGGTGGCCTGGTGGCCTCGGACGTCCTGGCGGTGACAGCCCTCAGCGGGACTGTCTCGTCGGCTGCCGCCGATACCACCGCCACCAGCTCCGCCGCGACCACCAGATCCACCGCTGCGGCTGCCGGTGTACCGCGGCCGGACCATGTGGTCATGGTGATGATGGAGAACAAGGGTTACGACGACATCCTCAACAACCCGTCCACCAAGCCCCAGGACCAGGTGCCGTACATCAAGTCCCTGGAAGCCCAGGGTGTGTCATTCACCAACTCGTACGGTATTACGCACCCGAGCCTGCCCAACTACTACGCCCTGTTGTCCGCCTCGGACATTGTCAAGACCAACGACTATCCCGCGCCGTCGTCCGTCGACACCGACAACCTCCCCAACCAGCTGGTGACCCACGGGCACAGCTTCGCGGACTACGCCAACCAGGCCAAGCCCACGCAGTGGCTCCGCTACGAGACCACGCCGGGTACGCAAGGAGACTGATTGCTCCTCCGGTCAGGCATCGAGGTGTCGTGCCGCATGGTGCGGCACTTGACGGATGGCCGTCATGTCGGCTGTCCGTCGTCGGCATCCCATGGAAGCCATCGCAGCGCCGTGGAAAACTCCCGGTGCTCTCTCATCGCGCCGCGCGTCCCGACCGGACGCCACCCGAACCTGGCCGGCACCGGCGAAGGCCGCCGGTTCCGGCTCTTGGAGGACCCTTAGATGACCCCCGTGCGCCGCATACGTGTCCGGCCGCTGGGCCGGCTGCTCGCCACCTTACTGAGCACGGTCGTTGTCGTCACCGCCTCGCCCGCCCTGGCCGGTCCGGCCGACGCCGGTGCCGCAGCATCGGTCGCGATCACGCCCACGACCGCCGCCGGTCCGGGCTCCGTGGAGCTCACCGTCGAGTCCGCGGTCGGCGAGGGAACCGCGGTCGCCGCCAGCCTGGCGATGCCGCTCGGAGGGGCGTCATGACCGGACCGCACACCATGCACGAGTCGCGGATCCCGGACGAACCGCTCTCCGTGGCGCAGGTGCGCGTGCTGGTCGTCGACGACCAAGCGGTGGTGCGCCGTGGCTTGCGCGCTCTGCTTGAGGATGCGCCTGGTGTTGCGGTGGTCGGTGAGGCGGCGGAGGGTGCCAAGGCACTGCGGACGGTCGCCGGGCCGACCGGGGTCGACGTGGTCCTCATGGACCTGCGCGTGGGCGTGCGTCGGTACCAGCGAGGTGTCAGGCGCCGCCACCGATGCGACGGGCAGCGGAGAAGGCGGCGGCAAGCTGCTGATCCTCACCGCCTACAGGAGCGATGCCGAGGTCCTTGCCGCCGTCGAGGTAGGTGCGAGTGGCGACGGGCGGAGCGGGCACTGTCTCGCCGATCGCGACGGTGTGTACCGCGGAGATCAGTTCCTCGACCGGCGCGTCCTTGAGCCGGTAACCGGTCCGGCTGCCCAGCGCCCGCGCACGGGCACCGCGACCCACGCTGACCCCGCGCGAGGTGGAGATTCTCCACCACCTCGCCAAGGGACTGTCGAACCGTCAGGTGTCACGCGCGCTGTGTATCAGCGAGGCAACGGTGAAAACCCATCTGGTCCATGTCTTCGGCAAGCCCGGGGTGGACAGCTGCACCGGCGCCGTGGTCGCGGCACTGGACCGTGGCCCGATCGGCGAACCGCTGCCCGACCCCACGTTGCCGATCACACGACCGACTCCGGCAGACCTGCCCAACCCTTTCGACCGGCCCGAGTTTCCGGACACCACAGCCCAACGAGGTTCACATGCCTGACATACCGACGGCCCATGGCCGCCGCATCAACACAGCGCGCGGCCCGCCGTCCCAGTGCTGCCCCATCGCTCGCACTTGAAAGCAGCACAACCGACCGCCTTTCCCGCCCCACAAGGGCAACAGACGCGTCGGCTCCAGCCCGCACAAGGAGTTAAGGGGAGCACGTGGACAACCCAAGAACGACCCGGTACACACGACTTGCGGCAACGGGGGTGGTACTGGCCGCTGTCGCCGCGCTGCCCGGCCTGACAGGTACAGCCGGGGCATCGGAGCAATCCACAGGCCTGGTGCCGCCCGCAGCCTCAGCCAGCCAGGTCATCATGACCCGGATCACCCTGGTCACCGGCGACAAGGTCACCGTCACCGACCTCGGCCAGGGCAGGAAGACAGTCAGCGTGGACCGCCCGAAGGGCGCCACCGGAGCCGTCCGCACCCAGACGACGAACGGCCGCATCACCGTTATTCCGGACGAGGCGCTGCCCTATCTGAGCGCCGGCACCCTCGACGCGCGGCTCTTCGACGTGACCGAGCTGATACGCCAGGGCTTCGCCGACGGAGACGAAGGCGCGACGGACGGGCTGCCGTTGATCGTCACCTACGGCAGGAGCGCGCGGACGGCGCCGAGTGTGCCGCCGGGCGCCGAGAAGGTGCGGTCCCTGCCCAGCGTCGGCGGCTTCGCGGTACGCGCCGGCCAGGAGCGCGAGTTCTGGCGGTCCGTGGCCCCGCAGGCAGCCAAGCCCGCCGCCCACGCGGCGTCTTCGGGCGGCGCGCGCTTCGCCGACGGCATCGAGAAGATCTGGCTCGACGGGCGTGTCAAGGGCGACATGGCCGAGTCCAACGCGCAGATCGGCACGCCCCAGGCCTGGGAGTCCGGACTCACCGGCAAGGGCGTGACGGTCACCGTGCTGGACACCGGCGTCGACGCCGGGCACCCGGATCTCGCGGGACGCATCTCCCAGTCGAAGAGCTTCATCGAGGGGCAGGAGGTCCCCGACCGCAACGGACACGGCACCCATGTCACCTCCACTGTCGGCGGTACCGGCGCCGCGTCGGACGGCAAGGAGAAGGGTGTCGCGCCCGACGCCACCCTCGCCGTCGGCAAGGTCCTCAGCGACCAGGGCTTTGGCAGCGAGTCGCAGATCATCGCGGGGATGGAGTGGGCCGCGCGGGACGTGCACGCCAAGGTTGTCTCGATGAGCCTCGGCTCATCGGAGGGCAGCGACGGCACCGACCCGATGGCGCAGGCCGTGAACACGCTCTCCAAGGAGACCGGCGCCCTCTTCGTCATCGCCGCCGGAAACTCCGGCGCCCCCGGCACGATCGGCTCGCCCGGCACCGCCGACTCCGCGCTCACCGTCGGCGCCGTCGACTCCGCCGACCGGGCCGCGTCCTTCACCAGCCAGGGCCCCCGCACCGGCGACAACGCCCTCAAGCCCGACGTGTCCGCGCCCGGCGTGAGCATCCTCGCCGCCCGCTCCCAGCTGATCAGCGGCAGCGGCTACTACACCTCGAAGAGCGGTACGTCGATGGCGACGCCGCATGTCGCGGGCGTCGCCACGCTGCTCGCCCAGAAGCACCCCGACTGGACCGGCGCGCAGCTCAAGGACGCGCTGATGTCGACCTCGAAGCAACTCGGCGCGTCCGCGTACGCACTGGGCGCGGGCCGGGTCTCCGTGCCTGCCGCGATCAACGCGCAGATCACCGCGACCGGCAGCGCCGACCTGGGCTTCTACAGCTGGCCCTACGCGGACAACAAGCCGGTGACCAAGACGCTCACCTACTCCAACTCCTCGGACCAGCCGGTCGAGCTGAGCCTGGCCGCGCAGGGCGCTCCCGACGGGGTCGTCTCGCTCGCCGACACGTCGCTGACCGTGCCCGCGCACGGCACCGCGTCCACCACGGTGACCGGTGACGGCGCGAAGGCCGCCGTCGGCAACACCAGCGGACAGATCGTGGCGAGCGCCGACGGTGCCCCCGTCGCGCACACCGCCTTCGGCCTGGTGAAGGAGAACGAGCGGTACACGCTCACCGTCCACCTCAAGGACCGCGACGGCGCCGCGACCGCCGCACGCGTCACGCTGCAGCAACTCGCCAAGGGCAGCGACCCGTTCCCGGCATATGTCGGCGACTCCGGCACCCTGAAGCTGCGGCTGAAGCCGGGCACGTACAGCCTGACGTCCTTCCTCGACGTGCGCGGCAGCCACGGCGCCGACTCGCTCGGCCTCGGCTTCCTCGCCGCCCCCCAGATCACCCTCGACCAGGATCGCGAGGTCACCCTGGACGGGCGGCAGCTGAAGGAGATCAGCGCCAAGGTCGACCAGCGCACCGAGACCCGGCAGCTGCTCATGGAGTACAGCCGCAAGGTGAACGGCGCCGACCTGTTCGGCGCGGTCCAGGTGCCCCTGACCTACGACAGCATCTTCGCCGCCCCCACCGACAAGGTCACCGACGGCACCTTCGAGTACCGCACGGTGTGGCGGCTCGGCAAGCCGCTCCTGGAGGTCGAGGCGGGCGGCAGGCCGCTGGACGATGCCACCGTCCAGTCCGGTAGCGCCCTCACCGACGGCCGCAGCACCGTGTCCGTCGTCGACGCCGGCAGCGGGGCACCGGCCGACTACACGGGCAAGGACGTGCGCGGCAAGGCCGTCGTCGTCCGCGCCACCGGCGCGATCTCGCCCATCGAGTTGGCTCAGGCGGCCCAGGACGCGGGCGCCAGGGCCCTGTTCGTGACCGACGACAAGCCGGGCCGGCTGATGGCCTGGTTCGGCAACGCCGACCGCACCGACCGGTCGCTGCTCATCGCCACGGTCAACGCCGCGGACGGCGCCCGGCTGCTGGCCGCGGCCAAGTCCGGCGAGCGCGTCAAACTCACGAGCACCCGCAACACGCCCTACGTCTACGACCTGTCCGACGGCCATCCCGACGCCATCCCGGGCAACCTGACGTACACCCCGAAGAAGAGCGAACTCGCCCGGCTGGACGACAAGTACCACGCGGTGAAGCCCGCTCAGGGCGGTGAGTTCCGCTTCTCCATCACCGACAGCTTCCGTTACGGCTTCGGCTTCCTGGAGCGCATCGACTACCCGGCCGAGCGTACCGCCTACGTCTCCACCGGCCCCGGCCAGCAGTGGCACGAGTCCGTGATCACCGTGCCCCGCGCCATCGAGGAGCGCAGCGGTCTGGTCACCTACCGAGGCGGCACGCGCAGTGAGGTCGACTGGTTCAAGCCGGTCTGGCACCCCTGGCTCGGCACCGGGCTCGGGTGGGGCCAGCAGCGGGCCGGGAACGACCTCCAGTTCAACACCCCAGGCTGGGGGGACTCCGGACCCGACCACACCGGTTTCGGCGACGTGTGGAACGACACGTCCGTCCGGCAGACCACCGAGGTCTACGTCGACGGGGCGCGCGTCGACCGGCGCACCGGCTCAGCCGGGTACGTGCGCAACGCCGACCCGGCCGAGCGCACCTACAAGGTCGTCACCGACACCGCGCTCGACCCCGCGCGCTGGAAGCTGTCCACGAAGGGCCACGCCGAGTGGACCTTCAAGTCCGCCGAGACGCCCGCCGACCGGTGGACGTTCCTGCCGCTGCTCAACCTCGGCTTCGACGTCGACACCGACCTCGCGGGCGACGTCCGCGCCGGGCAGCGCCTGCCCGTCGGGATCTACTCCGAGTACGTCAAGGGCGCGCCGGACACCGGGACCATCGCCGACGGCACCCTCCAGGTCTCCTACGACGACGGCCAGACCTGGACATCCGTCGGCCTGGACCGCGACAAGAACCAGGCCGCCTGGCGCGGCACCCTGAAGGTGCCCGCCGACGCGCATTTCATCTCGCTGCGCGCATCCGCCCGCGACGACCGGGGCGGCCAGGTCACCCAGGAGATCATCCGGGCGGTCGGCGTGAAGTGACGCGCTCCGGCCACTGGAGCCATGGGGTGAGCCGCGCGCGGCGCAACCTCGCATGACAGGACGGCGCCGTCTCCCGTGGGATCCGGGAGGCGGCGCCGCTCGTCCGATTCAGCCCGTCGGTTCGACGATGCCTGGGACGACACCCAGCTCCGTTGCTGCGGACCGTCCGTAGGGGCACCGGTGGTCTCCGGTGGCCGTGGTGTCAATGGTGCGGAGAACTTCGCGATCACCGAGGCTCTGGCTGACTCCATGGGTGCCGCCGTGGGCGCCTCGCGTGCGGCGGTGGACGCGGGCTGGTACCCGCACGCAGTGGTCTGTACTGGAGTCGTTGCTGCCTGCGGCGGGTGTGAGTCGCCGTTCGCCGGGTCGGCGGCGGCTGGTGAACGGTGTGCGGTGGCGGGTGCGGACCGAGGTGCCGTGGCGCGATCTGCCACGCGAGTAAGGGCCTTGGCAGACCGATCCATGACGTGGGACAGGCCGTCGGAGCGGCGAGTGCGGCCGGTGCCGGTGCGCTGACCGTGGCCGTCGTCGTCAAGCTGGCAAGGGTCCTCATGCTCGCCCCCATGGTCGCCGCGGTGGGGGTCCGTCGTCGGCGGGCGCTACGTCAGTCGCCTGCGTCCCGGAGCCAGGCACTCTTCCTCGGCTGGCACCTGGTGATGTCCATCGGTGGTGGCGACATGCCCGTCGTGTCGATGCTCAACAGCTACTCCGGGTGGGCCGCCGCAGCGGCCGGCTTTCTCCTGGGCAACGACCTGCTCATCATCACCGGTGCCCTCGTCGGCTCCTCCGGTGCCTACCTGGGCTACATCATGTGCACGGCGATGAACCGGTCATTTCTCTCCGTCATCGCCGGTGGCTTCGGCGTCGAGGCCGGCTCCACCGCGGTCGAGGGCGACTACGGCGAGCACCGCGAGATCACCGCTGACGATGCGGCCAAGCTCCTGGCGGACGCATCCGCGGTCATCATCACACCGGGGTACGGCATGGCCACCGCGCAGGCGCAGCACGCCGTCGCCGAGCTCACCAAAATCCTCCGGGCCAGGGGCGTCGACGTCCGGTTCGGCATCCACCCCGTCGCCGGCCGTCTTCCGGGGCACATGAACGTCCTCCTCGCGGAGGCAAAGGTGCCGTACGACATCGTTCAGGAGATGGACGAGATCAACGACGACTGTCGCGACACCGACGTGGTCCTCGTCATCGGCGCCAACGACACCGTCAACCCGGCCGCCATCGATCAGCCGGGGTCGCCGATCGCCGGTATGCCCGTCCTTCAGGTCTGGGAGGCCAAGGACGTCATCGCCTTCAAACGGTCCATGGCCACCGGGGACGCCGGCCTACAGAACCCCCTCTTCTTCAAAGCCAACACCCAGATGCTCCTCGGCGACGCCAAGCGGCGCGTCGGAGACATCCTCAAAGTGCTCTGAACCGCCCCGGGACAGGCCTGTCTGAGTCATGGCACGTCCTATCTATTGATGTGGGTCTGATCTGGTCATTCGTAAGATCGGCGAGGCCCAGGGCTTGGGGTATGACTGCAGGCGATCGTGGCCCGGCCCGGCGCTTCCATGGCCCAGGGCAGGCAGTAGGACCGGACGGGTGGGCCGGTGAGGGGCCAGGGTGTAGTGGCAGCCGGGAGGCGTGGACGACCGCCCGGCCCGTTTCATGCACCGGCCGAGGCCGTGGTGGCCGTCGCACGGACGGCGATGGCTGCGATGTCGTCGTCGAGACGGCCGCGGCTGTAGTGGACCAGGTCCCTGTGCAACTGCTCGAGCAGCCGGGACGGGGAGTCTGCGTCCCACTGGCCCGCGTGCTTCACCAGCGGGAAGAGTGCGCCGGTGTGGTCGCGGGTCTCGGTGACGCCGTCGGTGTAGAGCAGCAGTTGGTCCTCGGCGGCGAAGGGGACGGTGTCGATGCGGTAGTCCTCCCCGAGCAGTGCACCCATGTTGACGGGCGGTGAGGGCGCTGTGGGGGTGACCTCGCGGACCGCTCCCGCGCGGAACAGCAGCGGAGGGGGGTGTCCGCAGTTGACGATTTCGACGGTCGATCCGTCGTCGGGGATCTCGGCGAGCAGGGCCGTCGCGAAGTACTCCATCTGGTCGTCGGGCAGTAGTGCGGTGTAGCGGCTCATGCGCCTGTCCAGTCGGCGTGCCAGCCGTGCCAGGTCCGGCTCGTCGTACGCGGCTTCCCGGAAGCAGCTGACGATCGCTGATGCCGCGCCGACCGCGGGGAGGCCCTTGCCGCGCACGTCTCCGATGATCAGGCGGACGCCGTGGGCTGTCGCCAGTGCTTCGTAGAAGTCGCCGCCGACGCGGGCCTGGGCCGCGGCGGCCAGGTACAGGGCCTCGGTGTCCAACCGGCCGAGGCGGTGCGGCATGGGTCGCAGCAGGACTTTCTGGGTCGTCTCGGCGACGGAGCGGACATCGGCGAGGGTCTTCTCCCGCTGTTGGCGCACATGGCTGGCGTAGGCGGCCGCGGCGGTGGCGCCGGCGATCACTGCGAGGGTGATCAGGTATGTGTGCTCCTCACTCGGATAGCCGATGGTCACGGCGATCACTACGTTGAGGGCCGCGGCGAGCACGCCGATGGCCACCGTTCCGACCACTGGCCACACCGAGGCAGCGAAAGCGGGGGCGAGTGAGAGAAAGCGGCTGAAGTGGAGGTTACTCGGAGTGACAAAGGCCAGCACGGTGATGATGGCGGTCAGCGCCAGGGGCGCAAGGAGCACCAGGTCCTCCTGGAGGCCGCAGGAACGACGCCAGAATCGACCGAAATAGTTCACATAGGCAGCGTATGTGAGTATCGGGTCGGCCGGACACAACGCCGGCCCCACGAACCCACCGCCGCTCCGGCCCGGGACAATCCCCAGACGTAGGGAGTCCTTCGGACGACACGAATATCAGGGTCCGGCAGTAGGTGTGTGCCGTTGATGGGGACGGACTCCGGAAGTTGAGCAGGCGCGAGCTGCGGTGATCATGGAGTTTTCTACGCTCAGTGACCCCGGAGGGCTCGTGCCTGTCGGCTGTATCACCGAGGCACGTACCGGCTGTGGGAGGCCGCGGCGGCGACCGAAGCGGAGAAGACGTCCCGTGCCCTTTTTCTGCGCGGCGGCGAACTGCACGCCTGCGATGACGAGTGCGGCGATGGCCGACAGTGCCGTGACCACGGTGACGGCCGGGCACCGGCGCACCAACCCGCTGCGTCGGGCCGGCACTGCCAAGGCGATGCCGATCAGGGCGAACAGGGCCTTGTGGAAGGGGTACTCCCCGCCCAGGACAGGGCCGATAACACCTGCCTTGGGGATCGCCGGTACGTACGCGCCCAGCAAGATCGCTGCGACGAGGAAGGCGAGCAGCGACGCGATCAGGGTGACCGGGATGCGCACGACGGGCCGGCCAAAGGCCCGAGATTGGGCCTCGGTCGGTCTGTCGGTGCCGAATTTCGCGGTCAGTTTGTCGAGCACGGCCCGCAGTTTCGGTTCGCTGTGGGGCAGGGGCTTGTCGAAGACCTTCTTGCCGGCCGGGGGCAGCCCGTGGCCGTGATGGGACCGTCTTGCCGACGTCCAGGCCGAGGAAGACGCCCACGTCGCCGTTGTCGCACCGTGTGCCTTCCCGACCCGTGCTGCGAACACGGGCCTACGCGATGACCATCAGTCGATCCCTCGGGAAGGTGTGCCCTTCACGTGCGGCCCCGAGGGCCGGTCCACAAGTCATGACCATCGCTCCTCGGCGGGTCGGAGTGGGCACTGCGTGGCACGATGGACATGGCGGTTCCTTTCTAGGCGGCGGAGGAACGGGTATGGAAATCAGGCCCCAGGCGGTTGTCATTCCCAAGGAGACCGACCTTCTCGAACAGGGAAAGTACGGCCCCGTTTTCCCGAAAACTCCCGCGTGTTACGGATTCAATATCATCGCGAATGTGAAGCCCGGTCGCGCGGAGGCGATCCGCGAGTACGGTTACACCCTGGCGAGGGCGCTGGAACAAGATCCCTATCTTCTCGCGCCGCTGAAGTTGCACTACCTGCGCTGGGTGCTCTTCGACGAAGATAAACGCTTCATGTACCAGGGTATTTTCGACACGGACTTCGACAAGTACACCGAAGACGCCATTGCGTTGTTCAAGAAGTCCGGCGTGAGCACCGCCTTTGAGAACCTGGAGGGATTTCCCGATGACTGGAGAACAAATCCCGAGGCATTCGTGAGGTTCGTGCGTGAGCACCACTGCCCCAGTTTCATTGAATATGGGGAGTATCCGTACGTGACAGCAGATGAGATCAAAAAAGCGCTGCGGATCAAGAGTGCCTTGTCGGAGACGCTCGACCAGCTGCAGTGAAATGGGCTGCGGCCTGCCCACCGCTGCGGATCGGAGACGTCATGAGCGAGTCCAGGACGGCCCGTACCTACAACCAGAATCATGTTCCCCGCCCCTACACGCCGGGCCGGCGGCGGGTGAGCATATACGTGTCGTGGAGTTATCCGGCCGAGGCCGGAAGGAACCCGGCGGAGCTGGACAACCGGTTCTCCACGATGACCGAGGTCCGGCGGGTCGCCTGGCCCGCGTACGAGGAGCCGAGGTGGTCCGACCCCTTGCAGTTCCAGCAGGGCATCGCGGGGTCTCTGGAGCTGTTCTTCTGGGCCTGGGTGCCCTTCCAGTCGTTCGTCGAGGAGACCACCGGGCACACCGTGCCGGTGTATCAACGCATCGATCAGGCCGGGTTCCGGACCCTGCTGGACGACCGGGTGCTGGCGGACACCGACACGTTGTTCGTCTTCGGACTGGACCACATGGTCACGGGACAGGACGCCGAGCCGGAGGAGATCGAGGCGCTGCGGCAGTTCCTCTCGCGGGAGGGAACCTCCCTGGTCCTGGGCCCGCACCACGACGTCGGAGCGTCGGACGACCTGACCGTACGGGACATGGAGCATCGCCACCACGGCGACCCGCTGGTTCCCCGCCAGCAGCGGTTCGCCAGGCACCTCCGGGGTCTGATGCAAGGGCTGGGGGTCCCCGTCGAGAACCGCTACGGGCTGCGCCCGGCGGTGCGGGAACCGAACAAGATCGCCCCACTGACCGTGGCCCGGGATCTGGACACAAAAGGCTGGCTGGAGGGGGTGACCACGTTCAACTTCCACCTGCACCTGCCGCACTACGCCGTGACGACGGAAGAGCCGGATGTCATCCATGTACTGGCCAGTCAGCCCATCGACACCTCCAAGCCGCACCCGTTCACCGAAGCCGGCAATACCGAGTTCAACATGTTCTTGTGGATGCCCCCGGGCGGTGACCGGGCCGGCGATGTTCTGCTGGCGGACTCCACGATCTTCAGCTCGCTGTTCGGTGGCGACGAAAGCCTGCGCAACTTCTGGAGGAACATCGTCTCGAAGTAGCGCCGCTGGGAGGCGGGACTATGAGTGGGGAGAAGCAGATCGCCCTGGAACTCGACGACATCCAGCGCGGAGTTCTCAGCCCCAGGCCGACGCCCTATGCGGTGACCTACCTTTTGTTCCGCATCGATGACCGGGCACACGGGCGGGAGCTGATGCGGCGCGCGAGCGCGGTGACCACCTCAGCGGCAGACTCGACCAGCCCGCTCGGGGACACCTGGGTGAGTGTCGCGGTCACCTACCACGGCCTCAAGGCGCTCGGGGTGCCGCGCGAGTCGCTGGACACCTTCGCCTGGGAGTTCCGGCAGGGCATGGCCGCCCGGGCCAAGGCGCTCGGCGACGTGGGCGAAAGCAGCCCCGAGAACTGGGAGACGCCCTTGGGCACGGCTGACGTCCATGTGGTGCTCACCGTGGTCGCGCCCGACATCGCGCAGCTGGAGGCGGCCATCGATCGGGCCCGCCCGGCGTATGAGCACCTGCCCGGTATCACCGCGATCTGGCGGCAGGACTGCTACGCACTCCCCACGGAGACCGAGCATTTCGGCTACCGGGACGGCGTCAGCAACCCCGCCATCGAGGGCAGCGGCATCGCCGGGTCGAACCAGTTGGAGAGGCCGCTGAGGGCCGGCGAGTTCGTTCTCGGCTACCCCGACGAGCTCGGCGGCGTCCAGACCCCGTGGCCCGAGATACTCGGACGCAACGGAAGCTACGCGGTCTTCCGCAAACTCCACCAACGCGTCGCCGCGTTCCGGCGCTGTCTGAAGGACCATTCCACCAGCCGCGAGGACGAGGAACTGCTCGCAGCCAAGGTCCTGGGGCGCTGGCGCAGCGGCGCACCACTGGCGCTCAGCCCCCACCAGGACGACCCGGCGCTGGGCGCCGACCCACACCGCCGCAACACCTTCCTCTACGAGCGCGACGACCCAGCGGGGTTCATCACCCCCGGCGGCTGCCACATCCGCCGGGCCAATCCCCGGGACGCGTCGGTGGCGGGAGAAGTGAGGCTGCACCGCATGATCAGGCGCGGCGCCGTCTACGGACCGCCGCTTGCGGACGGCGCCCTCGAGGACGACGGAGCGGACCGGGGACTGTTGTTCGCGTTCATCGGTGCCCACCTCGGGCGGCAGTTCGAGTTCGTCCAGTCCGAGTGGCTGAACGACGGCGTCTTCTTCGGCTCAGCCAACACCAAGGACCCGATAGCCGGAGCCCACGAGGGCGTCACCGACTACACCATCCCCCGCCGGCCCGTACGGCGGCGTCTGCCACAGTTGCCGCGGTTCACGGTCACGCGCGGGGGCGAGTACTGCTTCCTGCCCGGACTGAGCGCCCTGCGGTGGCTGGGCGACCTCCAGGACTGAACCGTGGCCCTGCGGCCCGCCCGGGCGCCCCGCCACCGGACCGGAACGCCTCATGGGCATCTTGCACCTGCTGTTCAACGCGGTCACCGTGATCTTCATCGCGACCACCATGTTCACCGCGGTCTAGGAGCCACCATCTCAGCGCTGTGGGGCGTCTTCGCCGACTTTCCGCTGCTCCTGCTGGCGCTACTCGGCGACCTGGCGGTCATCCCGTTGCTTGGCTGGGGCCCGGCTGACCTGCTCGGCCTTCCCGCCGCCTCCGTCATCGCGCTGGTGCTGGTCGCCTCCTCACTCGGCGGGCCATTCGGCGCGAAGCCGGCCATGGTGCAGGACGGCGATGTCGTGGCAGGCGCGGCCATGCAGGTCCTACTCGCCGCCATCGGCAGCTCGTACCATTCGGCGTCGATCTGCCACTGCGCCACAACGCCCCAAGGGCAGTGCGTTCCTGGCACCCCACCGCGATCAAGGTCTCGAACGTGACGTTCCTGATCGTGCTGGTGGGCATGCTGCTCGGCAACTGGCGTGACGTGGTCGCACTCGTCGGCTCCCTGGCCCTGCTGGCGGGGTTCGCCCTCGCCGGCGCCGCCTTCGCCATCGGCACGCTGCTGGCCACGGGGCCGACGGTACGCCGCACCACCATGGGAAGCGTCGCTGCTGTGCGTAACGTGGGTCCCGCGCTGGCAGCCGTCGGTATCGCCTTCGCAGGCGAGCCGGCGATCCTTGGCGCGCTCGCCGCGGTGCTGCTCAGCGGTTTGTTGACATCCTCGCCGCCCTGAAGGGCGGCGATTCCCGCCTACCGCGCCGTTGAGGGCTGTGGTGTCGGGTGGGTTCCTGCTTCGCCGCGCTGTGCCGGGACGAGTCCCGGGCTTATCTGCGCTCCACAGGCTGACACGGCCAGTCCGGCCGCCTTGGCGACGTTGACCGCCGCGTTCACATCCCGGTCCAGGACAGCTCCGCACGCCCCGCATGTCCAGACGCGGACGTGCAGGGGCTTCGGGCCGTCCTTCACACCGCATACCGAACACACCTGAGATGTGGGCTCGAAGCGGCCGATGCGGACGAAGGTGCGCCCGTACCGGGCGGCCTTGTACTCCAGCATGCTCAAACAGCCGACGGCGACATCCTGACAGCGGGATAGGGTTCGGCCGATAAGGATCCGCTCGGTCAGCGCGAGCTGAGCCAGGGCCTGACACCGTGGCCGCCCGGGGAGGAGTTGCATGCTGCAGGCGCTGGGATTGGCCCCGGCTGAAGAGGCCATCTACACGGCACTGCTGGCCCGCCCGACAGCCTCCGCGCAGGAACTCGCCGGACAGACCGGAATCGAGGTGGGCGAGACCGCCCGCATCCTGCTTGACCTGGCGACACGTGGCCTGGTGGCGGTCGCCACCGAGGCCGGGAGCGGGACGCCGGACTCGGCCGACTGCGGGGCGGGCCTCCAGCCCGCCCGCTATCGGCTCACACCACCTTCGGTGGCTCTGGCCCCGTTCCTCGTCGAGCAGCGCAACGCGCTCCACCGTGCCGAGACCGCGTTCTCGATGCTGACCGAGCAGTACCGCAGTACCGCCGCACACCCTGCGGGCAGCGTCGTGGAGGTGGTCGTCGGCGTGGAGCAGGTCGCACACCGGTTCCACCAACTGCAGCGCGGCGCCCAGCGGGAGTTGCTTGTCTTCCTCGTCGGGGTACCTATCGCGGTGCCGCGCGAGGATGCCGACGTGTCGGAGAACTTCGCGCTGGACCGCGGAGTCGACTTCCGGGTCGTGGCTGCCAGGAACTATCTCGACGGTGACGACGTAGCGCGGGACGTGCGGGCGGCCATCCTGGCGGGCCTGGAGCTTCGCGTGGCCGACTCGCTGCCGCTGAAGATGGTCGTCTCGGACCGAGAGCGTGCCATGGTGCCACTGGACATGGCGGACTCCGGCGGCGAGCCGAGCGCAATCGTGGTGCACCGCAGCGGCCTGCTGACGGCCCTGGTCCATCTCTTCGAGAGGGAATGGGACCAGGCCCGGCCGCTGTACGCCACCACCACGGGTGTGCGCGCGGAGTCGGCAGCCGATCAGCAGCCGACCGAGGGGGAACTGGAAGTCCTCGCTCTGCTGCTGGCGGGGTTCTCAGACCGGCGGGCGGCCTCCCAACTCGGTGTCTCCATACGCACCGTGGAGCGGCGGACACGCCGTCTGATGGACCTTGCCGGAGCGGATTCGCGTCTGCAACTCGGGTGGCACGCCGCACGTGCGGGCTGGCTTTGACCTGCTCCTCGGCCTGAGGGCCGGGGAGTTTCCGTCTGTTGGTGGTCCGCCTGCGAGGGCGGCTGCCAACTCCTGGCGGATTCCTGCTTCCCCGCCGACGGGCCCGTGATCCAGGCTGAAGACATCCACAGGAGCGGCGGCGCGCGCACCCACGCGACAGGTACCTGACCGCGTCGCGCAGCTCGCTCATGAGCTGCGGGCCCCTTCCCGGCGGCGGATCGAACCCCGCCCGGACCCGGAGGAACCAACGTGACGGGAGGAGTTTGAGGGAAGCCGGGGCCTGCTGCTGGTCAAGGAGCGAGGAATGTACCCGTGCATCCCCCTTCGGCGAGATCGTCTCGGTGAGCGTCAGCCCACAGGGGCATACCCCCACCTGCCAGACCCGAAGCCCCACCGAGCCGACGAACCAGTCGACGTGACCGCGTGACGGAAAACCGACACGCGGGAAACCCGTCACGCGCGGCATGCCTACGCGATCCGTATGTCTGCCAGGCTGCACCCCGCAGCATGGCATGTTCACGGAGTCAAGTAGGGAGACTCATGCCCCCCAAAACCCGTATTGCCTTGGGCGCGGCAATCGCCGCCGTCCTGGCCGTCACCGCGGTAACGCCTTCTGGGGCGGCGGATGCGCCGCCTGACGGTGCCTCGGGGAAGAGGCCCGTCATCGGCAGCGAGCCCGCAGCAACGGGCGGCAAGCAGGTGCCGGTCACGCTCATCACCGGCGACAAGGTACTGGTGACCACGGACACGTCGGGCCGCAGTTCGGCGGCCGTGCTGCCCCACGAGGACGGTACGCAGCCGATCGTCCAGACCTACCAGATGGGCAAGGACCTCTACGTCTACCCGGAGGACGCCGCCCAGGCGATCGCCGAGGGCAAGGTCGACGAGCAGCTGTTCAACGTCACTGGGCTCATCCGCCAGGGATACGACGACACACACACCGACACGCTGCCGCTCATCGCCACCTACCGGAACAGTGTGAACGTTGCCGCCAGCGCGCCCGCGGCTCCTCGCGGGTCCGAGCGGGGCCTGAGCCTCCCCGCTGTGGACGGCGTCGCGCTCAAGGCAGGCAAGGACACCGCCGCCGCCTTCTGGCAGGACGTCACCGACACCCGCTCACGGTCCGGTTCCACGCTGAAGAAGCTGTGGCTGGACGGCAAGGTCGAGGCCACGCTGGACCGGTCCACCAAGCAGGTGCACGCGCCGGAGGCCTGGGCGGCCGGTTACGACGGCAAGGGCACCAAGGTCGCCGTGCTGGACACGGGCGCGGATGCCGAGCACCCGGACCTGGTGAACCGGGTGGACGCGTCCAAGAACTTCACGGATTCCAAGACCACCGACGATCGGGTGGGCCACGGCACCCACACCGCCTCCACGGTCGGCGGCTCCGGAGCGGCCAGTGACGGCAGCAAGAAGGGCGTCGCCCCCGGTTCGTCCCTGCTCATCGGCAAAGTTCTCAACGACCAGGGCTACGGCCAGGACTCCTGGATCATCGCGGGTATGCAGTGGGCCGTCGACCAGAAGGCCGACGTCGTCTCCATGAGCCTGGGCAACCCCAGGATCGGCGACTGCGCCGACCCGATGGCCCAGGCCACGCAGGAACTGTCGAAGAGCAAGCACACGCTGTTCGTCGTCGCCGCCGGCAACTCCGGCCCGGGCGCCGAGACCGTCTCCTCGCCCGGGTGCGTGCCCGGCGTGCTGACCGTGGGCGCCGTCGACCGCGACGACACCACCGCGCAGTTCTCCAGCCGCGGTCCGGTGGCCGTCACCCACACCCTCAAGCCCGAGATCGCCGCCCCCGGCGTCGACATCTCGGCGGCCAGTGCGGGCGGCCGCGGCGTCTATGCCTACCGGACGATGTCGGGCACCTCCATGGCCACCCCGCATGTCGCGGGCGCCGCGGCCGTCGTCCGCCAGGCGCACCCGGACTGGACCGCGCAGCAGATCAAGGCTGCCCTGGTCTCCTCCGCCCGCACCGGCGGCAAGGTCGCCGGCGCCGACCAGACCGGCGGTGGGGTGCTTGACGTGTTCGGCGCGGTGAACCAGAAGGCGCTCTCCGCGCCGGCTGTCCAGGCCGGCAGCTACAACTGGCCGCAGGACGCGTCGGACCGCACCACCGTGCAGGTGCCCTTCACCAACACCAGCGACAGCGACCTGACGCTCCATCTGAAGCTCAGCGGTGTGCACGGCAACGACGGCAGCGACGTCACCTCCGGAATCATCAAGCCGCAGGAGAGCAAGGTGACGGTCCCGGCGGGGGCCACCGCTCAGGTGCCGCTGCAGATCGACCCCACCGCCCGTCTGAAGCCCGCCCAGTACGGTGCGGTCACCGGCCGGATCCTGGCCACCGGCGGCGATGTGCACGTCTCCGTGCCCGTCACCCTCTACGTCCAGCCGGAGACGGTCACCCTCCGGGTCAAGGTCGTCGACCGCAACGGCAAGCCCGCGACCGGCTCCTCCTCCCTGGACGTCGCCAGCATCGACACAGACGAGGGCGAGCGCCGCACCAACGCGGGTGCGCCCGAGCAGACCTACCGTGTGCGCCCGGGCGACTACGCCCTCAGCAGCTTCGTGGCGACGTCCGACGCGAGCAACACGCCCGAATCGGTCAGTTACCTCGCGAACCCGCAGCTGCGGATCACCAAGGACACCACCGTCGTCCTCGACGCCCGCAAGGCCCACCAGCTGAGCCTGCACACCGACCGCCCCTCGACGCTGCGGGGCACCACGTTCAGCTACGCCCGCACGTGGGACGACACCTGGCAGCTCAGCGGAACACTCACGGCCGGCGGCGCCGTGCAGAAGTTCTACGCGGACATCGACGGCCGCGCTCAGAAGGGCACCTTCGAGTTCCGGCCCACCTGGCGCGCGACCGGCTCCGAGGACGGCTCGTCCTACGTCTACAACCTGTCGTTCCCGACCGAGGGCCCGCTGCACTCCGACCAGGCCTACCGGCCGAATGACTCCCGGCTGGCCCAGGTCACCGAGACGTGGCATGCCATGGGCAAGGAGGCCGACTACATCGACGCGCTGTTCCTCCGTCCCTCCGGGAGCAGCAACACCCAGATCCCCGTGAGCCTGTACCAGACGGTCCACGTGCCCGGTACCCGCACCGCCTACTACACGACCGGCGACGACGCCTGGTACCACGGCGCGATGACCAGCTTCCCGTTCGCCGCGTTCATGAGCGACCAGGACCGCACCTACAAGGCCGGACAGCGGAGCACCGAGGAATGGTACGGCGGCCCCCTGCGGCCGGGCGCGGCGCGCGATGCCGACGGCAACCTGATGCTGGCCGCCGAGCGGCAGGGCAACCTGTTCGGCATCCAGAACGCCCTCTGGATCGACGGCTCCGGCGACCACTGGACCTACGGTGGGTCGTTCGGCGACATCGGCAACCTGAAGCTGAAGCGCAACGGCGAAGAGATCGGCCGGCTCGCCTACCCGTACGGCGTGTTCGAGGTGCCGGACGAGGACTCCGCGTACGAGCTCACCCAGCACCTGGAGAAGATCTACACCGGGGACCGCAACTGGCTGCGTTCCACCGCTGCCGACACCACCTGGAGCTTCCGCTCGCACCGGGAGCCGGACGTCTACTCCCGCGGCCTGCCGATCCTCCACCCGGCGTACGACCTGCCGGTGGACGGCCTGAACACCCTTCCCGCGCGCAGCGGCATCAAGGTCGGTCTGTCGGTCGAGGGCCACGCCGGGTACACCCCGGGTGCGATCACGGCGGCCTCGCTGTCCTACTCCTACGACGGCGGCACCGCCTGGACCCAGGCGCCGACCGAGCAGCACGACGGCAAGTGGACGGCCGTCCTCGACCACACCGGCGCCGCCGGCAAGCAGGTCACACTGAAGGTCACCCTCACCGACGCCAACGGCAACGCGGTCACCCAGACCATCACCCGCGCCTACGACGTGCGGTGACCACACAGTCCGGCCGGGCGGTCCCCCGCAACGGGCGGCCCGCCCGGCCTGCCACCTGCTGCCCCCACCTGTGATCACCAGGGCGCAGTCGAGGTGCAGATCGCTGCAGGTCCGGCAAGCGACAACTTGCCGGCCTGCCCCTGGCCGGCTTCCAACACCCGGACCCGGTTCCCGGCTGCGCTACCTCAGCGGGCAGACCCGCGAGCCCCGGGACGCCGGCCGGCTGCGAGATGAGGTTGGGAACTGTCGTGGGCAGGCGCCTACGCGTGAGGCCCGGACGGGGACCCGGCTTGACGGCCCATCAAAAACCGCCGGGCGTCTCCGTCCAGACACAGACTGCCGGAACATCGCCAGGGTTGCTGTAGCGGTGCGAGACGGAGGAGTCGAAACTGACGCAGTCGCCGGGCTGCAGGCGGTAGTGCACGCCGTCGACCCAGTAATCCAGCTCTCCGCTCAGCAGTAGGCCGACCTCTTCTCCGCCATGGGTGTGTGGATTGCCACCCGAGGATGCGCCGGGGGCGATCTCGAGCATCATCATCTCGATCCTGCCGCCGTGCTTTGGGTTGAGGAGTGTGTAGGTCACCCCCTCCACTCCTGACCGGGTGAGCTCAATGCGCTGATCGGGGCGCGTGAGTACGCGGTGCTCGCGGTCCACCGCGCGGAACAACTGGCTGAGTGTGGTTCCAAGGGCGTCGACGATCGTGCGTAGCGTGTTGATCGTCGGACTGTTCACATCCCGCTCGACGTTGCTGAGATAGCTGCGTGACAGTCCCGTCTTCTCGGCGAGCTTCTCCAGCGTGAGGCCCTGGTCCAGTCGCTCGCGACGGAGGTACTGGCCGATCCCGTCGCCGCCGGGGGGCTCGGGGGAAGTGTGCGCGTGCTCCACGGTCGACACGGACTGCTCCTCTAGTAAATGCGATGCGGCATCCAGCATAGTGTTTGCGGTGAGCGTCTTAAATAATCTATGCTCCGTCGCATATATGAGATGCCGCCCAGGGTGTCAGTCATCACGAACATCGATGCCGGCCGGCTCGACATGGCGGGGCTGCAGCCATGGCAGGTTCCAGAACGGAGGGGCACCCGCGCCGCGTCGCCGATCGTTCCGCCGCCCTGGATCCCCAACACTCGGGTCGACCGGGTCGCTCAAGCATGCACGGAGGACCAATGGCTTACGACACGGCATCTGGAGGATGCCGAACACGGCAACTGCCGGAGCTGCGTCTCGATCTCTCTGCGTTGGAGCACAACGTCCGGCTCATGGCCGCATGGTGCGGCGACAGGGGGGTCGAACTGGCTCCACACATCAAGACCACCATGACGCGGCCGATCGTCGAGCGGCAGATGACCGAAGGGGCGTGGGGCGTCACCGTCGCCACCGTGGCGCAGGCGAGCAGAGCTCTGGACTGGGCAGTACGGCGTTTGATCATCGCGAACCAGGTGGTCCACCGAGCCGACCTCGCCCTGATCCGACGGTGGCTGAACGGGACGCCGGAGCTGGAGATCTACTGCTTCGCCGACTCCCTGACCGGAGTGGACCTCGCCCGGGCAGCCATGGAAGGCGCCCCCAATCCGTTGCGCGTTCTTATTGACATCGGAACGGACGGAGGCCGTACGGGCGTGCGGGAGCCGGCCCAAGCCGTTGAACTCGCCGCAGCGGTCAAGGCGGCCCCCGGACTCTGCCTTGCCGGCGTCGCAGGCTATGAAGGAGTCAGGCCCAATCGCCGCGACGCTGAGACGCTGACGCAGGTCGATGAGCACTGCCGACGGGCGATCACTGTGTACCGCCGTCTCCTCCCGCTGTACGAGATCACACAGCCCGTCTTCACCATGGGCGGCTCCGCTTTCCCCGACCGCGTCATCCATGCCCTTGCGGAACTCGCGCAGAACCCGAGTGACCTGCCCATGGTGCCCGTTCTGCGATCCGGTTGCTACGTCACTCACGACCACGGCACATACGAGCACGTGTCACTCCTGCCGGGGTTGCGCGCAGCGCTGACGGTCCGCGCGGTCGTGCTGTCCACGCCAGAACCAGGGCGTGCCGTCGTCGGCGCCGGGAAACGCGAGCTGCCCTATGACGCCGGCCTGCCCGTGTTCCTGAGCGCACGCGACGCGGAAGGGGCGCGGCGAACGGCTGTCACGGCGACCGCTGCCCAGATATACGACCACCACCTGGTCTTGACCGAGGTACATGGGCTGAGCGTTGGCGACGAAGTCGACCTCGGCATCTCCCACCCGTGCTCCGCCTTTGACCGCTGGCCCGACATTGCTGTGGTCGACCAGCAGGGCCACACACGTGAGGTGTGGCACCCGCAGTTCCACTGACCGGACGAACGGGCCTTGCTCCAAGGCCGGTAGTCATCGTATTCGTGTTGGCGGCAATCGACGAGCACGTCTGGCTTGTCCAGCAGCGATGCCTCCTCTGAGCGGAGCCCGGCGTGATACAGGGTCCGGAGCATCGCATGGTCCCTTGCGGCGGGCCCCTACTTCCGGGCGGACCAGCCCGACGCCGAACGCGGCGTCGATCTCGACCGCCTTGCGGGCCTGCAGGAACGGGGGTGCCTGGGCGCGTACTGTCCGCGCGTTCGCGATCCCGCCGCGTCTGACCGCCTTGCGTCAAACAGCGCGTCAACGCTGGCGTCGGCGTTTGCACTGCCGACAGAGACCCCTGCGCGGGGCGCAGTCGCTTTGTCCGGCCACGCGCCTGGCGTGCGGGAGGGCGTCCCGCAGGTGGCGGGTGTAACGGTCGATCGCGTGGTGTGCGCCGTGATGCGCTCAGCGGTACGGTGACCGCCGGACGGACAGGACCGCCACGTCGTCGTGCTGGCCTCCCTCCCCGGCGAACGCGCGCGCGTCGTCGTAGAGGGCGCGCGGCAGGTCGGTGGGGGAGAGAGCCACGTGCTTGGTGAGGCGTTCGGCGAGGGGGTAGAAGGTACCGTCGGCAGCGCGGGTCTCGGTGAGCCCGTCTGTGGTCAGCAGCAGCGTCGCGCCGGGTGGAAAGGCGAACCAGTCGACGGTCGGGGGCTCGGCGGCGAGTTCAGCAAGACCGAGAGGGACGCCGGATGCGAGGGCCGGCGTGGTGACGGTGGCATCGTGCAGCAACTGCGGCGGAACATGTCCGCAGTTGATGACTTGTACCTCTTCGCGTGCGTCAACGTTGACGATGAGCGCTGTGACGAACCGTTCGTCCTCGCCGGTCTGTGCGGCATAGGAGTTGTGCCGTACGACAGAGGCATCGAGGCTATCGACGAGCGCGGTCAGAGTGGGTTCTCGGTGGGCCGTGGCACGGAAGGTGCCGATGGCGGCGAACGCGGCGCCGACCGCGGGCAGGCCCTTGCCCTGGACATCGCCGATCAGAATCCGGGTTCCCCACGGAGAGACGACGACGTCGTAGATGTCGCCGCCGATGAGCCGGTCCTCCTGTACGGGCTCGTACACTCCGTCCACCAGGACGTCGTCGGTGACGATGGGAAGAGGGCGCAGGATGTGGCGCTGCATCGCTGCTGCGGTGGAGCGCAGTCGCAGCATCACGTTCTCGCGGCGGATCCGATGGCGGCAAGCGTAGACGGATGCCGCGCCCAGGGCGAGGGTGAGCAGCACCATCAGGATCCTGTCGAGCCACGGCCGCCCGTCACCGTGCCGGACCAGCATGGTGACGATGACCACAAGTGCGGTCCATGCGGACACGAATTTCGTCTGGCGTACGGTGCACAGCGCTGACGCCGCACCCGGCAGGAATACAAGGAGCCCGAGAAGCCACACCGGGGACGCGGCCAGGGCACTGAGGAGCATCACCAGGGCCGTCATTGACACCACACCGATCAATACTTCGGCGTCGCGCGGTGGTTCGATGGCCTCGAGGGGACGAGCGAAACTCTTCGGATGCTTACGGGGCACAGGACCTCCCGGGCAGACAGCGCACTCCCCGTACGGTAAGCAGGCCCGGCCGTGGGCGAGCCGCGCCCTGCCGGACAACGGTCCGCATTGGAGCTCGGAGTGACCCGGGAGGAAATCCCCGTGCGATCCCTGTCAGGGCGGCGTTCGTGATCGGCGGACGCCATTACGCCGAAGATCTGCGTCGCAGCCCTGAAGGCCGCTACGGAAGCCGGACCATTCAGGCCTTGGACGATTACTGATGGACGACAATCTCCCGCTTGAGGATCTTGCCCGTTCCTCCCTTGGGGAGTCCGTCGGAGAATCTGACGATCCGCGGGTACTTGTAGGCAGCAACCCGCTGCTTGACGTAGTCACGTATCTGACCGGCGGTGGTCTGTGCGCCGTCCCGGAGCGTGACTACGGCGGCCACCTCCTCCCCATGGATCTCGTGCGGCACGCCTACGACAGCGGCTTCGGCGACGGCGGGGTGTTCGTAGAGCACCTCCTCGATCTCGCGTGGATAGACGTTGTATCCGCCACGGATGATGAGGTCCTTCTTCCGATCGACGATGAAGTAGTAGCTGTCCTCGTCGACACGGGCGAGATCGCCGCTGTGAAACCACCCGTCCCGGATGGCTTCCGCCGTCGCGTCCGGACGGTTCCAGTAGCCCTTCATGACGTTCTCGCCGCGGATCGCGATCTCGCCGACCTCGCCCGGCCTCACGGTGGTGCCGTCGCCTGCGATGAGTTTGAGTTCGACTCCGCGGATGGGGAGACCGATCGAGCCGGCCTTGCGCGGCCGGTCCGGGGGGTTGAAGGCGGCGACCGGCGAGGTCTCCGAGAGCCCGTAGCCCTCCACCACAGTGACACCGAATTGCCGCTCGAAGCCGTGGAGTACCTCAGGCCGATCAGCGGCACGACGGACAGCACCAGGAAGGTGTCGGCGAGTAACGAGGTCGCCGCGGCGGCGGCAGAGGTCGGAGCCGACCGGCATTGCCGAGGACGGCGGACGCGAGTGGCGACGGAGTTCGCCGTGGACACGCCGGAAGCCCATCGTGGGTTCTCGGCTTCTCGAAGGCCAGCCCCATGGCCACCAGGGCCATGAAGACCCCGGCGAAACCGGCGGCGGGTTCTGGGAGTGATGGTCGGCGACAGCGAGACCGAGGCCAGGCCCACGGCCTGCTCGCTACAGAACCTGCGGCGTCGGGCGTTGGCCCGGCCGGTTCTGCGCTCAGCAGATGTGCCGGGCCAGGCCTGTCGCCTTGGCCATCAGCCATTCGAGTGGTCCGCGCTGCTGGAAGCGCGACCAGACGGTCGCGAACACCATTGCGGCCGCGATGAAGCCGAGCAGGACGTGCAGGGGCAGTCCGGGCAGTTCCTCGATGCCCAGGAACCGGATGGCGACGAGGTGGAAGACGTATGCGGTCAGCGACATGGAACCGACTGCGATGACCGGCCGGGCCAGGGACTGGAGCCGTGGGAGGGCGTCCGTCGCGGCCA
>NZ_JBSGBZ010000009.1:0-71971 GCF_053601495.1 Streptomyces sp. NPDC004721
TCCGAATAGTCTTTCATCGCCATCGGCGGTGTTCTCGCTTCCTCCGGATCAAGCAGATCCAGTATCAGCGTGTCCACCACTCAGGGGGAGGCCCCGTTCTGTCACTCGTCACTTGTACCGGTCCCGATGCGACTCATCAATGGCGGCCGGTCCAAGCCCGCACGCGGCAAGGCTTCGGCGTCGTCGCACGATCACGAACCGGACATCCCGCGACTACGCCGAAGCCAGTACCAGGGCCCGGATCACCCGCGGAGCCCGCCGCCTACGCCTCCGGATCGCCGCCACCTGGCCCTGGCGTCACGAACTGACCGCGGCGTTCAGCCCCCTCGTCGCACTGCCCCGACCGGCCACCTGACCGACGACGTCGCCGCTGACCGCCCACGCCCCGAGGACCCAGGAGCACCCGGCCCCAGCGCCGGGACCTCGCCATGCCCAACGTCCGACGGCAGCCCCGCGACCCCCGGCACATGGATCACCCCAGATCAGCCGACGCCAACCGAAACAGCGAGGCTAGCTGTTGGGGACTCGCAGGGTCGCCGCGAACGAACGAGAGGTGGTGGAGCGCCTTCGTGCTCGCTTCACTATTGCAGGAGGCCCTGAAAGTAGTCCGCGAGCGGCGTGCCGAGAACAGGCGCGTCGTCTGCTGTAGATGGCATACCTGTCTTCGACTCTCGCATAAGGTCGGAGACCGCCCGGCGCACGGTTGCCGGAGGCGCTTGGGGCTCGGCCGTCAGCATGTGCTGTCCGAAGCACAGAGCCACCCGGTCAGCGACCTCGCGGAGACGTGACGCCGTCTCCGAGTCCGTCTCCGTCTCCGGAAACTCCACCAGCTGATAGGAGGCGTCCTTGCAGAGGTCCCACAGTGCAGGACGGCCTGGCGTTTCCGAGGCTCGGTCGGCTTCCCGCGCCCTGGCCCAGGCGTCCGCGAAGTCGCCTGATGCGACAAGTTCGGCAACCGGCGCACGGCACAGGCATGGCGCCGGTCGCCCAGCCCATATGCGGGGGCAATCCTGGAAGGGGCCGCAGCTGCCCCCTTGCTGAGCGAGCAGCCTCCCCCGCAGTTCCTCCACGGCAGCGTCTGCCGGTTCGCCGTTGAGGTGTTTGCCCACAACCTGGCTCATGAGGTTGGCGGTCGTCGCCGTCTCGCCATAGCTCCAACCCATCCGGGCCCCACGGATGTCGGCGAGCCGTCGGCAGGCATGGCGTGCGAATCTGTGCAATACGGTGGGTGCGTCAACCCAGCATGGCAGTGATGGTGAGACCACCGCGAGTACATCCGGCCACGTACGGGCCAGTCCGCCCGGCGTCAGCACCGCGGACAGCAGTGTCCGGGCAAACGTCCTCAGCACCTTCGCGTCATCGACGAGGGGGCGGGCCGCCTCGCACGCCGACGGGTCGGCCAGGCATCCGCCGTCGCAGTCGCCGGACGCCGACAGCGGCTCTGCCCCCTGCGCGCGCATGTGCTCACGCACGTCTGTGTCGGTGGGCCAGGCGCGGGAGCCGCCCTTGACCTGTGGCACCTGCACGAGCAGGGGAGCGTCCTCGCCGTCGGTGAAGACCGCGGCCCGGCCGGCAGGCAGGCTCGCCATCGCCACGTCCTGACGGGCGGTCATCACCATGGCATCGCCGAGTACCTGGCGGTCATCGCCGGCGACAATGCGGTGAGCGACCTTCAGGTTGGTGTTCTTCAGCACGTCTCGGGCGACCTTGGTGGGGATCTGGTCAACCACGACGACACCTTGCCCATAGGCACGGATTTCCGACAGCAGGCTGGTGAACGTCTCCACGGCCTTGCCCTTGACGTCTGCCTCTGCCTCCGAACGGGCAGCCGCGGAGCCGGTGTCGGCGAGCAGCCGGTGGGCCTCCTCCACGATGAGGAGGTGCCTTAGCTCTTCCGTGTCTCCCTGGGTGCGGCGCTGCTCTGCCAGCCGGATCATCAGCAGGCCCATCATGAAGGCCTTGTCGTCGTCATCACCCATACCCTCGAGTTCCAGCACGGTCGACTGCCCAAGCAGGCTGGATATCGGCAGCGAGTGGCGGGTGTCGAGCATGCGCCCCTTTCCGCCGGTGCGCAGGCTGTTCAGCCGAGTGCAAAGCGCCGCGCGCATGTCACCGGTGACCTTGTCCTCGTAGCCGAGCCGCGGGACAATCTCCTCTACCTTCCGAACCAGGTCGCTCAGCGTGGGAAAGGCGTCGGCGCGGTCGGCGGTGGCATCCAGGCGTCGGTTACCGCCAGTGGTGATGTCCCACCCCCGGTCCGTATAGATGCCGTGCAGGCTCATCTCCAAGATCTGCGGCAGCGGCGTCCACATGCCGAAGCTCGCGTTGAACACCGAGCGCAGCAGATCGAGGTGGACCGCGACGGGGATGCCCTCGGGCACCTCGAAGGGGTTGAGGCGGAAGGGCGAGACGTTCTCGTTGCCGAGGGTGAGGACCCGCAACACCGGGCCAAGGCGAGGATCCCGCAGAAGTGCGCGATACTCGGTCTTCGCGGGCTCCAGCACCAAAAACGGCACCGCGAGTGCGCCTGCCTGCCGAAGGAGATGGAAGACCGTGTTGGTCTTGCCAGAGCCGGTGACGCCGGTGACGAAGGCGTGCCGCGTGAGTTTGGCCGGGCAGATCCCGTACCCGGTCGGTGTGACGGCAGCGCGCTCGACGACCGAGCCGAGCATCAGTGCGTCCGCGCCGTTGGTCGGGGGCACGGTGTCGAAGTTGGGGATCTCGGAAATGCCGAATCCGTGCGTCTCCGTCTCGGGGAAGCGTACGTACGTCGCCAACTGGGACGACGTCAGCAGCGTCTGGTGTTCGAAAGGCCGCTGGTACAGGCCCGGGGCCGGGTGGTTGTCCACGAGGTCGGGCATCGCCCACGCCGCCGCCAGCCCTGGAACGTTGTCACGCTCCCACACCCGTACTGGCTCGGGCAGCGAGTCCTGCCCGGAGAACACGCCCCGCCACAGACTGCTCGTCTCGGCGAAGCCGTCGCCGTCGGACAGCAGATACACGGCTGTGCGCCAGGCGCCGGTGCCCAGCCCCTCGGTGAGGCGGTGCAACTGCCGGGCGAGCAGTTCGACGTAGTGCTCGGCGAGTGGGCTGGGCACTCCGTTCAGCTCCACGCCGGTCTGCACCGAGCGCATTTCGTTGATCAGGCTCATCCGCAGTTCGCGTACGACTTCCTCGGCCACGGGCTGGGCGAGGACCAGGGCGCTCCAGCGGGCGCTCCCGAGGCCCTGCAGGAGCCGGTCGAGCTGTCCGAGGCCGTCCGTGTCAGCGGTCGCCTTCAGTGTGGGCATGCCCAGCGCAAGGCCGCCAAGGGGCCAGCCGCCGGTGTCCGCTTCGTCTGGGGCGAGGACGACGGCGGGGTAGAGGGCCCGTAGCGCAGACTGCAGCAGGCGGCAGTTGCGGCATGCCAAGGGCTCCTGTCCGCCGGCGGGAAGCCAGGTTGCGATCCGCAAACTCACCCTCCCTGGCTCGCCCCCGGCCAGAAACGCCACCGGAACCTTGTACTGGTGCAGCCCCACGAGCAGGTCCCGGGTGACCGGGGCAACCGGATCCTTCGCATCGGATCGGCGGCCCTTGTCGAACCGTCCAATGCTTTCGACTCGTAGCAGGATCCGCAGCCCGGGCGGTGCCCCGGTGTATGTGACGGAGTCAGGCAACGGGGGCGGGGAGTCGGCGCGCTGCAGATAGTCCAGGCTGCCTGCGGTCAGACCCTCGATCGGCATGGCGACCCCGCCTTCAGGGACCCGAGAACCCAGGTCCGGGATTCATCTGCATATAGGCGAGGAAGCCGAACCACCCGAGCATGAAGAGAATGAAGAATGCAATGGAGACTTTGGCGGCCCTGGGAAGGCCTTTGGCGAGCACGGACGCTCCCGTGCTCAGGTTCTCCAGGCGGGAGACGCGCAACGTGCCGGACCGCACCCGCCCGCGGGCTCGCACCCAGTCACCGTCGTTGATAGAGCCTTCGAAGGTTCTGCCCCGCATCTCCACGGGCACGAGCAGGATGCGGTTTCCCTCACTGTCGTACCGCTCGATGCGGAAGGTCCAGATCTCTTTGGTCTGGTTCTCTCCACGGTTCTCAGACCGCACCTGCACCGCACGGACCTGTCCCTCTGCGAAGGTCGTACCGCCAGCGACGGCGGTCGGCCCGAGGGACCGGCGCAAGGGAGCGTGGCTGCCGTCGCCCGCAGGAGGCGTGCCACTCGACTCGCTGTTCCGGGTCGGGGGGCGCCAAGCACCATCATTGGGACGGCCACTCTCCTCAGGGGCCAGGGCCGTGAAGACCGTCTGGCCGCAGTGCCCACATACCCGTTCACCCGGCGCCAGCGCTGCACCACAGTGAGCACACGCTAAAGAATTAGCCATGCGACCATTTTACCCCAGACCAAATTCTTCGCAGGTCGACACTGAGCGGAGAAGGGTACCCCAGCCACCTGCATCATTCTCGCATTGACCGGAAGGCTCAATAGGTATGTGATGGGAAGGCAACTAGCTGTTCCTCCGGGGCTCACCGTGAGTGATGGCAAATCCTGAAAAAGGAGGGAAAGAGATGGGGGAAGCGACAAGCGATCGCAGTCGACAATCCGAGGCGAGCAGGGATGCCCCGCGATCTGGCGCCCAGGACCGTGGCGAGCCTGCGATTAGGACAGTCGATCGCCCATTCGAGAACGAGAGGGAGCAGCAGGAATACCAGAGGGGGGATAGATCCATCATTGTCTCCGATCGATACACGAAGACGGACAGTCAGGGCGGAAAGAAAGAAGGCACTGTCGATTCCATCGCAACAAAAGGGCAAGATGGAAAGACGCACATCGATACCACTGTCAGGGACGGCAAGGGCAATACCACCGAATGGTCCAAGTCGACGACTGAAACAAAGGATGGTCAAACATTGACCCATACCGACAAATTCGACAGCAGCGGAAACAAGACGGGCAGCTCCGACTCACAGTCCGGCAAGACGCCTGACGGGAAAACGCACACCTACACTAACCACAACGATGCCAATGGCGCCAAGACGGGCAGTTCCGCATCGACGTCTTGGACTGACGGAAAGGGAGCGACGCATACTCATACCGACAACTATGACGCCAAAAACCATAAAACGGGGAGCTCCGACTCGACATCATGGACGGACAAGAAGGGAAATACTCACACCACCATCGTGTCCCATGACGAAAATGGGAAGCAGACCGGAAGTCAGTCCCACACAAGCAGCGTGACCTCCGGCGTGCGCTCGTAGCCCGGCTCGACCACGAGCGGTCAGGTGCGCCAGAACCGTGTCCCAGGTGCCGCCAGCCGCCCACCTGCGATGGCATTTTAGGCGATCCGGACGACCACCACCGTGCGCATTCCCCGGCCGGGAGTGGGAGGACCTGGTCTCCTACGAGGGACCCACCCTCGTTGACGAGGCCCGCCGGGCGGTAGCCGTCCTGGTGCAGCACATCAACGACGAGGCCGGACCGGTGGTCGCCTCACTCCTCGCCAACGCGGCGTAGCCCTATGGCCGGAAGGTCCAGCGCCCCCAGGGGGAGGGGGTGTGCCAGGCCCGGCATGAACCGGCAGCTGACCGTGCAGGAGTCCCGCCTCCGCCTGGCCCGCGGCTGGCTTGGGGGTGGCTGTTGAGCCATGACAGGCCGCCGAGATCGAGTCGGCTGCGGGCGCGGGTGACGGCGACGTAGGCGAGGCGGGCGTCGGTGACGCTGACCGGTTCCGGAATCGGTCGGCCCCGGTGGTCGTGCTGGTCGGTGTCTTTCGGTTCCGGGAAGTCGTCTGCGATCTTCACGGTGGACCATTCGCGGCCCTTGGCCTTGTGGGCGGTGGAGACGGTGACATCGGCGGTCGACTCGTCGGTGAGTTCCTCGACGGCGGTGAGGATGGCGTCGGGCCCGTGAGTGTCGACGAGATCGACGAACGGCTGGAGGTCACGGCCGGCCGGGTCGTAGGCGGCGTAGTCCTGCAGTTCGCTCCAGGAGGCGAACAGCACCAGCTCGGGGTGGTTTGTGCGGCGGCCGCCCTTCAGGTCGCGGGCGGCTGTGGCCAGTGCGGCCAGTTGTTGTCCTCCCCGGGTGAGGGCGACGCGCCGGCCGTCGGCGAGTAGACGCATGACTTCGGCCATGGCGCCGATGTTGGTGCGGCACAGCACCGCGTCGGGACAAGTGACGTTGCCGACTTCGGCCGGGATGGTGTCCGTGCCGGTCAGCCGGATGGGGGCGTCGGCGAGGGTGAGCCACCGGTTGGCCTGGTCGGCGATTTGGGGGCCGAAGCGGAAGGAGCGTGTCAGGGTCAACTGGGCCGCGTCGAATCCGGTCATCACGTCGCGTGCTCCGCGCCAGCCGTAAATGGCCTGGGCGGAATCGCCGACCATGACCAGCTGAGCGTGGTTGCGCTGGGCGGCGAAGATCTGTTCCAGGACGGGGTTGGTGTCCTGGGCCTCGTCGAGGAAGAGGAAGTCCGCTTCGATCTTCGGTCCGGTCAGGGCCCACATCTTCAGGTAGTGGTCGTGCTCGAAGCGGAGCACGCCCTGCTCGGGGTTCTGGAGGTCTGCCCAAGCCTTCACGGCAAAGGGCAGGATCACGTCCTGGAGTTGGGCATGCTCGCCAGGCGTATCCAGGCCGCGGAACCGTGGCACGTGGTGGCGTGCCAGGGCGGGGTCGGCCGAGTAGCAAAAACGTGTCACCGTACGCACGACTGCATGGGAGAGCGTCCGCTGGCTGATGTCGCGGTGCCCGATGCGGACGGGGCGGGTGATGCCGAGGGCCTCTCCGGTTCTCCATGCGGGCTGGCGGGGGCTGTTGAGGCGGCGAGCATAGCGGTAGCCGAGGGCGGCGTAGGCCGTGGCGTGGGCCGTCTTGCATCGCACCGTGTTGGGGAACCGGCCTGCGGCATCGTGGGCGATGTCCTTGTTGAAGGCCAGGTACCGGCCCCTGCGTGGAGTGCTGGCGGCGAGCAGGGCGAGGGTACTGGTCTTTCCGGTGCCGGCTCCGGCCTGCAGGACGAGGTGGTGGCCAGCGCGAAAGGTCTCGGTGGCGTGAGCCTGTTCATCTGTCGGGGTGTGCAACAAGAGCTCCGTGGAACAGAAGAGCCAGGAAAGAGGACAGGCGCCCGGTTTCGGCCAGGTGCTGCCTGAGGTACTCACGGGGCCGTTGACCGCGGGCCGTCGCCTGCTTGCGGACGGTCCGTCTGGCGGCGCGGCCCAGGTCCACGTTGAGTAGAACCTGGCCGCTCTGGTCGGGGTTGTGCGTGGGCAGGACGTCGATGGGCAACTGTCCATCGAGTCGGCGCTGCACGCGGCGCGTGCATTGCCAGGGCTCTTCGCACATCGGGCGGTTATCAGCTGGGTGCGGTCAGCGTTCTCGGAGCGCCACACGCTTGCGAGCCCGCGCAGTTCGTCGCAGGACACAGCCCTGGTCAGAGTGACGTCGACGGCGTAGCACTGGGTCATGTCTGCAATCCCTGGCGTGCGTGGTCCGCGGGCCCGCTCCGGCGCTTGAGCGTGGGCAGCCGGGTGTGGATGTGCTCGCTGTGCAAGAACGGATCAAAGCGCTCCCAGTCCGCCACGGCTAGGTCGGCGGCGGTAGGAATGGCAGCGTGCTGCGGGCAGCGCTGGAAGCGCCAGCGTAGCTGCTCTTCGTAGGGCAGGGCGGCGAGGCTGTAGACGGCCATGGTCTCGGCGGGCCGGGCCAGCTGGCCGACTTCTGCGGCGACGGGCATCAGAGTCCACTGCCCGCCGCGGGCCTCCGGAGAGAGCACGGGGCTCGTACAGCGGTGGCGGCGCCGGGTCTGCGCAATGCACTGGATCGCGTCGACCGGGCAGGCGGCGAGGTAGCGGACGTACAGGATCTGCACGATGGGTCGGGCCGGCCGGCACTCAGGCGCGGCCGGCGCTGGGCGGTCAGTGGGGGTGGAGGGCGGAGTGAAGGCTCCGGTGTCGATGAGGCGGCGGGTGTTGACGGCCAGCCTCCGCCTCAGCCCGGCGAGACCTGGGGCCGTTCCCGGCGCGGGCCGAGTAGGACACAACAGGGCATGGGGTAGGCGGCACCAGCCGGTGCCGTCCTCCGCGGGGTGGGCAATGCCCGAGCTGACGTGCCACCGGCAGACGGTCGGTACGGCGGTCACCGGCAGTTCGCGTGGGTGGAGGCGCACAGTGCGCTGACTGCTGCGGTGGTACCACTCGATCCGATTGCCGCAGTCACGGCACCGGCCGCTCTGACCGCAGCGCAGCAGCCGGCTGACGCCGCTTGGGTCGACGCGCAGGGACCGGCGCGGGGGGACATTGATGAGG
Organism: Streptomyces sp. NPDC004721; assembly: GCF_053601495.1. Lineage (NCBI taxonomy): Bacteria > Bacillati > Actinomycetota > Actinomycetes > Kitasatosporales > Streptomycetaceae > Streptomyces > Streptomyces sp. NPDC004721. The sequence continues at coordinate 8,285 of NZ_JBSGBZ010000009.1, forward strand.
CTGCCGTCCCAGTGCCGAGGAGCAGGAGGGTGTGTGGAGCACATGCAGGGGAACCTGCCAGCCAACACTCCGTCAGAGCCGGACCTGCGCCGCCATATCGCTCGGTCGGCCCTCATTAGGACGACGTGCGTGCGAACAAAGGATCAGACGTTCGATGCGGAGTGACCACTTCGGGTGATCTTCAGTGAGCGCCAGACCACCCATCACTCTTCATGTGGGCCGGGTAGTTCATGGCCGTGACACAGCACGCCGAAAAGGTCATCGAAGGACGTACTGAGGGCGTGCGCCAAGGCGTGCCAGGTCTTGAGGCTGCCCACGGTGCGGCCCTGCTCGATCTCGATGACAGTCCGCCTGGCCAGGCCACTTCGAGCCGCAAGCTCGTCGTAGCTCCACCCGTGCTCAGCCCGCAGACTCGCGAGCTTCAGGCGCAGCGCGTCGAGGTCCGGCTCGGGCGGCAAGATCGTCACCCGACCATCCGACGGTGCAGACCCTTGCCCTGTCAGTGCAGACCTCTGCCCTATTTGTGTGGGCGAGCATGACGGCGACAGGGCAGAGGTCTGCACTACGGTGGGCGCCCCCCTGCTCACCTGGGTGGGGACGGGCACAGGAGGCAACGGGAGGAGCACGCGCCCATGAGGCTGCACACACCCTGTCTTGCGACGGCGCGCGCATGGACCGTAGAACTGCGTTCCCATGCTGGCGGCATCGCCCTCATCTGTCCGCACTGCCCGCACGACAACGGACGCGTCAGCCCGGCATTCGCCCGCGCAGCCGCCCTGGCTCACCTTGCCCGGCACGCCCGCGCAGATCTACGGGCGGCCCACCTGCGCACCTGCCAATGCCACGAACGCGGCTGTCGCTGGCACCCCCGTCACCGCGGCTGCGCCGGCCCCATCCGACTGCTCCTCGCGCGAGAGCAAGGCGGTCGGGTGTGGAGGCTCGCCGACGCCTGCACTGCCTGCGCGGCGGCAACGGAGCAGGCCGCAGTGGTTCCAGACACGATGCTGGCTTCACCACAGAAACCTCCTGGTGCCGCCCGTCGCCGCCAGCGCCAGGCCAGGGGGCCGGGCAACCATATTCGGGTGGCGGAGATGCTCAGCTACCTCGCCGCCGTACTTCCCTACGGCGTTTCGGCAGGGGCCAGACTGGTCGCCCTGCAGTGCGCGCTGCGCATGGACTCCCTTATGCGCGTCCGGTTGCCGGTGGGCGTCCTGCGCAGTCTTCGCCTGAGCACCCCGCAACCATGGCGGGAGCTCGACCAGGCCCGCTGGCTTCGCATGCTTCCCAGCCAACGTCCAGGCGACGTGATGGCCGAACTGCAGGATCCCGCGCTGCTCGGCCAGTCTCCCTCCCTGCCCGACCGAAAGCGCGCTGCGGACTGGGCCCTGCGCGCTGGATGCAGAGCGCGCACAGCCGACGCAGACGCACACTTGCAGCTGCTGAGCGTTCACATTGCTGCGCACAGCGACCCCGCAATCGGGCGAGGCCAGGGCGAGGTCGACCGAATGGCCCACGAGTGCGGGGTAGAGGAGCAGGGCGTGTTCGAGGCGTTCGACCGCCTGGTGTCGATCGGCTCCCTCGAGCAATGGCAGCTCTGCCCAAACACCGGGGATTTGCGGTGGAGTTGTATCCCGCATCCCCGAATGGCGGCACAAATCCGTGCAGATAGTCCCGATTCAGGACAGGGACTTCGCGGCAGTGCCCAATCCGCCGCCGCACCGGATTCCCCGGTACGGTGACGGCTGCGCTCCCAGGCTCGTGCCCAAACTCACCGAGATCAAAGACAACCTCGTAGAGGTCGTTTTCACCTGGAATAGAGATTTATATAGCGGTTTCTTCCGTACCAACGTTTGTTGCTGGCGGGATCGCCGAGGCGGTGGCTACTGCGGGGACACATGATGTGACGTATGAGGCCGGAGGCAGCTTGCACCTGTCTCATTCCAGGACGTCGCATTCATCCCGTGCTTCCACAAGGTACAACCCGCGCCTGGGCGCACATGGCTGCGGCGCGGTACGTCCTGAGTCATGGCGGAACGACGTGCGTATCCGAGTGATCTGTCCGATGCCCGCTGAGAGTTGATCGAGCCGGTGCTGGCGGCCTGGCGCTTCGAGCGCCGAGGCCGGGCCCTGGACTTCGGCCGGCCGCCCGAGCACGAACTGCGCGAGATCATGAACGCGATCTTGTATGTCGACCGCACCGGTGTGCAGTGGCGTTACCTGCCACACGACTTCCCGCTCTGGGAAACCGTGGGGGCCGAAGCGCACAGCCATCGGCCTGCGTGATCGACGCACAAAGCGTCAAAACATCGACCAGCGTTCCCGCCGCGAGCCAGGGCACGGATGGGGCGAAGAAAATCGTCGGCCGAAAGCGGAGCATCATCACCGACACCCTTGGCCTCCTGCTCGCGGTGCTGGTCACTGCGGCCAGTGTCCAGGACTCTGCCGCAGGCCAGGCCCTCCTCGACCAGGTGGCCGCCGCCCATCCCACGATCCGCAAGGTCTGGGTCGACGGCGGCTACCGCAAACACTTCGTCGAGCACGCCGCCACCCTCGGCATCGACCTCGAAATCGTCCAACGTACCCCTCGGGCCAAGGGGTTCACGCCGATCCCGAAGCGCTGGACGGTCGAGCGAACCTACGGCTGGCTCATGCTCAACCGCCGCCTGGCTCGTGACTACGAAACCCTCCCCGCTCACTCCGAAGCCATGATCCACCTCGCTATGGCGGACCTCATGGCCCGCCGCCTTACCGGCGAGAGCACCATCTCCTGGCGCGACCCGACATCACCGGACCAAGCCCGCATCACGGGGTGAAACAATGGGAGAAAACGACCTCTTAGTGCCAACTATCCCTCTTTTGTGTCAACTAAAATTCTTCGTCACAGCCAGTGAGTCTGCTACAGGCCCACGATGGCGTTCCAGCGCTTGGCGAACTCCACGCGCTCCTCGGAGGACATGTCCCGGGCGATGGCGAGGCGCTCGCGCATGGTGGCGTCGGGGAAGATCAGCGGGTTCTCGGCGAGTTCGGCGGTGTCCTGGTCCTTGGAGTCGGCGAGCACGGCCTGGGCCGCCGGGACGGGGCAGACGTAGTTGACCCAGGTGGCGAGCTCCGCGGCCACCTCGGGGTCGTAGTAGTAGTCGATCAGGCGTTCCGCGTTGGTCTTGTGGCCGGCCCGGTTGGGGATCATCCAGGAGTCCGACCACAGTTCGGCGCCCTCCTCGGGCACGACGAAGCGGATGTCGGGGTTGTCCGCCTGGAGCTGGATCACATCGCCCGAGTAGGCCTGGCAGGCCAGGACGTCCCCGCTGACCAGGTCCTTGGTGTAGTCGTTGCCGGTGAAGCGGCGGATGTGGCCCTTGCGGACCTGCCGCTCGACCTGGTCGCAGACCTTGTCGAAGTCGCGGGTCTTCCACTTGGTGATGTCCACGCCGTTGGCCTGCATCAGCAGTGCGAACGCCTCGTCCAGGCCGGACAGCAGGGTGACCCGGCCCTTGAGGTCGCTCGCCCACAGGTCGGAGACCTGGCGTATCTCGCGGCCGAGCTTGCGGCGGTTGTAGGCGATGCCGGTGATGCCCGACTGGTACGGCATCGTGAACTTGCGTCCCGGGTCGAAGGCAGGGTCGCGCAGCAGCGGGTCGAGGTACCTGGCCACCCGCGGCTGACGGGCGCGGTCCATCTCCTGCACCCAGCCGAGCCGGACGAACCGCGCGCACAACCAGTCGCTGATCACGATGAGATCGCGGCCCGGATCCTGATGGTTCATCAGGGACGGGCTGATCTTGCCGAAGAACTCGTCGTTGTCGTTGATCTCCTCGACGTAGTCGACGGCGATGCCCGTGTGCTTCTCGAAGGCCTCGAGAGTGGGCCGCTTGTTCGGGTTCTTGTCGTCGGTGTCGATGTAGAGCGGCCAGTTCGCCCAGGTCAGCCGGTGATCGGTGGCGGAGGCGTCCGGGATGGCGCGGTCACCGGGCTGGACGTAGGCGGCAGGCACCCCGCAGCCGGCGAGCGCACCGAGCGCGGCCGTGCCGCCCAGGGCGCGCAGCAGGGAGCGGCGGGAGAGCGGGGGCGTCTTCGGAGTCTTGGGCACCGGCCCAGGATGCCGCTTGTGTCCACCGCCGGACAATGGACGCAGCGTCGAGCACCCCGGGAGGGAGCCGACACCTTGTCGATCACTGCCCGGCCACGGACACACCTGGTCAGCCACTGCCCGGCCGTGGACACACCGCGGCCCCGGACGGTCCGTCCTCCGTCCGGGGCCGCGAGCGGGCGAGCCACGCGCTCAGCGCGTCACGTGGTCAGTGCCACGTGCTCAGTGACACGCGGTCAGTGACACGGGGTCGGCGTCACGCGTCGAGCGACGTCATGACGTGCTTGATCCGCGTGTAGTCCTCGAAGCCGTACGCCGACAGGTCCTTGCCGTAGCCGGACTTCTTGAAGCCGCCGTGCGGCATCTCGGCCACCAGCGGGATGTGGGTGTTGATCCACACGCAGCCGAAGTCGAGCCTCTTGGACATCCGCATGGCGCGGGAGTGGTCCTTGGTCCACACCGAGGAGGCCAGCGCGTACTCGACGCCGTTGGCCCACTCCACGGCCTGGTCCTCGTCCGAGAAGGACTGCACGGTGATGACCGGGCCGAAGACCTCCCTCTGGATGATCTCGTCGTCCTGCTTCAGGCCCGAGACGACGGTCGGGGCGTAGAAGTAGCCCTTGTCGCCGACCTGGTGGCCGCCGGCCTCGACCTTGGCGTGGGCGGGCAGCCGCTCGATGAAGCCGGCCACCTGCTTGAGCTGGTTGGGGTTGTTCAGCGGGCCGAACAGGACGTCCTCGTCGTCCGGCTGCCCGGTCTTGGTCTCGGCCGCGGCCTTGGCGAGCGCGGAGACGAACGCGTCGTGGATGGACTCGTGGACGAGGACGCGGGTGGCGGCCGTGCAGTCCTGGCCGGCGTTGAAGAAGCCGGCGACCGAGATGTCCTCGACGGCCTTGTCGATGTCGGTGTCCTCGAAGACCACGACCGGGGCCTTGCCGCCCAGCTCCAGGTGGACCCGCTTGAGGTCCTTGGAGGCCGACTCGGCGACCGACATGCCGGCGCGCACGGAACCGGTGATGGAGGCCATCGCGGGGGTCGAGTGCTCCACCATCAGACGGCCGGTGTCGCGGTCGCCGCAGATGACGTTGAAGACGCCCTTGGGTAGGACCGAGCCGATGATGTCGGCGATCAGGACCGTGGAGGCGGGGGTGGTGTCCGACGGCTTCAGGACGACCGTGTTGCCCGCGGCGAGCGCCGGGGCGAACTTCCACACGGCCATCATCATCGGGTAGTTCCACGGCGCGACCTGGGCGCAGACGCCAATCGGCTCGCGGCGGACGATCGAGGTCAGCCCCTCCATGTACTCGCCGGCCGAGCGGCCTTCGAGCATCCGGGCCGCACCCGCGAAGAAGCGGATCTGGTCGACCATCGGCGGGACCTCCTCGGAGCGGGTCAGCCCGATCGGCTTGCCCGTGTTCTCCACCTCCGCCGCGATCAGTTCCTCGGCGCGCTCCTCGAAGGCGTCCGCGATCTTCAGCAGGGCCTTCTGGCGCTCCGCCGGGGTGGTGTCGCGCCAGCCCGGGAAGGCCGCGGCCGCGGCCGCCATGGCGGCGTCCACGTCCGCCTGCCCGGAAAGCGGCGCGGTCGCGTACGCCTCGCCCGTCACGGGGTTGACCACCTCGGTGGTCCGTCCGTCGGCGGCGTCCCGGTACTCACCGTCGATGTAGTTGCGCAGACGACGCAGCTCGGTGCTCACTGCCGGCCCTCCTGGTCCTGTTCAAGATGTCCCGTCGCTGAGGCACCCACCCTAGTCCGGGGTGCCGCGTTTTCAACACCCCCGTCCCCGCGAGTTCTGCGAAATCCGCACGTCTCGGTCTCGCAAACAACGAATTTCATTGCATCGGCCTTGCGGAACTGTCGATACGTCGTGCACAGTGAGGTCGTGCCCAGTCGAAGCGCAGAACAGAGGGACTCCCGCGAGTCCAGGAACGGGAGCAGCCCGCACCTGGACGCCGTCTCCCTCGCCATCATCGAGCAGTTGCAGGAAGACGGCCGCCGTCCGTACGCCGCCATCGGCAAGGCCGTCGGCCTGTCCGAGGCGGCCGTGCGCCAGCGCGTCCAGAAGCTGCTCGACCAGGGCGTGATGCAGATCGTCGCCGTCACCGACCCGCTCACCGTGGGCTTCCGCCGGCAGGCGATGGTCGGGATCAACGTCGAGGGCGACACGGAGTCCGTGGCCGACGCGCTGACCGGCATGTCGGAAGTCGAGTACGTGGTGATGACCGCGGGCTCGTTCGACATCCTCGCCGAGATCGTCTGCGAGGACGACGACCAGCTGCTGGACGTCATCAACAAACGCATCCGGGCACTGCCCGGCGTGCGCTCCACCGAGAGCTTCGTCTACCTCAAGCTCAAGAAGCAGACCTACATGTGGGGAACCCGATAACCGTGAGCAAGGACCTCAGCCGTACCGCGTACGATCACCTGTGGATGCACTTCACCCGCATGTCCTCGTACGAGAACGCCCCCGTGCCGACGATCGTGCGCGGCGAGGGCACCTACATCTACGACGACAAGGGCAAGCGCTACCTCGACGGTCTCGCGGGTCTGTTCGTGGTCCAGGCCGGTCACGGCCGCACGGAGCTGGCCGAGACCGCGTTCAAGCAGGCGCAGGAGCTGGCGTTCTTCCCCGTCTGGTCCTACGCCCACCCCAAGGCCGTCGAGCTGGCCGAGCGCCTGGCGGACTACGCGCCGGGCGACCTGAACAAGGTCTTCTTCACCACCGGCGGCGGCGAGGCCGTCGAGACCGCATGGAAGCTCGCCAAGCAGTACTTCAAGCTGACCGGCAAGCCCACCAAGCACAAGGTCATATCCCGTGCGGTCGCCTACCACGGCACCCCGCAGGGCGCCCTGTCCATCACCGGTCTGCCGGGCCTGAAGGCGCCGTTCGAGCCGCTGGTGCCGGGCGCGCACAAGGTCCCGAACACCAACATCTACCGCGCCCCGATCTTCGGCGACGACCCGGAGGCCTTCGGCCGCTGGGCCGCCGACCAGATCGAGCAGCAGATCCTCTTCGAGGGCCCGGACACGGTCGCCGCGGTCTTCCTGGAGCCGGTGCAGAACGCCGGCGGCTGCTTCCCGCCGCCGCCCGGATACTTCCAGCGGGTGCGCGAGATCTGCGACCAGTACGACGTGCTGCTCGTCTCCGACGAGGTCATCTGCGCCTTCGGCCGCCTGGGCACCATGTTCGCCTGTGACAAGTTCGGCTACGTGCCGGACATGATCACCTGCGCCAAGGGCATGACCTCGGGCTACTCCCCGATCGGCGCGTGCATCATCTCCGACCGCCTGGCCGAGCCGTTCTACAAGGGCGACAACACCTTCCTGCACGGCTACACCTTCGGCGGCCACCCGGTCTCGGCCGCGGTGGGCCTGGCCAACCTCGACCTGTTCGAGCGCGAGAACCTCACCCAGCACGTGCTGGACAACGAGGGCGCCTTCCTCTCCACCCTGGAGAAGCTGCACGACCTGCCGATCGTCGGCGACGTCCGCGGCAACGGCTTCTTCTACGGCATCGAGCTGGTGAAGGACAAGAACACCAAGGAGTCCTTCAACGACGAGGAGACCGAGCGGGTCCTGTACGGCTTCCTGTCCAAGGCGCTGTACGACAACGGCCTGTACTGCCGTGCCGACGACCGCGGCGACCCGGTCGTCCAGCTCGCCCCGCCGCTGATCTCCAACCAGGAGACCTTCGACGAGATCGAGCAGATCCTGCGCGCGACCCTGTCGGAGGCGTGGACCAAGCTGTGACCGCGGCGGCCCGACCGCCACGCGAAAAGCGCACACCTGCGATCAGATGATCAACACCGGCCCCGGTGCCGTCCGTTCGAGTGAGAAACGGCGGCCCGGGGCCGTGTGCTGTCCGGGCTCTCCCCAGGGGCTGCCTAGCGTGCCCTTGACGCGTCACTCTGCGTCGGACCGGCTCCGTGACCCGAGGTCTTCATACTCGTTCGCCCGTACGGGGGACACGGCACGGAATTCCCGATGAGAACCGAGGTGTACGCCCATGGACGTCCCACCCGACAACGAGGTGCTCTGGGCGCGGGCCCTGCACTACACCCACGACGACGGCTCGCCCGCCCTCGGCGGTGTCTCCCTCGGTGTCGCGCAGGGCGAGATCCTCGCCGTGAGCGGGCCGAGCGGCAGCGGCAAGACGACCCTGCTGCGGTGCCTGTCCGGTTTGACGCGGGTGCGGCACGGCGAGGTCTGGTTCAACAGCGTCCCGGTGCACACCCTGGGCCCGCTGGCCCGTGAGCGGCTGCGCCGCGACCGGTTCGGCTGGGTCGACCCCGCGCCCGCGCTCGTACCGGAGCTGAACGTCTGGGAGAACACGGCCCTGCCCCTGATGCTGCGCGGCACGAGCCGGCGGCGGGCCAAGGCGGCCGCCCTGGAGTGGCTGGAGCGCCTCGACATCGGCGACCTGGCCCGTATGCGCCCGCACCGGCTGCGCCAGGCCGAGCGGCAGCGCGTCTGCATCGCCCGCGCGCTCGCCCCCTCCCCCACGGTGCTGTTCGCCGACGAGCCGACGGCCCCGCTGCACCGCGCCGACCGCGCCCACGTGCTGCGCACGCTCACCACCGCCGCCCGCTCGCACGGCATCACGGTCGTGCTCGCCACCCACGACCCGGAGACCGCGGCCTTGGCGGACCGGACGGTGGCGGTGCTCGACGGGCGGTGTGTGAAGACCGTGCACCTGCCCCCGGTCGGCGACACCGCGGAAGGCCGGGCCGCGTGCTCGCTCTCCGTCTGATCCGCGTCGCCCGCCCGGGCGTCCAGCTGCGCCGCCTGACGGTCGCGGCGGCGTCGGCGGGCACGGGCTTCCTGCTGCTGTCCAGCCTCGGCTACGCGCTCGGCCACCCGGAGCACTCGGCCGCGGCGGCCCTGCGGCTGTCCTGGTGCGTGCTGCCCCTGGCCGCGACGGTGTACCTCGCGGTCGCGGTGGCCCGCACCGACCCGGGGACCCGTCCCCGGCCGGGCCTGTCGGCGCTCGGCCTCGGCCCGGGCCGCCTGATGGCCGTCTCGGCGGCCACGACCGCCCTGGCCTGCGGGCTCGGCTCGCTGCTCGCGCTGCTGCTCTTCATGTACCTGCGCGGCGACGGTACGGAACTGCCGTTCGACGGCGCGGCACCCGCGTTCCTGGCGGCCGGGGAGCCGCTGCCGGTGCCGGCGGTGCTGACGCTGCTGGCCGTCGTCCCCGCCCTCGCCTCGGTGGCGGTCGCGCTGGTGCTGTGCCCCCGGGAGTCGAGGCCCGCGGCGGCCCGGAACACCGGCCGGAAGTACGGCCGCTTCGGGGCGTACCGGCGCACCGGCACGCGGGAGACGTTCGGGGCGTACGGCCGGTTCGGGGCACGCCTCGGCGCCGGGACCGCCGGGCGACAGAGCCGGTCGGCGACGGAGGGCCGGTCGGCGACGGCGTGCGCGATCCGGCCCCAGGACACGGCCGACGGCACGGCGCGGACCGGGGACGACCTGCCCGGTGATGACCAGCCCGGGGACGACCCGCCCAGGGCCGACCTGTCCGGCGCCGATCCGACCGGGGACGCCCTGTCCGGCGACCCGGAGGACGCCGGACACGAACCCGCGCACGACGACCCGGATCCCCACCGGCCCCCGGCCCCGCGGCAGCCGCCCACCGGGCTCCCCTGGGGCATCGCCGTACTCGCCGCCGGCCTGACCGTGGAGGCGTACGCCGGACGGTCCGCCACACCCGGCGCCGCCCCCGGTCCGGCCCTCCCCGGCGGCCTTGCGGTCGGCTCCGCCCCGGTCCTCATCGGCTGGCTGATGACCGCCCTCGGCCTCGCCCTGGCCGGCCCCGGGCTCACCCACCTGTGCGGCCGTGTGCTCCAGTCCGCGCGCCCGGGCGCCCTGCGCCTCCTGGCCGGGCGCGTCCTGATGGAGGAGGCGGGCCGCGTCGGCCGCCCGCTGGGCGTGGTCTGCGCGGTGGCGTCGGGGACGTACGCCATGATCGCGGCCTACGACGGCACCGCCCGGGCGCTCGGCCCGCTGACGACGCTGGGCACGCTGCTCGTCGCCGGCTGCGCCGTGGCCACCCTGCTGATCGCCGCCGTCGAGGCGAGGCAGTCCCGTGCCGACGCCATCGCCGCGCTGCTGCGGCTCGGCGCGCCGGCCACGATGCTGCGCTCCGCCGCCCTCCTGCGCTGCGGCGCCCTGCTGGCCCTGTTCGTCCCGCTGACCCTGGTGGTCGCCGATCTCGCCGCCCTGCCGCTGGTCCCCTGAACCACCGGCCGGCCGGCCCAGCAGAAGACGCGTGAAAGAAACCCCGGGGCCGCCGATGAGTTCCGCGCGGACCCCGGGTCTACCCCTGTGAACGGCAACGAACCGCGATGGGAGAGACCCCGCCATGTACCAGCAGATGATCTTCGTCAACCTGGCGACGAACGACGTGGCCGCGTCCAGGAAGTTCTTCACCGATCTCGGCTACACCATCAACCCCCAGTTCTCCACCGACGAATGCACCTGCGTCGTCATCAGCGACACGATCATCGCGATGCTGCTCAGCAAGCAGCACTACGCCAACTTCACCAAGAAGGAGATCGCGGACTCGACGAAGTCCAGCGAGGTGCTGATCTGCCTGAGCGCGGAGAGCCGCGAGAAGGTCGACGAACTGGTGCAGAAGGCGGTCGCGGCCGGCGGCACCGCAACCGACGAGGCCCAGGACCAGGGCTTCATGTACGGCCGCTCCTTCGACGACCTCGACGGCCACACCTGGGAGGTCATGTGGATGGACCCGGCGGCGGTGCAGGGCTGAGCCCACGGGGGGTCGAGGCCAGGAGCGATCTGGGCGGGTGCGTCGGCACCCGCCCAGACTCATGCCAACACGTTGAAACCTTTGCGTAGTTAATAATGAGGTAAAGTCAACGCCGTTGGGAGGCTGGCGGATTGACACTCCCGTCGGAGCGCTTATAAATCTGAGCCTCCTGGGGTTACTGGGAGCTCAACCTCATCGTTGCCCCCAACGCCCCTTAAACCCCCCGCAATTGGGCATCCCGTGAAGGGCACAGTGGCCATCTTGTCCATATCCCGTCGTACCGCACGCACCGTGCGCATCCTCGGTGTCGCCTCCGCGTCCGCCGCTCTCGCTCTCGGCGCCGCGGGCAACGCGCTCGCCTGCAACATCAAGGAGTTCTCCGCCGAAGCCAAGTGCGACGGCGAGAAGGGCGTCATCGTCGTCACCGACAAGGACCCCTCCCGCACCGAGGCCGTCGTCTCCGTGTTCCTCCAGAACAACGGCGCCGACGCCCGTGAGGTCGGTGAGCTCACGGTGAAGGGTTCCCGTGAGGGCACCACCATCACCTTCGCCGAGGGCTGGCAGCCGAACGCCACCTACCGCATCCACGTCAAGGCCGGCAAGGACGGAAAGCTGGTCAACGAGGACATCAAGCCGAACTTGACCACTCCGTCCACGGCCTGCAAGACGGAGACCCCGAGCACTCCGGCCACGCCGTCGGCCCCGGAGACGCCGGCCCCGTCGGCGACGGAGTCGGAGTCGCCGTCGGAGTCGGGGTCGGAGTCGGGGTCGGAGTCGGAGTCCGCGGCCCCGACCGCGTCCGCCTCGGAGAGCACCACCGCTCCCGCCGGCGCCGAGAACAACGCTCCGTCGCCCGCGGTCGGTGACTCCAACCTCGCCGAGACCGGTGCCGACTCCAACACCGGCATGATCGCCGGCATCGCGGCCGCCCTGGTCGTCGTCGGCGGTGGCGCGGTCTTCTTCGGTATGCGCCGCCGTGGAGCGAACAGCAACAGCTGACGCCCCACCAGCGCACCACCCGTGGCCCGCCCCCGAACTCGGTGGCGGGTCACGGTAGTTCACTCGAAGGTCGCCCGCGCCAGCCAGAACTCCAGCAGCTCCCGCTCGCCGACCACCTCCAGCTCGGGGCTGTCCAGGGGCAGCCGGCTGTAGAACGCGAGCAGCACGGAGGTGAGCGGCCCCCGCAGGGCGACGGTCGCCTTCTCGTGACCGCGGCGCCAGGTGACGCCCTCCTCGGCCAGCTCAATGACCCACTCGGCGTTCAGCCCGGGATCGCCGTCGGTGGCGTGCAGATGGATGCTGCGGCCCGGACCGCGCAGCTCCTGGGCATCCGGGGACGCCTTCTTCCGCTGGATGAACTCCACGATCTGGAGCCACTCGTCGATGGCGTCGGCGGCCACGTCCGCGGCGACCTCGTAGGGCCGGCCCGCGGCGAGCGCCGCGTCGGCACGGTGGATCGTGATTTCGTGGGTCATACGACGGGCCCAGAAGCCGGTGTCGAGGATCCCGGCCCAGGTCCACACCTTCGTGTCCGGTCCGGCCTCGCGGAGGGCGTCGACGACCATCCGGCCGGTCTCCGCCAGCCAGGCGTCCAGCGCGGCCGGGTCGCCCTGCTCCTTCGGCCCGTTGGCCAGCGGGACCGCGTCGTCCGGGACGTTCTCCAGCGCGCGGGTCCGGACCAGCGCCTCCACCCAACGCAGGGCCCCGCCCATATGCCGTACGAGCTCCTCCAGCGTCCAGTCCGGACAGGTCGGCACGGTGCCGGACAGGTCGGCGCCGGAGGCGATCAGGGAGCGCAACTCGTCGACCTGGTAAGCGATTTCGTCACAGTAACGTTCGTAGGAAAGCAGCGTCATGCCCGCACACTAGGTGGCCTGCGGTCGATCAAGCACCACGATTTCGGTCGTGTCGAACTCCACGGCCACCTCGTCCCCGACCTCCGGTGCCGCGCGCAGGGCGCAGGCCGCTTCCAGGCGGGGGGCGTTGTCGGGCTGGAGGTGGACGGTGACGTGGGTGCCCTTGAAGGTGCGGGCGGTCACCGTGCAGGGCAGTCCCTCGGCGGTGGGGACGAGGCGGACTCCGGCGGGCCGGACGAGGAGGGTGCGGGTGCCCTGGGCCGAGCCGACGGGGACCGGCACCTTGCCCCACGGAGTGACCGCCACCTCGCCCTCCACGTTCGCCTCCACCACATTCTCGAAGCCGAGGAAACGGGCCACGAAGGCGTCGGCCGGCCGCTGCCACACCTCGAGTGGCGTGCCCCACTGGGCGATCCGGCCGTCCCGCATCACCACGACCCGGTCGGCGAGGGCGAACGCCTCGCCCTGGTCGTGCGTGACCGCGAGCACGGTGGTGCCCAACCGCCCGAACAGCTCCCGCAGTTCGACGACGAGACGCTCCCGCAACGAGCGGTCGAGCTGGCCGAGCGGCTCGTCCAGCATCAGCAGCCGCGGCCGAGGGGCGAGCGCCCGGGCGAGGGCCACCCGCTGCTGCTCCCCGCCGGAGAGCGCGGCCACGGCCCGCCGCCCGGCACCGGGCAGCCCGACCAACTCCAGCAACTCCCCCACGCGGGCGTCCCGTTCACTCCTCGCCGCGCCGTGCATCCGCAGCCCGAAGCCGACATTTCCGGCCACGTCCCGCTGCGGGAACAGCTGGTGGTCCTGGAACATCAGCCCCACCTCGCGCCGGTGCACCGGCACCCCCGACTGGTCCCGCCCGTCCAGCAGTACCCGCCCGGAGTCCAGCGGCTGAAGCCCGGCCACCGCGCGCAGCAGGGTCGACTTGCCGCTGCCGCTGGGTCCGAGCACGCACACGATCTCGTGCTCGGCGACCGACAGGTCGACCGCGTCCAGCGCGGCCCGCCCGCCGAAGCGCACGGTCGCGGCCTCAAGGCTCAGCAGCATCTCAGAACTCCCCGCTCCGGTCGGTGCGCAGGCGTTCCAGCACCAGCAGCGCCACCGCGCACACCACCATCAGAATCGTCGACAGGGCCATCGCCTGGCCGTAGTTGAGGTCGCCGGGCCGGCCGATCAGCCGGGCCACGGCGACCGGCAGCGTCGGCCGGTCGGGCCGCGCGATGAACACGGTCGCCCCGAACTCCCCCAGTGACACCGCGAAGGCGAACCCGGCGGCGATCAGCAGCGCCCGCCGTACCAGGGGCAGGTCGACCTCCCGCCACACCCGCCACGGCGAGGCCCCGAGCACGGCCGCCGCCTCCCGTAGCCGTACGTCCACCGCGCGCAGCACGGGCAGCATGGTCCGTACGACGAAGGGCACGCCGACCAGGGCCTGTGCCAGCGGGACCAGGATCCAGGACTGCCTGAGGTCCAGCGGCGGGCGGTCCAGGGCGATCAGGAAGCCGAAGCCGACGGTCACCGCGGAGACCCCGAGCGGCAGCATCAGCAGCGCGTCGAAGCCGCGTACGAGCCGGCCCACGATGGGGGTCCCCCCGTTGGAGCGAAGGCGAGAAGGGGGGAGGCGGGTGAGGGCCGCGGCGGCGAGCGCGCCGATCACCACGGCGATGGCGGTCGCCGCGGCGGCATAGCTCAGGGAAGTGCCGACGGCGTCGATCGGCGCGACCAGGAAGGTGCCGCCGTCCGCGTTCGTCAGCGCCCGGTAGTAGCCGAACCCGGGCGCGGTGAGCGACCGCTGCACCAGCACGGCGAGCGGCAGCACGACGAGGACGGCGATGGTGGCGAGGACCCCGGCCAGCAGCGTCCACTGCCCGGCACCGCGCGGCCGACGGGCGGTCAGCGAGGCGTCCACCAGTTTCAGCGCGGTCTCGCGGCGCCGTACGGTCCAGGCGTGCACGGCGAGGATCGCGCCCACCGCGGCGAACTGGAGGATCGTCAGGACCGCGGCGGTGGCCAGGTCGAAGATCTCGGACGTCTGCCGGTAGATCTCCACCTCGAGGGTGGAGAAGGTGGGGCCACCGAGGATCTGCACCACACCGAAGGAGGTGAACGTGAACAGGAAGACCATGAGTGCGGCGGCGGCGACCGCGGGCGCCAGCGCGGGCAGGGTGACCTTGCGCCAGGCTGCGAGCGGCGAGGCGCCGAGCATCCGGGCCGCCTCCTCCTGGCGCGGGTCGAGCCCCGCCCACAGACCGCCCACGGTCCGTACGACGACGGCGTAGTTGAAGAAGACGTGGGCGAGCAGGATCGCCCAGACCATGGTGTCCAGCCGTACGCCCCACAGTTCGTCGAGCAGGCCGCCGCGCCCGACCAGCGCGAGGAACGCGGTGCCGACCACGACCGTGGGCAGTACGAACGGCACGGTGACGACGGCCCGCAGAACCTGCCGGCCGGGGAATTCGAGGCGCGCGAAGACATAGGCGCCGGGCAGGGCGACGAGCAGGGTGAGCACGGTGGAGGCGAGCGCCTGCCAAGTGGTGAACCACAGGACGTGCCGGATGTCGGACTGTCCGAGCACATCGGCGATCCGTCCCAACTGCCAGACACCGTCGGCCTCCAGGCCACGCCGGACGATCGCGGCCACGGGGTAGGCGAAGAACACCGCGAAGAACGCGACGGGCACGGCCATGAGACCGAGCCGCGCCGCGTTCCCCGTCCGGCGGCCGCGTCCGCGGCCTACCTGAGGACGAGCGATGTCCACGACTTGACCCACTGGTCACGGTTGGCGGCGATCTCGGCGGGGGCCATGGTCGCGGGGTCCTTGGCCTGGGGGCCGTACTTCACGAACTCCGGGGGCACCTGGGCGCCTTCGCGCACCGGGTAGACGAACATGTTCAGCGGCATGTCGTCCTGGAACTTCTTGGTGATCAGGAAGTCCAGGAAGGCCTTGCCGCCCTCGGTGTTCCCGGCGTTGCTCAGCAGTCCGGCGTACTCGACCTGGCGGAAGCAGGTGCCCTGCGCGACGCCGGTCGGCGCGGTCTTCGGCCGCGGGTCGGCGTAGATGACCTCGGCGGGCGGCGAGGAGGCGTAGGAGACGACGAGGGGACGGTCGCCCTTGGCCTTCCTGCCGCCGGCGGAGCCGGAGAACTCCTGGTTGTAGGCCTGCTCCCAGCCGTCGACGACCTTGACGCCGTTGGCCTTGAGCTTCTTCCAGTAGTCCTGCCAGCCCTTGTCCCCGTACCGGGCGGCGGTGCCGAGCAGGAAGCCGAGGCCGGGCGAGGAGGTGGCGGCGTTCTCGGTGACGAGGAGGTTCTTGTACTCCGGCTTGACCAGGTCGTCGAACGAGGCGGGCGGGGTCAGCTTGTGGTCGGCGAAGTACTTCTTGTCGTAGTTGACGCAGATGTCGCCGGTGTCGATGGGCGTGACCCGGCGCTTCGCCTCGTCGACGCGGTACTGCGGCAGGATCAGGTCCGAACCCTTCGGCTCGTACGACTGGAACAGCCCGTTGTCCAGGGCGCGGGACAGCAGCGTGTTGTCGACGCCGAAGAAGACGTCGCCCTGCGGGTTGTCCTTGGTGAGGATGGCCTTGTTGACCGCCTGGCCGGCGTCGCCGTCCTCGAGGACCTTGACCTTGTAGCCGGAGCTCTTCTCGAAGTCCGCGATGACGCTCTTGGAGGCGGCCCACGAGTTGTGGCTGACCAGGGTCACCGTCCTGGAGCCGGCCGAACTCTTGTCGCCCGGCGACGAACCGCACGCCGACAGCGTGACCAGGCCGAGCCCGACCGCCACGACGGCGAACGTCTTGGTGTGCACTGAAGTCCTCCTGGGGGTTGGCCAGGAAGAGACGCGGCCCTGCCCGGGATCCGCGAGGGACACCCGGGCAGGGCACAACAGCTTGAGTGATGACCGAACTTCCTACCCAGAATGACCTGGGCGAGGTTCAGAGGGTCTGCGGCCGGTGCCGCACTCTCAGCGCTGTGGCGCTCCCCTGTCGGAATATGAAGATGTGTGCGGTATCAGCCTACCGTCCGGCTACCTTTCGGTGGCAGCCAGCTGACCGCAGGCGCCGTCGATCTCCTGACCGCGGGTGTCCCGGATGGTCACCGGCACACCGTGGGCGGCGATCGCCTCGACGAACGCCTTCTCGTCCTCGGGCCGGGACGCGGTCCACTTGGAGCCGGGCGTCGGGTTCAGCGGGATGAGGTTGACGTGCACCGGCCTGCCCTTGAGCAGCCGGCCGAGCCGGTCGCCGCGCCACGCCTGGTCGTTGATGTCCCGGATCAGCGCGTACTCGATGGACAGCCGGCGCCCGGACCTGGCGGTGTACTCGAATCCGGCGTCGAGCACCTCCCGTACCTTCCACCGCGTGTTGACCGGGACGAGCGTGTCGCGCAGTTCGTCGTCCGGCGCGTGCAGGGAGATGGCGAGCCGGCACTTGAAGCCCTCGTCGGAGAACCGGTGGATGGCCGGGACCAGGCCCACCGTCGAGACGGTGATCCCGCGCTGGGACAGGCCGAGCCCGTCCGGCTCGGGGTCGGTCAGGGCGCGGATGGCGCCGACGACGCGGTTGTAGTTGGCGAGCGGCTCGCCCATGCCCATGAAGACGATGTTCGACAGGCGAGCGGGACCACCGGGGACCTCTCCGTCCCGCAGGGCGCGCATCCCGTCCACGATCTGGTGCACGATCTCGGCGGTGGACAGGTTCCGGTCGAGGCCGGCCTGTCCCGTGGCGCAGAACGGGCAGTTCATGCCGCAGCCCGCCTGCGAGCTGATGCACATGGTCACCCGGTCCGGGTAGCGCATGAGCACCGACTCCACGAGCGTGCCGTCGAACAGGCGCCACAGCGTCTTGCGGGTGGTCCCCTGGTCGGTCGACAGATGCCGTACGACCGTCATCAGCTCGGGAAGCAGCGCCTCCTGGAGCTTGGCGCGGGATCCGGCGGGGATGTCGGTCCACTGCTCCGGGTCGTGCGCGTACCGCGCGAAGTAGTGCTGCGCGAGCTGCTTGGCACGGAACGGCTTCTCGCCGATCGCGGCGACAGCCTCCTTGCGCTCGGCAGGCGACAGATCGGCAAGGTGCCGCGGCGGCTTCTTGGCACCGCGCGGGGCGACGAAAGTGAGTTCTCCGGGCTTAGGCATGGCTGTACCAGTGTCGCAGATCAAATCCGGTGACCTGGGGCTGCCGGTCGGGACACCTGTCGCCGGTGGTCGCCATCCGTCGCCGCCGGTCCCTCTCGGACGGGTACACTTCCCGACGCTCGGTCCTGAGAGCGCTGCGGTGGGTGACCCTTCCCTGGTCATAGGCCTGCTTGCGAGCCGCCGGATACGTCAGAACGGCCGTTCCTACTGTCCCGGGCACACCGACACTCGCTCCGAGCACCGCCGATACACCTTGATCCATGCGCTTGTCGAGCCGTGATCGCGGCGGGCGACCGACCGCTCGGTACCCGCTGATATGGCGGCGAGTGATGGAGCGGTGGGGTCCGCTCGTCGCGGCTGACCCCCTCAAGGCGACCTATGGGCACGGGGGTTGCTGTACCTCCCTGCTGTACAGCAGCCAGATGCGCGATGTACAACATCGGCATGACGACTCAACCGACGCGGGCGATGTGGTGGGCCGAGACAGCCGTCTTCCTCACCGCGGCCGCCGCGACCCTCACGGCGATCGCGTTTCTGGTGTCGTTGGCAGCCGGGGGCCGCCACGTGACCCTCGACATCGTGTCGATCGCGCTGTCCATCGGCGTCGGTATCTTCGTGAGCGGTCGGTTCAGGGCGTGGGGGTTGCGTCGCAGAGCCGCGTGCCACACACAACCTTGAAAACCGTCGTGGCGCGAGTCACCGTGAGTTCAAATCCCCCACCCACCGCACAGATTGACGGCCCCTGACCAGGTAAACCGGTCAGGGGCCGTCGTGCCGTGCGCTGTCCGTGAGTGCCCGTCGTTCCCCGGTGTTCCCCGCTCGATCGGGCGCGTGATCACCAGCACCCAGCCCGCGACTCCGTCAGCCGCAAATCGCTGCTGCACCGCACAGGCGCCGGTGACCCCTACCTGTTCTGCCTCTCTGCCTTCCTGATCCGGAGAAGGTGCACGGCTCCAGCAATCCAGCTCAGGAACAGCATGGCAGAAGCGGACTCGAGCATCTGGACCCAGCGGTCACCATCCGTGATCAACTCGGCGAGGTAAATCCCCGCGTAAAGGCTCCCCGTCGCGAACAAGAGGACCGAGCTTCTACCAAGCGATCCCCGCGTCTTGCCGGTTTTTGCTCCCACCTGGACACTCTGCATGCCGCTCATGATCTGTGCGATCGGGCCGCATGGCTATAACCCGACAGTCGTCGCTGCCATACCCGGCTGACCGCTGCCGTTCGCACTGCCGTCAGCGGTCGTCACTGGTCGCCGCTGATCGCCCTCGGACGGCCCACAGACGGCCCGGCCGATGGGCCGTGCGCCTCCGGTGTCAACGTTCTGTATCCGGCGGAAGATGTTTGCCGCCTTTTGACTCAAAACGCCATCCAATTCCCACTCCGGGACGTATCACCTTCAAACATGTCTCATATGCCTCTGGCATATTCAGGAGGAACGCGATGGCGATCTTCAATGTTCTCTTCCCCGCCCGTGGCCATGACCACGGCCACGGCCACGGGGGCCACCGTGGCCACGGAGAGCGTGGCGAGCGCGGAGAGCGCGGAGAGCGTGGCGGGCGCGGAGAGCGTGGCGAACGCGGAGAGCGTGGCGAACGCGGCGAACGCGGCGAACGCGGCGGGCACGGTTACTGATTTTGGTCACTACTAGTCCCCTGGGAGCGGAGCGGACCGAAGCCCGAGGGAGCCGGTCCGCTCCGTTGGCACGTCCCGCGGCGGCTGCTGTCGATGGGAACGGATCCGCAGGCCGTGGTTCGAGGCCGCGCCGCCGGCCGTCCGCGCCCGCCCGGAGGAGCGAAGCGACGACGGGTGGGTGCTTGCTCTAGCAGCACGCCTCGACGCCGCTGTTCACGAACGAGTCGACATTGATCGAGTAGCCGGCTCCGGTGGTGAGGTCGGGGCGGCTTCCGTGACCGTCCTCCGCGAGGCCCTCGGCGGTGAGGAAGACGATCTGCAGGACCATGTTCTCTCTGGCGAAGCACAGGTCATCGGGCAAGGCCTCGGGGTCCGGATTCCATCCGTCCCGTACCACCGCCGTCCGGTAGTACGCGGCCACTTCGGCCTGCGTGCCGGGGAAGGCGTATGTCCGGTTGGCATACACCGAGACATCGCCGCTGTCCGCCCAGCAGCCGGCGTCAACCTTCTCGAAGCCCCGGGCGACGGTGGCCCCGGCGGGCCGGGAGTCGAGGATGTCGAGCGCCGCCATCTCCTTCACCCGGTCCTCGGTCCCCTCGCAGTCCCCAGCGAGTTCCACCAACGCGCAGCCGGTGAGCGTTACGGCCGCCAGCGCGGTCGACAGGAGCAGGGATATCGGGCGGGTGGTACCTGTCGGCAGAGGCAAAGCGGGCTCCAGGTCAAGGTCGGGGCGGAGGGAGGAGGCGGTACGCCGGGCAAAATAGTCATCCGTGCCCGCTCCGGAGCAGGCACCGCCCAGTTCTACCTAGCAGCCGTCACCCTCGCATCGCTTCGCACCATCGGCACCGCAGATCGCCGTGATAGATGCCGTCATCCCCCAGCCGAGCCTGCCCCATGGGGAGGACCTTAACGTCTCAGGCCCGGCACGTGGTCCAGGCGGTGAACGGCGTCGAGCCCCCACCCGGCGGGGTGGGGGCTCGGTGGTCGTGGGTTCAGGCGGAGCCGACGAAGAGGACCATCAGGAGCCAGACCACCGGCGCGGTGGGCAGCAGGGAGTCGAGGCGGTCCATGATGCCCCCGTGGCCGGGAAGCAGGGTGCCCATGTCCTTGATGCCCAGGTCCCGCTTGATCATGGACTCGCCGAGGTCGCCGAGGGTGGCGGTGGCGGCGACCGCGAGGCCGAGCAGCAAACCCTGCCACCAGGCGCCGTCGTCGATCAGGAACTGCATGCACAGCGCGCCGGCCACCATCGCGAAGGCCACCGCGCCGAACAGGCCCTCGCGGGTCTTGCCCGGGCTGATCCGCGGGGCGAGCTTGTGCCGGCCGAAGCGCCAGCCGACGGCGTACGCGCCCGTGTCGCTGACCACCGTGAGCACGAGGAATGTCAGCACACGGCGCGGACCGTCGTCCGCGGTGAGCATCATCGCGACGAACGTGGCCAGGAACGGCACGTAGAACGCCGCGAAGACACCGGCCGTGACGTCCTTGAGGTAGCCCTCCGGCGGTTCCGTCATGCGCCAGACCAGGACCGCGAGCGCCGTCAGCGCCATCGCCACCCAGGCGCCCTCTGCGCCCCGGACGTACCCGGCGACCACCATGGCCGCGCCGCCGACCGCAAGTGGCACGAGCGGCGCCTTGATGCCCTTGCGCTCCTCGAGCCGGCTGGTGAGTTCCCACAGGCCGACCACGACCGCGATCGCGATGACACCCACGAAGACGGCCTTGACGACGAACAGCGACACGACGATCACCGCGCCGAGCCCGAGGCCGACGCCTATGGCGGCACCCAGGTCGCGGCCCGCGCTCTTCTTCTGCGGCGCGGGCGCCGGCTGCGGGGCGTCGGGCATGGGCTCCGGATTCTGCGACGCCGCCCCGTGGAAGGACGGTGTCTGCGGCGTGTCATGGGACCACGGCTGCGGCACGCGGTGCGGCTGCTGCGGCGTGTCGTCGCGGAACGAGGCGCCGCCCGGCTGGGCGGCGCCCCGGTCGTCATCCTGGTTTCCGCCGTGAGCGGGCACGTCGGGCACGACGGGCATGGGGCGGGTCCGCTGGGCGTCATGCGCATCGTACGCGGGACCCGCCGGAGCGGCCCCCGGGACGGGTCCCTGATGGGCGGGTGAACCGTCCGCGGGCCCCCAGTACCCGGCTTGCCGCGGCGCTCCCCAGGAAGTGTCGTCCATCAGACTTCGAGCAGCTCCGCTTCCTTGTGCTTCAGGAGCTCGTCCACCTGCGCCACGTACTTCGCGGTGGTGTCGTCGAGCTCCTTCTCCGCACGACGGCCCTCGTCCTCGCCGACCTCGCCGTCCTTGATCAGCTTGTCGATGGCGTCCTTGGCCTTGCGGCGCACGGAGCGGATGGACACCTTGGCGTCCTCGCCCTTGCCCTTGGCGACCTTGATGTAGTCGCGGCGGCGCTCCTCGGTGAGCTCGGGGAACACCACGCGGATGATGTTGCCGTCGTTGCTCGGGTTGACGCCCAGGTCGGAGTCGCGGATCGCCTGCTCGATGTTGCGCAGCGCGGTCTTGTCGAACGGGGTCACGACGGCCATGCGCGGCTCCGGCACGGAGAACGAGGCCAGCTGGTTGATCGGCGTCGGCGCGCCGTAGTAATCGGCCACGATCTTGTTGAACATCGCCGGGTGCGCACGGCCGGTGCGGATCGCGGCGAAGTCCTCCTTGGCGACCACGACGGCCTTCTCCATCTTCTCCTCGGCCTCGAGGAGGGTCTCTTCGATCACCACTTGCTCCTGCGTGTCTTGAGTAGGCCCGGCCGCGGTTTCCCTGTCGGGACCGGCGGCCGGCTTCGTCGCGTCATCTTCCTGCACGGTTCCCGACCGGCAGGACATTGTCCATCCCCCGGCCAGGGTCCGTCCCGTCCGTCGCCCGGACAGGTCTCTTTCCGGCTTCCCGCGGTGCGGGCTCCGCCGGTCAGTCCCGGTGGTCACCCACAAGCGTGCCGATCTTCTCACCCTTGACGGCGCGGGCGATATTGCCCTCCTTCAGGAGCTCGAAGACGACGATCGGGAGCTTGTTGTCACGGCACAGCGTGATCGCCGTGGCGTCGGCGACCTTGAGGTCCCGTGTGATGACCTCCCCGTAGCCGAGGGAGTCGAACTTCACGGCGTCCGGGTTGGCCTTCGGGTCGGAGTCGTAAACCCCGTCCACGCCGTTCTTCCCCATGAGCAGCGCCTCAGCGTCGATCTCCAGGGCGCGCTGGGCAGCGGTGGTGTCGGTGGAGAAGTACGGCATGCCCATACCGGCGCCGAAGATGACTACGCGGCCCTTCTCCAGGTGGCGCACGGCGCGCAGCGGGATGTACGGCTCGGCGACCTGGCCCATGGTGATGGCGGTCTGGACCCGGCTGTCGATGCCTTCCTTCTCCAGGAAGTCCTGCAGGGCGAGGCAGTTCATCACGGTGCCGAGCATGCCCATGTAGTCCGAGCGGGCTCGGTCCATGCCGCGCTGCTGGAGTTCGGCACCGCGGAAGAAGTTGCCGCCGCCGATCACGACCGCGATCTGCGCGCCGTCGCGCACGACGGCCGCGATCTCACGGGCGATGGCGTGCACCACGTCCGGGTCGACGCCCAGGCCCCCGCCGCCGGAGAAGGCCTCTCCGGACAGCTTCAGCAGAAACCGGCCGGGTACTTTGCCGTCGTCGCTCTTCTGGGCCTTGGTGGTCATGAGATCCCGCCTTTGTTATACGTGGTGCACATGCGAAGAAGGCCATTGCCGGTGGGGCGTGTTTCGCATCCCATGCAGCGGCAATGGCCTCCTCGTCAGATCTGCTGCCGTCCGTCACTCGCATGTACGTGGCTGCACACACGAGCGACATGGACGACTGCTGTCGACCCTATCGGGGTCGGGGGTCCGTCGCGGTACGGACCTTGGACTCAGATGCCGACCTTGATGCGCGTGAAGCGCTTCAGGGTGACACCGGCCTCGTCCAGGACCTTCTGGACCGACTTCTTGTTGTCCAGGGCGTAGGGCTGACCGAGCAGCGTCGCGTCCTTGAAGAAGCCGTTCAGGCGGCCCTCGACGATCTTGGCGATCGCGGCCTCGGGCTTGCCCTCGGCGCGGGTGGTCTCCTCGGCGACACGACGCTCGGACTCGACGATGTCGGCCGGCACGTCCTCCTTGGCGAGGTACTTCGGCGCGAAGGCGGCGATGTGCTGGGCGATGCCCTTGGCGACCTCGGCGTTCGGCTTGTCGAGCTCGACGAGGACACCGATCTGCGGGGGCAGGTCGGGCATCGTGCGGTGCATGTACGCGGTCACGAAGCCGTCGGAGAACTGCGCGAAGCGGTCCAGGACGATCTTCTCGCCGAGGTTGGCGTTGGCCTCGTCCACGAACGCCTGGACGGTCTTGCCGGGCTCGATCTCGGAGGCGAGCAGGGCCTCGAGGTCGGCCGGGGAGGTCTTGGCAACGTGCTCGGCGAGCGCGCGGGCGACGGACTGGAACTTCTCGCCCTTGGCGACGAAGTCCGTCTCGCACTTCAGCTCGACGAGGACACCGGAGGAGTTGTCGTCGGCGATGATCGAGACCACGGCGCCGTTCTCGGCGGAGCGGCCCTCGCGCTTGGCGACGCCCTTCTGGCCCTTGATACGGAGCGCCTCGACGGCCTTCTCGACGTTGCCCTCGGCCTCGTCCAGCGCCTTCTTGCAGTCCATCATGCCGGCGCCGGTGAGCTCGCGGAGCTTCTTGACGTCGGCGGCGGTGTAGTTCGCCATGAGTCTGTGAATCTTTCTCGAAGTCTGGAGGATCGAAGATCTGCACGGTCTGCGATCTACATGTAGATGCAGATGCCCGACTCTGTGCTGACCTACGGGTGAACGGCGGGAGCGGACTTCATGTCGCCGCTCCCGCCGTCAACGCTGGCGCTGACGGATCAGGCCTGCTCGCCCTCGGCAGCCGGAGTCTCGGCGGCCGGCGCCTCGGCAGCCGGTGCCTCGGCAGCCGGCGCCTCCGCAGCCGGCGCCTCGGCGGCGGGAGCCTCCGCAGCCGGAGCCTCCGCAGCCGGGGCCTCCTCGGCCTTCTTCTCACCCTCGAGCAGGTCGCGCTCCCACTCGGCGAGCGGCTCGCCCGCGGCCTTCTCGCCCTTGCCCTCGGTGGCGACGCCGGAGCGGGCGATGAGGCCCTCGGCGACCGCGTCGGCGATCACACGGGTGAGCAGGGTGACGGAGCGGATCGCGTCGTCGTTGCCCGGGATCTTGTAGTCGACCTCGTCGGGGTCGCAGTTGGTGTCGAGGATGGCGACGACCGGGATGTTGAGCTTGCGGGCCTCGCCGACCGCGATGTGCTCCTTCTTGGTGTCCACGATCCAGACGGCGCTGGGCACCTTCTGCATCTCGCGGATACCGCCGAGGGTCTTCTCCAGCTTGGCCTTCTCGCGGGAGAGGACCAGGAGCTCCTTCTTGGTCAGACCGGAGGCCGCGACGTCCTCGAAGTCGATCTGCTCGAGCTCCTTCAGGCGCTGCAGGCGCTTGTAGACGGTCGAGAAGTTGGTGAGCATGCCGCCCAGCCAGCGCTGGTTGACGAAGGGCATGCCGACGCGGGTGGCCTGCTCGGCGATGGCCTCCTGCGCCTGCTTCTTCGTACCGACGAACATGACCGTGCCGCCGTGGGCGACGGTCTCCTTGACGAACTCGTAGGCGCGGTCGATGTACGACAGCGACTGGAGCAGGTCGATGATGTAGATGCCGTTGCGCTCGGTGAAGATGAAGCGCTTCATCTTCGGGTTCCAACGGCGGGTCTGGTGACCGAAGTGGACGCCGCTCTCCAGCAGCTCCCGCATCGTGACGACGGCCATGGCCGTACTCCTTGAGTTTCTCGGTTGTGCCGCGGAAGCCGGACGGCTTCCGCGCCTGACGCCCTGGTGCGCCGTGCCACGAGGGACCGAGGGGCGCTGACACCCGCCGTTTCCGGTCATGGTGTCGGGGCGTGCGAAGTCGACCCAGTGACCCGGGTCGCCACCAGAAGTGTACGGGACCCGCGGGGCGCCGGGTGACGCCGCTGTCCACAACCGGTGAGTTGTCCACAGGTTCGGGCCGCCGTCGGCGGGGTGCGGGACGGTGGGCGCATGGTTCGGATGCGTGCGATGGGATGGATGGCCGCCGGTGCCCGGCGGCGGCTGCTGCCCAGGTGGGCGGCGGCGGTGGCGGCCTCTTTGGCGCTGGTGGCACTCATGGCCTCGGCAGCGCTGCTGGGCTCGGCGGCGTGGGCAGCCTGGGCGGACGGTGGCCCCGCCGCGCCGGCCGGCCCTGACTCCGATCCCGGCCTCGGCCCCGGCCCCGGCCCTGGCCCTGGCCCTGGCCCTGGCCCTGGCTCCGGCTCCGGCTCCGGCTCCGGGGAAGGGGATCCGCCGGTACCGGCCGTGGGCCGGGTATGGCCGGTGGGGGTACGCCCCGGGGTGCTGCGCGGCTGGGATCCTCCGGCGACGGTCTACGGGCCCGGGCACCGGGGCGTGGACCTCGGCGCGTCGCCGGGCGCGCCGGTTCGGTCGGTGGCGGCCGGGCGGGTGTTCTTCGCGGGCCCGGTGGCCGGCAGAGGCGTGGTGTCGGTCGAGCTGACGGGTACCGGCGACCCACCGCTGCGGACGACGTACGAACCAGTGAGGGCGTCGGTGAAGCGGGGCGACGAGGTGGCGGCCGGCGAGGTCATCGGCACCGTGGAGGCGACGGGCCGGCACTGCGAGGGCCCATGCGTCCACTGGGGTCTGCTGCGCGGCAAGACCTACCTGAACCCGCTTCTCCTGCTCCCGCCGTGGCTCCTGAACGGGCCGACGAGGCTGCTGCCGGTGCTGGGGGTGCCGCTGCCCTGACCGCGGGGCGGGCG
The DNA here is from genome assembly GCF_053601495.1 of Streptomyces sp. NPDC004721. Classification (NCBI taxonomy): domain Bacteria; kingdom Bacillati; phylum Actinomycetota; class Actinomycetes; order Kitasatosporales; family Streptomycetaceae; genus Streptomyces; species Streptomyces sp. NPDC004721. The sequence goes on from NZ_JBSGBZ010000009.1 coordinate 34,595, forward strand.
GGCCTCCTGCCCCCGGCCGAGGGCTGGGGAGCCTCCTGCGGAGCCGGTCCGGCCCGTGCCGTCCCAGCCTCCGCCGGCGTCAGCCGCAGACGCCGTGCAGTGCCATCCCCACCGCGGCCTCGGCGATGGCCGCCGGATCCTCCGCGGCGCCCAGTTCGATCCGCCGCACCGCCGCGTCCACCACGCCCTGGAGCAGTATCGCCGCCAGCCGCGGCTGCTCGTGCCCCAGCTCCCTCAGCGCCTCCACGATCATGGCGACGAGCCCGCCGTGGGCGGCCCGGATCTTCTCCCGGGCACCCGCGTCCAGCTCACTCGCCGAGATCGCCACGACGGCCCGGTGCCGCCGGTCCCCGACCAGCTCCAGTTGCTTGCGCACATACGCCTCGACCTTGGCCGCGGGCCCGTCGGCGGAGGCCATCGCGGCCGCGACCTCCGCGGCCCACACCGGGAAGTCGACCTCGCACAGCTCCTCGACCACGGCGGCCCGTGACCGGAAATACTCGTACACCGACGACCGCGCGAGCCCCGTCCGCTCGGCCAGGGCGGGGAAGGTCAGCGCCTCCGTCCCGCCCTCGGACAGCAGGGTCCGCGCCGCGTCCAGCAGGGCGGCTCGCTGCATCGACCGGTGCTCGGCCACGGAGGCCGCTCGAATCCTTGGCACGTCGACCACTTTACGGACGCGTCACCCGGACCGGGAGGGACTCCGCCCGGGTCAGCGTCCGAAGCTCGCCAGCTTCGCACGCAGCTGAAGCACCGATTTGGTGTGGATCTGACTGACCCGGCTCTCGGTCACACCGAGCACGTTGCCGATCTCGGCGAGCGTGAGGCCCTCGTAGTAGTAGAGCATCACGACGGTCTTCTCCCGCTCGGGCAGCGTGTTGATCGCCCGGGCCAGAAACGTGCGCAGCTCCCGGTCCTCGGCCACCTCCACCGGGTTGTCGGCGGCGGTGTCCTCCAGCGTGTCCATCAGGCTCAGCCGGTCCCCGCCCTCGCCGCCGACGTGCAGCAGCTCCTCCAGCGCCACCACGTTGGCCAGCGACAACTGGCTGAAAACAGCGTGCAGTTCGTCGACGGCGATGCCCATCTCGGCGGCCACCTCGGCCTCCGACGGCGTGCGCCGCAGCCGGGCCTCCAGGGTCGCGTACGCCCGCTCCACGTTCCGCGCCTTTTGCCGCACCGAGCGGGGGATCCAGTCCAGCGCCCGCAGCTCGTCGATCATCGCGCCCCGGATCCGCGTGATCGCGTAGGTCTCGAACTTGATCTCCCGCTCGATATCGAACTTCTCGATCGCGTCGATGAGCCCGAAGACCCCGGAGGAGACGAAATCGGCCTGCTCCACGTTGGGTGGCAGTCCGACGCTCACTCGTCCCGCCACGTACTTCACCAGCGGCGAGTAGTGCAGGATCAGCTGCTCCCGCAGCCGCTCGTCCCCCGTCGCCTTGTACGACCGCCACAGCTCCTCGAGCGTCGAAGGAGCGGGCGGTCGCACGCTGCCACCGTCACGGGCGGCTGAGGGGATCGCCGCCCGGTCGGGCCCGGAGGTGTGCTGGGGCATTCGTCGCCTTGTGTCGTTCTGCCGTGGAATGCGGGCGTCTGCGTGAGTTGCCGGTCCGAGTCGTTTCTGTGGTCGGAACCACGTGAGCGTAGCGTGACTGATGTGTCGCGGTGCGCGAACGGCGGGGCGTGAAGCGTGCGCAGATTCGTTCCGCGATGCGCCCCGCCGGGTCACGCACGTCACCCTCGGTAACCGCGACAGCGCCCAACTGCGGGAATCCGCAACGACATCGGGTCTCCCCCGGACGGCCGAACACTCTCGGTCAGCACCGCTCGCGGCCCTCCCGGGCCGAGATCAGCGCCTGGCGTGTCAACTTCCATCCCTCGCCATGTCGTTCGACGTACCCCAGTGATCGGAGTTCGTACAGTTTCGCGATCGCGTCGTCCGCGGTCGTCCGGGCGCCGCGGGCGATCTCCTCCGGCGTCGCCCCGCCGCGCGCCGGCAACGCGGCCAGAACCTGCCGAGCGTCCGGTTCCAGCAGGTCGCGCGGGAGTACGGGACCGCGCCGGTCCGGGGCGAGTTCACCCATGTCGCCCACCAGTTCGACGACTTCCGCTGCGTCGCCGACCAGCACCGCCCCACCGCGCAGGAGCTCGTGGACACCGGCGGAGAGCGCGCTGGTGGCCGGGCCGGGCACGCCCATGGTGTGCCGTCCCAGCCGCTGCGCCGCCCGCGCGGTGACCAGCGATCCGCTGCGGTGGGCGGCCTCGACCACAACGGTGCCCCGGGTGAGCGCCGCGATCACTCGGTTGCGGACGATGAACCGGCTCGGCGTGGGGTGGTCACCGGGCGGCAGTTCGCCGACCACCAGACCCTGCCGCGCGATCCTGGTGATCAACTCGGTGTGCCCGCGCGGGTAGGGCCGGTCGACGCCGCAGGCCAGGACGGCGACGGTGGCGCCACCCGCGGCGAGGGCACCGCGGTGGGCGGCGCCGTCGACTCCGTAGGCGCCGCCGGAGACCACCACCCAGCCGCGCTCGGCGAGGCCGGAGGCGAGGGCCGCGGCCATGTGGGCGCCGTACTGGGTGCAGGCGCGGGCGCCGACGACCGCGACCGAGCGCAGCGCCCATATCCGCAGGCTGGGCCGGCCGCGCACCCACAGTCCCATGGGCCGCGCGTCGCCGAGGTCGTCGAGCTGGGCGGGCCACTCGGTGTCCCCGGGGCGTACGAACCGCACACCGGCGTCCCGGGCCGCGGCGAGGTCGCGTTCGGGCTCGGCCCGTGCCGCCCGGGCGCACAGCCCCGACCACCGCTTGCCGGAGACCCCGGCGAGCCGAGGGGCGCCGTCGCGCAGCCGCCGGGCCACCTCAACCGCCCCGAACTCCCGCAGCCAGCGCCCGCCGGCCTCGTCCCCGGGCTCGACGACCCGGCTGAGGAGGACCCGGGCGAGCAGTTCGCGGTCGGGGGCCCGGGTGGCGTTCACACCGGCGCCCCGATGGTCATGGGCACGCCCCGTGGCACTCCGGTGCGCAGTTGCAGCGCCAGGGCGACGTCCGACGCGTCGGGCCGGTCGTGGCCGGCCAGGTCCGCGACCGTCCAGGCGACCCGCAGGACGCGGTCCAGTCCGCGCGCGGTGAGAACGCCCCGCTCCAGGCCGCGCTCGGCCTCGTCCATCGCGCCGGCCGCCACGTGCCAGCGGCTACGCAGCTCGCGGCCGGGCACCTCGCTGTTGGTCCGCCACGGTGTGCCCGCGAGCCGGGCCGCCGCGCGTTCCCTGGCGGCCCGCACCCGGTCGGCCACCGCCGCCGTGGCCTCGCCCCGGGCGTCGCGCCGGGTGAGTTCGGAGCGGGTGACCGGGTCCACCTCCACCCGCAGGTCGACCCGGTCGAGCAGCGGGCCGGACAGCCTGGCCTGGTAGCGGCGGACCGCCGAGGGCGGGCACTCGCACAGGGTGTCGCGCAGTGAGAACCGGCCGCAGGGGCACGGGTTGGCCGCGAGCACCATCAGGAACTTCGCCGGGAACCGCACCACCCCGGCGCTGCGGGCGATCACCACATGGCCGGCCTCCAGCGGCTGGCGCAGGGCGTCGAGCGCGTGGCTGCTGAACTCGGGGGTCTCGTCCAGAAAGAGGACGCCTCGATGGGCGAGCGACACCGCCCCGGGCCTGGCGACGCCCGGGCCGCCGCCGACGAGGGCCTGCATGGTGGCCGAGTGGTGCGGGGCGCAGTAGGGGGCGAGGTCGATCAGCGGTCTGCCCGGCGGCAGGAGTCCGGCCACCGAGTGGATCGCCGTGACCTCCAGGGACTCCTCCCGGGCGAGGCGGGGCAGCAGTGCGGGCAGCCGCTCGGCGAGCATGGTCTTGCCCGCGCCCGGCGGCCCTTCGAGGAACAGGTGGTGCGCCCCGGCCGCGGCGACCTCCGCCGCTGTACGGGCCGAGACCTGGCCGACGACGTCGGCCAGGTCGTGCCCCTGGTCCTGCGGGGCGGCGCCCACGTTGTGCATTCCGGCGGCCGCGCCCGTGCCGGGCAGGCGCAGGCCGGCCAGCAGCGGGTCCGGTCGTCCCTGCTCGTCCGGTTCCTCCTCGGGCACCGGCTCGTCGGTCAGCACCGCGATCAGCTGCCGCAGGCTTCGCACGCCGAGGACGGAGACGCCGGGCACCAGCGAGGCCTCGGCGGCGGCGCACTCGGGCACGACCACCTGCTCGTACCCGGCGTCGGCGGCGGCCAGCACCGCCGGCAGGATGCCCCGGACCGGGCGCACCCGCCCGTCCAGGCCGAGCTCCCCGATCATCACGATGTCGGCGAGCACCCGGGGATCGATCCGTTCGGCGGCGCCGAGCACCGCGCAGGCCACGGCCAGGTCGAAGCCGCTGCCGGCCTTGGGCACCGAGGCCGGGCTGAGCCCGACCGTGAGCTTCTTCTGCGGCCACTCGCCACCGGAGTTGACCACAGCGGCCCGCACTCGGTCCCGGCTCTCGGTCAGGCTCTTGTCGGGCAGGCCCACCAGGGTGAAGGCGGCGACGCCCGGTTCGAGGTCGGCCTGCACCTCGACGACCACGCCCTCGACACCGACGAGGGTCACGGAGCACGTGCGCGCGAAGCCCATCAGGCGGCCCCCCGTACGTGCTCGACCACGGGGGCGCCGCGCCGGGGCAGCAGGACGCCGACCAGGTCGATGCGGACGCCTCCGGGCGGAGCCCCTCCGTGAGACTGGATCCACCGTTCTGCGAGGCCGCGCAGCCGCTCGGCCTTCTCCGCTGTGACCGCGGCCATCGGATGCTCGAAGAGCCCCTCCCGGCGGGTCTTCACCTCGCAGACGACCAGGACGTCGCCGTCCCGGGCCACGATGTCGATCTCGCCTGTCCTGCCGCAGCGCCAGTTGCGCTCCAGGACCGTCATGCCGGTCTGGGTCAGCCGCCGGGCCGCCAGGCCCTCTCCGTACCTGCCGAGCGCGCTTCGTGCGTTCATGTCGGCACCACCTCCGGCGCCCACGGTCACGTATCCGGCCTCACAGAGTGGATCTTGGTGGGTTACTCACCGGTTGTGGACAACGCCGTCACTCACACGAGTGACAGCGAGAGAGGATCGCTGACGCCCCTCACCCGCCCGGCAGCTCCAGATCGGTCTTGTTCAGCTCCTCAATGTTCACGTCCTTGAACGTGAGGACGCGTACCTGCTTCACGAACCGGGCCGGCCGGTACATGTCCCACACCCAGGCGTCGGCCATCGACACCTCGAAGAACACCTCACCCTGCACCGAGTGGACCTGCATCTCGTAGTCGTTGGTGAGGTAGAAGCGCCGCTCGGTCTCGATCACGTATTTGAACAGACCGACGACATCGCGGTACTCCCGGTAGAGCTTGAGCTCCATCTCGGTCTCGTACTTCTCGAGGTCCTCGGCGCTCATGGCATGTTCCCCTTCAGCCGTGCGATCCCACCATTGTGCGCCAGTCCCATGAGGCCCTAGACGATTTCGGTGTCGAGGGTCACGGGCCCGGCCGGGGGACCTTCGTCGAGCAGTGTGCGCAGAAGCTCGGCGAGTCTGGTCGGATACACCGTCTCATGTGCCCGGATCAGTTCCTGACACGTCCACCAGCGCGCTCCGGCGACGCTGCGCCGCTCCAACTCGGTCAGGGCCGTGGCCTCGATCGCGGTCCGGTCCGTACGGGCCAGGTAGTACCACTCGTCCTGGTTCCAGCGTCGGCCCGCGAACGGGAACGAGCACGTGCGGCGCCACAGCACCGGGCCGAGTTCGACCTCGGTGATGCCGGTCTCCTCGGCGAGTTCCCGCAGGGCGGCCTCCTCGCGCGTCTCGGCGCCCTCCAGGCCGCCGCCCGGGGTGAACCACCAGTCGTCGGCCGGGTCGTCCGGCTCGTGGCCGTGCAGCAGCAGGATGCGGTCCTCGGGGTCGAGCAGGACCACCCGGGCGACCTTGCGCAGTCCGCCGCGGTAACCGTCCGTGCCCGCTGCGTCCTCGGCGTCCCCGGCGTCCTCAGCGAGCACCGGCCGGCTCCGTCCGGGGGCGGGCGCGCGAGCCGCCCAGCCACGTCGCGATCGGGCCGTAGGCGCCCCCGGCGAGGACCAGGACGGCACCCGCCACGATCATCATGGTGATCGTGCGCAGCGGGCCCGGCTCGGACAGGGCGCCGAGCGCCTCGAAGCCGGTGGGACGCTCCAGCAGGCCCTTCATGGGCCAGACGACGGCGTCGACCCGGGCATCCACGGCGTCGCGCGAGACGGTGCCCGCGGCCGCGTCCGTGAGGTGGGCGGTGGAGTCCAGGGAGCCCTGGCGCTCGTCGCCGAGCAGGAACAGCCGGCCCTGGGGCACCTTCACGGTCGGGAAGCCGCCGGCCTCGGCGACGGCGCCCTTCAGGTACGGCTCGTCGACCTGCTTGCCGTTGACGGTCAGCCTGCCCTGCTCGCAGCAGGAGACGGTGTCGCCGCCGACGGCGACCACGCGTTTGATCACGGCGGAGTTCTGCACCCAGGTCTTGTCGTGGAAGACGACCACGTCACCGCGGTGCACCTGACCGCCGTCGACCCGCTGGGCCAGCACCCGGTCGCCGATGCCGATCGTCGGCACCATCGAACTGGTGGGCACGGTGTACGGGCGGTAGATCACCGCCGCCCACGCGAATCCCGCGAGGAACAGCACCAGCCCCAGGGCCACGGCGAGCCCGGACAGCCGCTGCCCGGCCTTGCCGCCCACCGGGTCCCTGCCTGTGCCGCCGCTGCGCGGGGCCGTACGCGTCGTGCTCTCGCCACCCATGGACCCGAACCCTACCGGGCGGTACCGGAACGGGGCAGCCCCTCCTTCCGGGCCACCGCCGCATGCTCCACGAGGACTTCACAGCGGCGGACGGTACCGGCGGAAGCGGCCGCGCCGCCGCACTGCCCCGGCTCGGCGGCCCAGCGGCTCAGCGGCTTCCCGTGGCCGTAGTCGGGGTGCCCGTACCGGCCACGGCCTTCGCGGCCCGCCTGCGCCGCCACAGCGCCACCGGCACGACCGCGGTCAGGGCCACGCCCTGGGGGGCCACCGTCAGGGCGCCCGCCGCCGAGGAGTGATCGTTGATGCCCTGCTGGTCGAAGGTCTCCGGGACCGGCAGCGTGCCCCAGCGGTTGATCGGCCAGGCCTTGACGATGGCGCGGCCGACGACGTCCTTGACCGGGACCATGCCGTGGTTCTTGTCGGTCTGGTTGTAGCGCGAGTCCCGGGAGTTCTGCCGGTGGTCGCCCATGACCCAGATGTAGCCCTCGGGCACGTGCACCGTGAACTGACCGCCCTGGTCGTCGACGCTGCACGGCGTGTTGCCCGGGTAGACGTACGGCTCGTACAGCGGCTTGCCATTGACCATCAGCGGGCCGGTGTTCCTGCACTCGACGGTGTCGCCGCCCACGCCGACGACACGCTTGATGAGGTCCTTCTCCTCCGCGGACGGCATCAGGCCGATCCAGCTGAGCACCGTCTGCAGCGCGTTCGGACTGGCCGCCGGCTCGCCCGCCAGCCAGTCGTCCGGGTCGTGGAAGACGACGACCTCGCCGCGCTCGGGCTCGGAGCCGAACCACGGGGTCAGCTTGTCGACCAGGACGCGGTCGCCCCGCTGAAGGGTGTTCTGCATCGAGTCCGAGGGAATCGAGAACGCCTGTACGAGGAAGGTCTTGATCAACAGCGCCAGCACCAGCGCGATAGCGATCAGGATGGGCAGCTCCTTCCAGAAGGAGCGGGGCTTCCTCGCCTCGGGGGTGCTGCCCCCGCTCCCCTGGTCACCGCTGTGGTTGTGCTCAGTCACCGTGCCGTCCTCGGCTGTCTCGCTCTCACTCCCGGAGGTCACGGCGCTGCGCGCAGCGGGGTCCGCCGCTCCCTCGGGGTGTCCGCGGTGCTCCTCGCCGTCGTGTCCGGACCGTGCGCCAACCGCCACATCCCCCACGCCAACTCCTCACTCCGTGCCGCCGCCTGCCCCGTGCGCGGCGCAGGCCCACCACTCCCATAACGAGCGGGAGTTCCGCAGGGCTCGGGAGTCGAACCGATCCATTCGGATCGTCTGGGGCAACCCTATGCGACAGGCGGGGAGCGGCGGTCGACCCAGCCGCCGCGTCGGGCACCGAAGAAAAGGTTTTCGGCTCCTTCAGCATGGTCCAGTGGCCGACGGGCCAGCCGATGACCATGGCCCGCCCCACCACAGAGTTCTCCGAGACGGTTCCGCCGTACGGGGTGTCCTGGTGGGCGCGCGAGTCGGCGGAGTTGGCCCGGTGGTCGCCCATCACCCACAGCCGGCCCTGGGGGACGGTGATGTCGAACTGGGTGTTGGAGGGGGCGTTGTCCGGATAGAGGTAGTCCCCCTCGTTCAGGGGAAGACCGTTGACAGTCACCCTGCCCTGCGTGTCGCAGCACTTGACGTGGTCACCGCCGACGCCGACGACCCGCTTGATGAGGTCCTTCTCGTCGTCGGAGGGCAGCAGGCCGATGAAGGTGAGGCCCTGCTTGACCTGCTTGACCCCGACGGGGTCGTCCTTGTGGGCGGTCTGCTCGCCGGCCAGCCAGCCGCCCGGGTCGTGGAAGACGACGACGTCCCCGCGCTGCGGCTTGGCGCCGAACCACGGGGTGAACTTGTCGACCAGGACCCGGTCGCCGATCTGGATCGTCTGCTCCATGGAGCCCGACGGGATCACGAAGGCCTGCACGAGGAAGGTCTTCAGCACCAGGGCTATGAGCACGGCGACGCCGACGAGGAGCGGTATCTCCCGGACCGCGGAGCGCCTGCGCCGCCGCTTGACCTTGCGTTGCAGCTTGCGCCGCTCCGCGCGGGTGCGGCCACCGGCCGAGCCCGCGGCGCGCCGCGCCCCGGTGGGCAGGAGGTTGTCGGCGGCGTTGGCGGAGACACCACGCGGCCTGCCACGGCTACCCATGGCCGCCGCCCGCATGGCCGGCGGCGGGCACACGCGCGTAGGCGTCCGGCCGGTGCAGGTGGGTCCGGTGGCCGAAGGGCCAGACGATCCAGTCGGCCCGGCCGATCACGTCGCCGACCGGGATCATGCCGCCGCCCGGCGAGCCCAGATGGTCGCGGGAGTCGCTGGAGTCGCCCCGGTGGTCGCCCAGGACGAACAAGGTGCCCTCGGGCACGACGACGTCGAAGGACACGGCGGACGGGCTGTCACCGGGGTAGAGGAACGTCGACTCGTCGACCGACCGGCCGTTCACCTGGATCCTGCCCTCCTCGTCACAGCAGACCACATGGTCTCCGCCTACACCGACAACGCGTTTGATGTAGTCGCCGTCCCCGAAGTACCCGGTGCCGTCGAACACGACGACGTCGCCGCGCCGCGGCACGGCTCCGAAACGGTACGCCAACTTGTTTACGGCAACGCGGTCCCCGATCCTCAATCCCGGCTCCATGGATCCGCTCGGAATCTCGAACGGCTGCATCACGAACGTGTTGAGGAGCAGCAGGAACATCAGGCCGCCCAGCGCGGCCAGGGTGATCCTCCCGCCGGGAAGCCACTCGGTGATCCGCGACATCAACGCGAAACGCGACCGTTCCTCCGGCCCCCGCGCCCCCGGGTTCTCACCGGGTTCGCCGTCACAAGGGCGGGAGGAGCGGTCGCGCTCCGTCTGCTGTGCTTCGGTGTCCATCGGGGCCGAATGTTATCCGGCCCCGCCATGAACTCCGCGAAGCGCTCAGTTCTCGCGCTTCTCCTTGATCTTCGCGGCCTTGCCGCGCAGCTCGCGCAGGTAGTACAGCTTGGCGCGACGCACGTCACCCTTGGTGACGAGCTCGATCTTCTCGACGATCGGGGTGTGCACCGGGAAGGTGCGCTCGACGCCGACGGAGAAGGAGACCTTGCGGACCGTGAAGGTCTCGCGCACGCCGGAGCCCTGGCGACGGATCACCACGCCCTTGAACTGCTGCACACGGGAGCGGTTGCCCTCGATGACGCGGACGTGGACGTTGACGGTGTCGCCCGGGCGGAAGGCCGGGATGTCCTCGCGCAGCGACGCGGCGTCGACGGAGTCGAGCAGGTGAGACATTTCGTCTGCTTTCTTCGTTGATGCCACAGGTCATCAACGGGCACTAGATGTACGGGGTCGGTGCTGCGCGGGTCGGGACGGGCGTCGTGTCCCCCTGTGGCAGGGGCGCACGCCGGACCGGCACACAGCAACGCCCTATTCTTCCACGCCGTCGGTCCTGCGCCAAAATCGGCCGTGCGCCTCACCCTCGGGGTCCGGCGACCAGCCCAGGATGGACAGCATCTCGCGGTCCTTCTTGTCGAAGGCCTTCGGATCGCAGCGCTCGATGAGGTCGGGCCGGTGGGCCGTCGTGCGCCGCAGGGCCTCGTCGCGCCGCCAGCGGGCGATCTTCCCGTGGTGGCCGCTGAGCAGCACCTCGGGGATGCCGTGGCCGCGCCACTCGGGCGGCTTGGTGTAGACGGGGCCTTCCAGGAGGTTGGCCATCGTGCCGGGCGCGAAGGAGTCGTCGCGGTGCGACTCGGCGTTGCCCAGGACGCCGGGCAGCAGCCGCGCCACGGCCTCGGTGACGACCAGCACGGCCGCCTCGCCGCCGGCGAGGACGTAGTCGCCGATGGAGACCTCGTAGACGGGCATCCGGGTGGCGTACTCGTCCATCACCCGGCGGTCGATGCCCTCGTAGCGGGCCGGAGTGAAGATCAGCCAGGGGCGCCCGGAGAGCTCCACGGCGAGTTCCTGGGTGAAGGGGCGGCCGCTGGGCGTCGGAACGATGAGCGCGGGCGCGTGGGAACCCGTCTCGTAGCCGTCGGCGAGGACGGTGTCCAGGGCGTCACCCCAGGGCTCGGTCTTCATGACCATGCCGGGACCGCCGCCGTAGGGCGTGTCGTCGACCGTGTGGTGGCGGTCGTAGGTCCAGCCGCGCAGATCGTGGACGTGCACGTTCAGCTGTCCACGCGCGCGTGCCTTGCCGACGAGGGAGACGTTCAGGGGTTCCAGGTACTCGGGGAAGATCGTGACGACGTCGAGCCGCATCAGGACTCTTCCTCCGCGGACGTGCCCGAGGACGCGCCGGGCCCGTCGGTGGCCTCGTCGAGGACGGCCTGGTCGTCGATGAGGCCGGGCGGCGGGTCGATGACCGCCCGCTGCTCCTCCAGGTCGACCTCGGTGACGATCTCCCCGACGAACGGGATCATCACCTCGGTGCCGTCCGCACGCTCGACGATCAGGAGATCCTGGGAGGGCAGGTGGGAGATCTCGGTGATCCGGCCGACCTCCTTGCCGTCCACGGTGACGACGTCGAGGTCCATCAGCTGGTGGTCGTAGTACTCGTCCTCGCCCTCGGGAAGCTCCTCCGGGTCGATCTCGGCGATCAGGAGGATGTTGCGCAGGGCCTCGGCGGCGTTGCGGTCGCCCACGCCCTCGAAGCGCAGCAGGAGGCGGCCGCTGTGGACGCGGCCCGTCTCGATGATCAGCGGGCCGGCGGACGCCGGGTCGGTGGCCAGGACGGCGCCGGGGGCGAGCCGCAGTTCGGGCTCGTCGGTACGTACCTCCACGGTGACCTCGCCCTTGATGCCGTGGGCGCGGCCGATCCGTGCGACTACCAGCTGCACGTGGAAGATCTCCTGTCGGAACTCTGTACGCGAGCCGCCGGGCGGCTCATACGACTACGGGCCGGGGACGGCCCAGCGGCCCTCCCCGGCCCGAGCCGGTTTCGAAAAGCGTCAGCGGACGTGGTCCACGTCGACGAGGTCGACACGGACACCGCGGCCGCCGATGGCGCCCACGACGGTGCGCAGGGCGCGTGCGGTGCGGCCGTTGCGGCCGATCACCTTGCCGAGGTCGTCCGGGTGCACCCGGACCTCGAGCACCCGTCCGCGGCGCAGGTCGCGCGAGGCGACCTGCACATCGTCAGGGTTGTCGACGATGCCCTTCACGAGGTGCTCAAGCGCCTCCTCGAGCATGCTGCTCAGGCCTCGGTCGACTCAGCCGAAGAAGACTCGGCCGCGGCCTCGTCCTTCTTCTCAGCCTTCTTCTTCTGGGTGATGGCCTCACCCTTGTTCTCGTCGTCACCGCCGAGGGCCTCGAACGACGGGCGCGCGGTCTTCTCGGCCGGCTGGAGCAGCGGCGCAGGGGCGGGCTCGCCCTTGAACTTCTGCCAGTCGCCGGTCTTCTTCAGGATGGCGAGCACGGGCTCGGTCGGCTGGGCGCCGACGGAGAGCCAGTACGCCACACGCTCGGCGTTGACCTCGATGCGCGAGGGGTTCTGCACCGGGTGGTACAGACCGATCTCCTCGATGGCCCGGCCGTCACGGCGGGTACGGGAGTCGGCGACGACGATGCGGTAGTGAGGCGAACGGATCTTGCCCAGACGCTTCAGCTTGATCTTGACTGCCACGGGAGTGGGTTCTCCTGGATTTGACGTGGTTGGGCACGGCGGAGACGCCGCGTGGGGTTGCGGTACCCGAGTGCCCGATGGACGCGTCAGCCGGAGGAGAGAGGGGTCCTGTGCGGCTGTCGAGTACAGCTAGCCATTGTGCCACACCCGGTGCGCCTGTCTGGGCGGAGGGTGCGGGGGCCGGCCGCCCCCGGGCACGACTGAGCGGCACCCGGCGCTCCGGGTGCCGTGGATGCGAGCGCCTGCTCGCGCCGACGGGGGTGCCGCCGCGTACGGCGGCACCCCGCGCACGTCCTGCTGCTCACCCGGCACCCACGAGATGCCGGTACGCAGTGAGCCGGTCAGCCGGTCGCCGCGCCCACCGGCTCCGGGATCCTGAACGGCTTGCCGCAGCCGCCGCACATGATCGGGGCCTGAGCCAGGACCGAGGGGACGACCCGCACATTGCGACCGCAGTCGCAGACCGCCTTGACCCTGACCCCGCCGCCGGACGAGCCGTGGCGGGCGGCCGGTCCGCGGAAGGAACGGCCGGTGTCGGCGGAGGTGGCGACCGAGTGCGCCTTCAGCGCACGCTGGAGGCGCTCGATCGTCGGGCGGTAGCGCCGCCTCGCCTCGGGGCTGAGCGAGACCAGTGAGAAGCCGCTGCTCGGGTGCGGCTCCTCGGGGTGGTCCAGGCCCAGCTCCTCGGAGATCGCGAGGAACCTGCGGTTGTGGTAACGGCCGGCACGGGACGTGTCGCGTACGCCGCGCGCGGCGGCGACGCCATGGACTGCCTCGTGAAGCAGTCGCTCGAAGGAGAGTTCGTGTCCGCACGCGGACGACGACTCCCCGATCAGGGACTCAGGCGCGGCAAGGTCCGGCAGCTCGGGGTGGTACCGCTGAATGTCGGCCCACGCCTGCGCCAGCTCTGCGGCGAGAACAGGTGGTGTCGTGCTCACGTAATGACAACGAGCCGGAGGGCCGCTGTGTTCCTATTCCGGGCCATCCCAAATAATTTGCACGTACCCGTCAGTCGTCGCTGATGCGTCCTGACGAGGGCGGGTGCGCTGATCTGCGGAGAAGCCGCACAGCTCCACCCAAGGTGGTGCGCAAAGGGAGTACGCACCGGCGCGTACGCCCCTCGCGCACGCGGGGGGCGTCGGGATCGCGCCACGCGCAAGAGGCGTTTCGGCCGCTTCCCGGCCGGGGACCCTCATCCCGGTCGGCGCTCGCGACGCCCGCGACGTTACCCGGTGTGCCTCCCCCGTCCGGCACCGGCCCAGAGGACAAGCCGACTTCCGGCCACGTCGATCCCGGAACCAGGTTGCCGGGATGTGAAATCTCTGCCCGCACCGCCACAGGACGCAAGCAGGGCCCCGCGACCCCTGGACGCGAGGAAGGGCTCGGAGTTACCTGGCATACGGGGGAAGTGGGAGCGCACGGCACGGGGGCCACGGAACCGGGCACAGCGACAGCACTCGGCGGATTGGGGCGCCTATCCATGACACCCGCGCTCGTGCGGCAGCACGTACGGCACACGGCAACAGTCCCCGACACGGAGCCACGCGCACGCGCGCGTGACTGGTCCGAGATCCAGGAGCGGATGCTGGTCCCGCTCTACGAGGCCGTCTACGCGCGACTGGACGTAGGCTCCGGCACACGGCTGCTGGCCCTCGGCTGCGGCTCCGGGCTCGCCCTGCTCCTGGCCGCGGCCAGAGGCGCGACGGTCACCGGTGTCGACTCCTCCCGCCCCGAGCGGCTCGCCCTCGCCCGCCGGCGGCTGCTCCCGGAACCGTGGGACACACGCACGCGTGCGACCGCCCGGATCGTCGACGGATCACCGCGGGACGCCGCCGTCCCCGGCAGCCCCGCGTACACCGTCGTGACCGCCTTCGAGCCGATCGGCTGCCTCGCGGGCGACTCGGAGGGGTTGGCCGGCCTGCTCGCCGCCGCGACACCGCTCGCCGAGAAGGGGACGCCCGTGGTCCTGGCCGGCTGGGGGCCGCCGGAGCGCTGCGCGACCGCGTCCGTGCTGCGGGTGGCGACCAAGCTCGCCGATCCGCTGCGCAGCCCCGGCAGCTGGCGGCCCGCCCTGCGCGACGACCTGGAGGAGGTGGCCCAGCGCGCCGGTCTGCGGCCGGACGGCTCCGGCCGCGTCGCCTGCCCCTTCGGGTACTCCGACCTCGACAGCGCGGTACGCGGACTGCTCTCCACCGGGCTGTTCGACGCGGCCGTCGCCGCCACCGACCGGAACCAGGTCGACAAGGAACTCACCGAGGCCCTGCACGCACACCAACGGCCGGACGGCACCGTGTGGATGCCCAACGTCTTCCGGTACCTGATCGCACGGACCCCCTGAACACGACGCCCCGAACCCGGACGCCCGGACACCGGCGCCCGCACACCCCCGAACCTCACGGGACGCCGCCGGCCTCCGCCTCCTTCCGCAGCCGTGTGATCCCGGCGACCCGGTAGGCGTCGGCCTCCTCCAGCGTCTCGTTCTCCAGCAGCGCCTGCGCCAGCGCGTCCAGCTGCCCCCGGTGGTCGCGCAGCTTGCGGCACGCCTCCTCGTAGCACTCGTCGACAATGCGCCGCATCTCGCTGTCGATGGTGTCCAGGGTCTGCGGGGCGGCGGCGAGCCCGTAGGCCTGCTGGGCGTCGTCCGGCAGGGCGGAGAGGCGGCCGAGGTGCTCGCTCATGCCCCAGCGGGCCACCATCCCGCGCGCGATGCCGGTGACCTGCTCGAGGTCGTGCTCGGAGCCGGTCGTGACGACCCCGTAGACGACGTGCTCCGCCGCCATGCCGCCCAGCGCGCCGATGATGCGGCCCCGCAGGTACTCCTCGGTGTACGCGTACTTGTCGGACTCCGGCGTCGACAGCGTCACCCCGAGCGCCCTCCCGCGCGGCACGATGGTGATCTTGCGAACGGGGTCCGCGCCGGGCTGGAGCATGCCCAGCAGGGCGTGCCCGCTCTCGTGGTACGCCGTGCGCCTGCGCTCCTCCTCGGGCATCACCAGCGCACGTTCGGCGCCGAGCTGGACCTTCTCCAGCGCCTCCGAGAAGTCGGCCGGCGTCACCTGGTCCTGCCGCCGCTTGACCGCGAGCAGGGCGGCCTCGTTGGCGAGGTTGGCCAGCTCCGCCCCGGTCATGCCCGGAGTCGTACGGGCCACCCGGGCGAGGTCCACGTCCGGGGAGAGCGGGATCTGGCGGGTGTGGATCCGCAGGATCGCCTCGCGGCCGCCCCGGTCCGGCGGCGAGACGCTCACCACCCGGTCGAAACGGCCGGGACGGGTCAGCGCGGGGTCGAGCACGTCGGCGCGGTTCGTGGCGGCGAGCACGATGACGCCCTCCGAACCGGAGAAGCCGTCCATCTCCGTCAGGATCTGGTTCAGCGTCTGCTCGCGCTCGTCGTGCCCGCCCACCGAGGCACCGCCGCCCCGGGCCCGGCCGATGGTGTCTATCTCGTCGATGAAGACGATCGACGGCGCCACCTTGCGGGCCTCCGCGAACAGCTCGCGCACCCGGGAGGCACCCACCCCCACGATCATCTCGATGAACTCGGACGCCGACGCCGAGAAGAACGGCACATCCGCCTCACCGGCCACGGCCCGCGCGAGCAACGTCTTGCCCGTGCCCGGCGGCCCCGTGAGCAGCACCCCGCGGGGCATCTTCGCGCCCATGTGGCGATAGGCGTCCGGATGCTCCAGGAAGTCGACGACGTCGTCCAGCTCGCCCTTGACCTCGTCGATGCCCGCCACGTCCGCGAAGGTGGTGCGCTGGGTGCCCGGCTGGAGTTCGACCGGCCTGGGCGGCGTCTTGCGCCCCAGCAGACCGCCCGGACCGCCCAGACCCGAGCCGATTCGCCGCGCGAAGAAGATCCACAGCGCCGCCAGCACCGCGATCGGCGCCAGCGAGAGCAGCAGATTCGACAGCAGGCCGCGCTCCTGCACGACCGGCTGCGCGGTCACCGTGACATGGTGGCTGCTCAGGCTATGCCAGAGCCTGTCGTCCGCGAAGGCCGGGCGCTGCGTCTTGAACTTGGTGTACTTCCCGCCGCCCTCGGGGTTGGCCTGGGCGCTCTTGAGCCGGCCCTGGATCGCGTCGCCCTTGGAGTAGATCGTGCCGACGTTGCCCGCGTCGAGCTGCCTGCTGAACTCGGTGTACGAGATCGTCGGCTCGTTGCCCTGGTTGTAGTAGCTCAGCCCGCCGTAGGCCACCAGGAAGACGATCACCGCGGTGACGAGCAGGCCCCACCACCTGCCGCGCATCCGTCCGCCGCCGGCCCGCCTGGGCGGCTCGTCCGGCGTGCCCTCGGTGCGCCACGGCTGGTCAGAGCCATTGCGCGGCGACGCGGCATTGCTCATATCTGGACGTTACGGCACATGGCGTACCCCGGCACGCGCTGAGGGCGCCCCTCCGCGGAAGGGCGCCCTCAGCGTCGTCCAGACGCCGTACGGGTGACACGCGTGTGCCGTACGGCGCTCGGGGTGGGCCTCAGCCCATGAACTTCTTGAACTCGTCCGGAAGCTCGAAGTCCTGGCCGCCCTGCTGCGGCAGCCCCAGGGCGCCGCCGGCCTGGGCGGCGGCACGGCGGGCCGCCTCCTCCTGCTCCTGCTGCTTGCGCTTCATCGGGTTGCCGGAGCGCTGCTTGCCCTTGGTCTTCTTCGGCTGCTTCTTGGTCCGGCCGGGACCGCCGCCCATGCCCGGGATCCCCGGCATGCCGGGCATACCGCCGCCCTGGGCCATGCGGGACATCATCTTGCGCGCCTCGAAGAACCGCTCGACCAGGTTCTTCACCGCGCCGACCTCGACGCCGGAACCCTTGGCGATACGGGCGCGGCGCGAGCCGTTGATGACGGTCGGGTCCTGGCGCTCGCCCGGGGTCATCGACTTGATGATCGCGGCCGTGCGGTCAACGTCCCGCTCGTCGATGTTGTTGATCTGGTCCTTGATCTGGCCCATGCCGGGCAGCATCCCGAGCAGCTTGCTGATGCTGCCCATCTTCCTGACCTGCTCCATCTGGGCCAGGAAGTCGTCCAGGGTGAAGTCCTGGCCCTTCTTGGACGCCAGCTTGGAGGCCATCTTCTCGGCCTCTTCCTGGCTGAACGTCTTCTCCGCCTGCTCGATCAGGGTGAGCAGGTCACCCATGTCGAGGATGCGGGAGGCCATCCGGTCCGGGTGGAAGGCGTCGAAGTCGTCGAGCTTCTCACCGTTGGACGCGAACATGATCGGCTTGCCGGTGATCTGCCGGATCGACAGGGCCGCACCACCGCGGGCGTCACCGTCGAGCTTGGAGAGCACCACGCCGTCGAAGCCGACGCCGTCGCGGAAGGCCTCCGCGGTGTTGACGGCGTCCTGACCGATCATCGCGTCGACGACGAACAGGATCTCGTCGGGGCTGACGACGTCCCTGATGTCCGCCGCCTGCTGCATCATCTCCTGGTCGATGCCGAGGCGGCCGGCGGTGTCCACGATCACGATGTCGTGGACCTGGGTCCGCGCGTGCTCGATGGAGTCCTTGGCGACCTTGACCGGGTCGCCCACGCCGTTGCCCGGCTCGGGCGCGTACACGGCGACGCCGGCGCGCTCGGCGACGACGCTGAGCTGGTTGACGGCGTTCGGGCGCTGGAGGTCACAGGCGACCAGCAGCGGGGAGTGGCCCTGCTCCTTGAGCCACTTGGCGAGCTTGCCCGCGAGGGTGGTCTTACCGGCACCCTGCAGACCGGCCAGCATGATCACGGTGGGCGGCTGCTTGGCGAAGCGCAGGCGGCGGGTCTCGCCGCCGAGGATCGTGACCAGCTCGTCGTTGACGATCTTGAGGACCTGCTGGGCCGGGTTCAGCGCCTTCGAGACCTCGGCGCCGAGGGCGCGCTCCTTGACGTTCTTGATGAACGAACGCACGACGGGCAGGGCGACGTCGGCTTCGAGCAGGGCGATGCGGATCTCGCGCGCCGTGGCGTCGATGTCCGCTTCGCTCAAGCGCCCCTTGCCCCTGAGGGACTTGAAGGTGGCTGAGAGGCGGTCGGAGAGAGTATCGAACACGGCGGCGTCGGTCCTCGGCATCGGCGACAGGATGGATCGCCCTCCAGGGTATCCGGCCCCGCAAGGAATTCGTCCCCGCCCGCCCGCGAGGTCACGTCCGCAGCGTCTCCTCCAGCCGTCGCGCCACGGACGCCGCCTCCTCGTCGGGCAGCGGGTCGCCCGTCGGGCCGGTGACGTAGAAGGCGTCCGCGGCGTTCGCTCCCAGCGTGCTGACGTGCGCGCTGCGCACCCGTACCTTCGCGTCCTCCAGAGCCCGCCCGATCCGGAACAGCAGCCCCGGCGCGTCCTGGGCGCGGACCTCGAGCACGGTGGCGTGCCGGGAGGCGGCCGGGGCGACCGTGACCCTGGGCGGGGGTGCCGCCACGCCGTGGCGGCGCGGATAGGCGGCGTCCCGTTCGGCGAGGCGGCTCGCGATGTCCAGGGAGCCGTCCAGCGCCCGGACGAGGTCGGCGCGCAGCCGGGCGGCCTGGGGCAGGGCGCCGTACTCGGCGGCGACGCGCCAGTCCAGCAGGAGTACGGAGCCGCGGGCGACGCCGTCCGGCAGGTCCAGGGGCCGCAGCTCGGCCGTGCGGACGGTGAGCCGGTGGGTCGCCAGTACTCCGGCGACCGAGGGCAGGACGCCGGGCTGGTCGGGGACGGCGATCAGCAGCTCCACCCCGAGCTGCTCGGGCTGCCCCGGGTACTCCTCGGTGGGCTGCTCGGTCTGCGCCCGCAGGGCCAGGGCCGGCCCGCCGGTGCGGAAGGCCTCGATGGCGAGCCGTTCCTGCTCGGCGGTGGGCGCGGCGGGCTCGGGCTCGCCGGGGGCCTCCCCCGCGAGGACCGCGCGGACCCGTCCGACCAGGTCGGTGACGAGGGAGCCGCGCCAGGACGACCAGGCGGCCGGCCCGGTGGCCAGGGCGTCCGCCTCTGTGAGGGCGTGCAGCAGTTCGAGGGTGCTCTGGGTGCCGACCGCCTCGGCGACGGCGCGGACGGTGGCCGGGTCGTCCAGGTCGCGCCGGGTGGCGGTCTGGACGAGCAGCAGGTGGTGGCGTACGAGGGCGGCGAGCACCCGGGTGTCCGCCGGGGCGAAGCCGATGCGCCCGGCCACGTCCGCGGCGATGGTCTCGCCGGCCGCGCAGTGGTCGCCGGGCAGGCCCTTGCCGATGTCGTGCAGCAGCGCGGCGACCAGGAGCAGGTCGGGGCGGCCGACCCGGCGGGTGAGGGCGGAGGCACGTACGGCGGTCTCGATCAGGTGCCGGTCGACCGTCCAGCGGTGGACGGGGTTGCGCTGCGGGCGGCAGCGCACCCGCTCCCAGTCGGGCAGGAACCGGGTGATCAGCCCTTCCGCCTCCAGCGCCTCCCAGACCTCGACGGTGGGGCGGCCGGAGCCGAGCAGGGTGACGAGCTGTTCGCGCGCCTCGGCGGGCCAGGGCGTGGGCAGGGGGCGCGCGGTGGCCGCGAGATGCCGTACGGCGTGCGGGGAGAGCGGCAGGCCCGCCTGCGCGGCGGCGGCCGCGGCGCGCAGCGGAAGCACCGGGTCGCGTTCGGGGCGCGCGGTGCGGGCGAGGCCGACCTCGCCGTCGTGCTCCACCACGCCTTCGGCGAGCGGGGTCCGCTCCGCGACCGGCTTTGGGCCGCCGAGCAGGGCGCGCAGCCTCGGCCGCACGGCGCGCGACCGGAGCACACGCCCCACCTCGCGCCAGGTGACGTCGCCGGCGTACGAGAGGACGCGTGCCGCCTCGTACACCTGGCGCAGGAGCGCGTCGGCGTCGGGCAGGTCCAGTTCCGCGGCGACCTGGTCCTGGTCCTGCAACGCGAGCCGGTCGGAGGCGCGGCCCGTCGTCAGGTGCAGGACGTCGCGCACGTCGAGCAGCCGGCGGCGGGCGTCTGCGAGGCCCTCGCGCGGGGCGTCGGCGAGCCAGGAGGCGGCGACGGCACGCAGGGCGGTGGCGTCCCGCAGGCCGCCGCGTGCCTCCTTCAGGTTGGGTTCCAGGAGGTACCTCAACTCGCCCTGCCGTTCGGCGCGTTCGGCGCACAGCTCCCGGAGTTCCGGCAGGCGTCTCGGTGCCTGGTTGCGCCAGTCGGCGAGGATCGCGGTGCGCAGTGCGGTCGTCAGTCCGAGGTCGCCGGCGAGGTGCCGGGCGTCCAGCAGTCCGAGCTGGACCTTGAGGTCGTCGCGCGCCGCCCCGCGGGCCTCGGCCGGGGTGCGGACAGCATGGTCGAGGGCGATGCCGAGGTCCCACACGGGGTACCAGAGGCGGTCGGCGACGGCGGCGATCTCCTCGGTGCCGCCGCCGTGGTGCAGGAGCAGCAGGTCCAGGTCGCTGCGGGGCGACAGCTCTCCGCGCCCGTAGCCGCCCACGGCGACGAGGGCGACGCCCCGCGGTCCCCCGGCCGCCCTGGTGAACAGCTCCGCGAGCCAGCGGTCGGTCAGTCCGGCGAGCGCGGCCCGGCGCGATGGCCCGGACCACGTCCCCTCGGTGAGGAGGCGCAGCCGGGCCGCCGCGTAGCCGCCGGGCCCAGCGTTCTCCGCTTCGCTTCGCACGTCCGCGCCCGTCACCGGCGGCTCCTGTCTCGCGCCTTCAGAGCGCGTCCGGGCCGCGCTCGCCGGTGCGGACCCGGACCGCCGTCTCGACCGGCACGGACCAGACCTTGCCGTCACCGATCTTGCCCGTGCGGGCTGCCTTGACGACGACCTCGATCAGCTGCTCGGCTTCGTCGTCCTCGGCCAGCACCTCGATGCGGATCTTGGGCACCAGGTCGACGGTGTACTCGGCTCCGCGGTAGACCTCGGTGTGGCCGCGCTGACGTCCGTAGCCGCTCGCCTCGGTGACGGTGAGGCCGTTGACGCCGTACGCCTGGAGGGCCTCCTTGATCTCGTCGAGCCGGTGGGGCTTGACCACGGCGGTGATGAGCTTCATGCGTCCACCTTCCTGCTCTGCGTGGCGGCCTTCTTGATCTGCGCGGCGGCCAGGGCCGGGGTCGTGACGGCGGTGACGACTCCGCCGCCCGCGCCGGTGAGGTCGTAGGCGGTCTCGGCGTGTTCGGCCTGGTCGATGCCGGAGATCTCCTCGTCCTCGGTGACCCGCATGCCGATGGTCCGGTCCAGGAGGAAGGCGAGAACCGCGGAGGCGATCAGGGAGTAGGCGAGGACGGCGAAGACACCGGCGCACTGCTTCCAGAACTGCTCCAGGCCACCGCCGTAGAACAGGCCCTTGACGGCGGACTGGCCCTTGCCGCTGGCGAAGAAGCCGATCAGCAGGGAGCCGACGACGCCGCCGACCATGTGGACGCCGACCACGTCGAGGGAGTCGTCGTAGCCGAACCGGTACTTCAGGCCGACCGCCATGGCGCACAGGACGCCGGCGACGGCGCCCACGGCCATCGCGCCGAGCGGGGAGACGGCGCCGCCGGACGGGGTGATCGCGACCAGGCCGGCGACCGCGCCGGAGGCGGCTCCGAGGGTGGTGAACGCGCCGTGCCGGATCTTCTCGTAGGCGAGCCAGGCGAGCATGGCGGTGCCGGTGGCGACCTGTGTGTTGACGAACATCAGCGGGCCGACGCCGTCGTCGTTGCCGAGCCAGGAGCCGGCGTTGAAGCCGAACCAGCCGAACCACAGCAGGCCCGCGCCGAGCATGACCAGCGGGAGGCTGTGCGGGCGCATCGGGTCCTTCTTGAAGCCGATGCGCTTGCCGATGACGAGGATCACGCCGAGTGCCGCCGCGCCGGCGTTGATGTGGACCGCGGTGCCGCCCGCGAAGTCGATCACGCCGAGCTTGTTGGCCCAGCCGCCGGCGCCCCAGACCCAGTGGGCGACCGGGAAGTACACGACCGTGGCCCACAGCACCAGGAACAGCGTCCAGGCGCTGAACTTGACCCGGTCGGCCAGAGCGCCGCTGATCAGGGCGGGGGTGATGATCGCGAACATCAGCTGGAAGACGGCGAAGACGAAGACCGGGATGGTGGATCCGGGCCACAGTTCGGTCTTGCCGATACCGCTGAAGCCGACGAAGTCGGAGGTCCAGCCGATGAGGGAGCCCCGGTCGGCGCCGAAGGCCATCGAGAAGCCGTAGAGCACCCACAGGACGGTGACGACGCCGAGGCTGATGAAGCTCATCATCAGCATGTTCAGCGTGCTCTTGACCCGGACCATGCCTCCGTAGAAGAAGGCCAGACCGGGGGTCATCAGCATCACCAGGGCGGAACAGATGAGCATGAAGCCGGTGTTGGCGGACGACAGTTTGGGCGCGTCCGCCGCCAGCAGGATGGCGGCTGATGCCATCGGCGTCTCCTCGTCGGTCGGTGCGGCCCCGTGCGGGCGGCCGGGCGAAGCCTTGCGCGGTCCGGTCGGCGAGGGGTGGCCGGCCGACCGTGCCACGAGACTGGCCCGGCGCGGTTTCGATGGACGCCTCGCGTTGTTTCGCCGGGGTGACGAAGAGGTCTGCTGTGTTACGTGCCGGTGAAGCGCATGGTGACGTGCCGTGAAGCGCGAGCGGAAAAACAGGCCGGCCGCGGGCGGCCTTCCGATGACCAGGCATGGGGGAGCCGAGTCGGGCAGTTCGGGAGGGCCGGCCGCGGCCGGGGTCGGGGAGGCGCTGTCAGACGGCCTCGACGGTCTCGGGCAGTTCGGCGGCGAGCTGTTCGGTCAGGTCGATGACCTCCGCGAGGTCCCCGTAGCCGCGTACGGCGTTGTCGACGGTCTTGCGGATACGGGTGTTCACGCGCTCGGAGCGGACCTTCTTGGCCACCCTCATGGCCTGCCTCGCGTACTCGGTGCTCTGCTCGGGCTCGCGCTGGAGCAGGTGGACCGTGGCCATGCCGATGAGGTTCAGGGCGTACGACCGCTGGTGTTCGCGGTCCTCGGCGAACCGCTCCACGGCCTTCTGCATCAGCGGCTCCGCCAGTGAGGCGTACGTGGGGCTGCGGCCGGCGACGTAGGCGAGGTCGCGGAAGGAGTGGGAGTTCTCGCCGTACAGCTCGGCCTCGGAGAAGAAGCGGATCCAGTCGGGGTCGGGCTCGTCCCAGTCCTCGGCGTCGGCGAAGGCGTCCTCGGCCATGCGCACGGCGCGCTTGCACTTGCCGGGCTGGCCCGTATTGGCGTAGGCGCGGGCCTCCAGCGCGTACAGCATGGACTGGGTGCGCGGGCTCGCGCAGTCGCGGCTGCCGTACTGCGCGAGGTGGATGAGCTCCAGGGCGTCCTCGGGGCGGCCGAGGTGGATCATCTGGCGGCTCATGCTGGACAGGACGTAGGAGCCGAGCGGTTTGTCGCCCGCCTCCTTGGCGGCGTGCAGGGCGAGGACGAAGTACTTCTGCGCGGTGGGCTGGAGTCCCACGTCGTAGCTCATCCAGCCGGCCAGTTCGGCGAGTTCCGCGGCGACCTTGAACAGTCGGCGGCCGGTGGGCTCGGGCTGGGGCTCCTGGAGGAGGTCCGTCACCTCGTGCAACTGGCCGACGACCGCCTTGCGGCGCAGGCCGCCGCCGCACTGTGCGTCCCACTGCCGGAACATCACGGTGGTGGTCTCCAGCAGCTCCAGCTCGGGCCGGGAGAGCCGGCCGGGGCGGCGGGAGGCGGCCTGCGGCTCGGGCTCCTCCAGCGGGGCCGGGGGCGCGGGCACGAGCCAGCGCTGGAGCGGTTCGATGAGGGACGGGCCCGCGGACAGCGCCAGCGACGTTCCGAGGAAGCCGCGCCGCGCCAGCATCAGGTCGCTGCGCGAGAACTCGCTGAGCAGGGCCACGGTCTGCGGGCCCGTCCAGGGCAGGTCGACACCGGTGGCGGAGGGGGTCGGGCGGGAGGTGCGCAGACCGAGGTCCTCCACGGCGACGACGCAGCCGAAACGCTCGGAGAACAGCTCCGAGAGGATCCTGGGGATCGGCTCGCGCGGGTTCTCGCCGTCCAGCCACCGCCGGACGCGCGAGGTGTCGGTGGAGATGTGGTTGGCGCCCAGTTGGCGGGCACGGCGGTTGACCTGGCGGGCGAGCTCGCCCTTGGACCAGCCGCTGCGCACGAACCACGAGGCGAGCAGCTCGTTCGGGCGCTTGTCCGCGCTCGCAGCGCTCGTCCCGCTTTCGCCGTTGCCGCTCACTGGAACGCCCCCATCCCTGAGACCACTTGTCGCTTTGGTGCGCCAAGCCCTATCAGAATGCCGGTCAACAAGGCCGTTCGTCCGCCGATTCTCACCCTTCGAACCGACTGCCGACTTGCCTCCGGCATACCCACGAGTGCATGTGCCCCCAGGCCTCGCACACTCACAGTAATCCTACGATCACCCGCTCAGCCACATGGATCCCTGAAACGCCACCATTCGCCACCCCTTCGAATGAACCCTCGGTTGCCTCTGCGCGATTCACTTGACATAGGACAGTCACGGGCGAGTGGAGCGGTGCACGCGAGGGCGCGCATCGCCGGACGCACCACCCGCGGCGCTTCCGCACACCGCACGGACCCGGCCGGGC
Source organism: Streptomyces sp. NPDC004721 (assembly GCF_053601495.1). NCBI lineage: Bacteria > Bacillati > Actinomycetota > Actinomycetes > Kitasatosporales > Streptomycetaceae > Streptomyces > Streptomyces sp. NPDC004721. The sequence goes on from NZ_JBSGBZ010000009.1 coordinate 59,401, forward strand.
CGGGGAGAGGCTGAAACAGAGAGTGACGGTCGGCATCCGCTTCGTAACCATCGGGGCGGTGGACCCGTTGGAGGGGGCATGGGCTTCACGATCGGCGGCATTCGCGAGATCCGCTCCGGCACGCGGCGGCGCGGCCGGTCGTACCGCTCGTCGGAGTGCACGGCGGTGGCCGAGTACACCGGGCTGTGGGGCTGGGACGTGGTGCGGGGCGCGCGGGCCGTCGGCGGCGCGTGCTCCTGCGGCCGCACGAACTGCCCGGCTCCGGGCGCCCACCCCCTGGAGTTCGCGCCCGAGATCCCGGCCGGGGCCACGCTCGACGAGGTGACCAGGGCGTGGCGGGAGCTGCCGGGGGCCGCGGTGATGCTGGCCGTCGGCCGCGTCTTCGACGTCATCGAGGTCGCGGAGCCGGCCGGGCGCCGCGCCCTGGCCCGGCTGGAGCGCATGGGCCTTCCCCTCGGCCCGGTGACCGCCACCCCGGACGGCCGGGCCCAGTTCTTCGTCGCCCGCGGCGCCGCCGCCGAGCTGCCCGCCCTGCTCTACCGCCTGGGCTGGGACGATCCCGCCGCCCTCGACCTGCGCGGCCTCGGCCCCGGCACGTTCCTCACGGCCCCGCCGTCCGACCGCGGCGGCCGCGGCCCGGTCCGCTGGCTCCGCCCGCCCGCCCTGGACACGGCCAAGCCACCCCAGCCCCGCCTCCTCCTGGGCACCCTGGCCTACGTGGCCCACCGGTCGCGGGCGTAGCCGGAGGACGGAACCCGAACGGCGGCACCGGGGACACCTGTCGGTGAGTGGGTGCGGGGCGTCCTGTAGAGCAGGGTCGCCCACGGGGTCAGCCCGCCGAACGGGGCCGGGGCTCGACCCCGCCGACCGGGTCGCCCATGGATTCAGTCCCGCCGAGCGCGACCGCCGCGGGCTCAGCCCCGCGGAACACGAGGGCTATGGGCTTTCCGTCAAGGGGTGCGCGGGGGTAGTGCGTGCACGGCGCTCGCCGACAAGCGGGCCCGCCCTCGGCAGCAGGCCGAAAATGCCTCGCGGGCCGCATCCCTCGCGCGGCGCCTGGCCGGGCGGACGACGCGGGATCCGTCCGGACGCGGCGAGCCCGTGGCCCGAGCGGCCAGGCGGCCGGGGCAGGTGCCCGCGGCCCGTACGTTTGGCAGGGCCCTCGGCTCGTGTGCCGGACGGATCTGGCCCGTACGGGCGACGCCCCACGGCGGGACCAGTGTCCTGTGCGGGTGCACGTGTCCGGGTGGTGGCGGCGCATACGTGTGCTTACGCGGCGCCGTGCGACTCGGCGCGTGTCCGCGCCCGCCGGTGTCCCGCGCTGGGCATCGAGGCCGCGACGGCCGACTTCCACGAGGAGGCCGCCAAGGTCGGCTGAGTCCGATAGCTGCCGATCGCCGAGGACGGTGAACCCGTCGGGCCAGCCCGCGCCGTGTACAGGCGCGGGGCGGACTGAGGCCGAAGGTGCCGGCGTCCGGCCGGGGCCGTTCCGGGAGCGGTAGCGGGGAGCTCGGCCCGACGGGCCGCCGGAGCGACGAAGCGTCCGGGTGTCGTGGCTTCCCGGCGGCCGGGGCAGGGACTCGTCCTGCGGCCCGCGGCTCGGCGTGCCGGGCCCGGCTCGGCGTGCCGGTCCCGCAGACGCTCGGCGTTCCGGTCCCGCAGACGGAAGCGCCCGCCCCGGTGGTTTCGGGGCGGGCGCTGTGGAGGGTGAGGAGTCAGTCTCCGATGAGGGCGTCGACGAAGGCCTCCGGTTCGAAGGGGGCCAGGTCGTCCGGGCCCTCGCCGAGGCCGACCAGCTTGACCGGCACACCCAGCTCGCGCTGGACGGCGACCACGATGCCGCCCTTGGCCGTACCGTCCAGCTTGGTGAGCACGATGCCCGTGATGTCGACGACCTCGGCGAAGACGCGGGCCTGGACCAGGCCGTTCTGGCCGGTGGTCGCGTCGAGCACGAGCAGCACCTCGTCCAGCGGCGCGTGCTTCTCCACGACGCGCTTGACCTTGCCGAGCTCGTCCATGAGGCCGGTCTTGGTGTGCAGGCGGCCGGCGGTGTCGATGAGCACCACGTCGGCGCCCATCTCCTTGCCGTCCTTCACCGCGTCGAAGGCGACGGAGGCGGGGTCGCCGGCCTCCGGGCCGCGCACGGTGTAGGCGCCGACCCGCTCGCCCCAGGTCTGCAGCTGGTCGGCGGCGGCCGCGCGGAAGGTGTCGGCGGCGCCCAGCACGACGCTGCGGCCGTCGGCGACCAGGACACGGGCGAGCTTGCCGGTCGTCGTGGTCTTGCCGGTGCCGTTGACGCCGACGACCATCACGATGCCCGGCTTGCTGGTGGCCGGCTCGGTCTTCACCGTGCGGTCCATGTCGGGGCCGATCAGCGTGAGCAGCTCCTCGCGCAGCAGCCCGCGCAGCTGCTCGGGGGTGCGGGTGCCGAGCACGCGCACGCGCTCGCGCAGCCGGTCGACCAGCTCCTGGGTGGGCTGCACACCGACGTCGGCGGTCAGCAGGGTGTCCTCGATCTCCTCCCACGTGTCCTCGTCGAGATTCTCGCGGGACAACAGGATGAGCAGGCCCTTGCCCAGGGCGTTCTGCGAGCGGGAGAGGCGGGTGCGCAGCCGCACCAGACGGCCGGCGGTGGGCTCGGGCACCTCGATCGGGGGTGCCGGAAGCTCCTCGACGGGCGGCTCCTCGACGGCGACGGGAGCCGAGCCGTCGGGCAGATCCACCTCCTCGATCGTCCGCCGCGGCTCCTCTCGCGGCGTCTCGGCCTCCTCGCCGACGTGTGGCTCGGCCGGAGGGGCGGTGATGTCGGGCGCCGAGGGCGGCGGCGGGGGCGGCGGCTTCCTCCGCCGGCTGCCGACGATGAGCCCGCCGAGCGCGCCGAGCACGACCACGGCGATAACTACAGCAAGGATGATGGTTTCCATAACGCGTCCAGTATGCGCGACTACCTGGGCGGTCAGTGGTAGTCCCGACGGAGCCGCGTGCCCCTGGAATGACGGGCCCGCCGGCCGCCCGGCGCACACGGGGTGGAACGCCCCCGGCGAGCACGTACTGCCCCGGCTCGGTGCGTGAGCCGGGGCAGTGAGGCAGGGGCGGTTACCCCATCTCCTCCAGCGCCTTGCCCTTCGTCTCCTTGACGAACTTCAGGACGAACGGAATGGAGAGCGCGGCGAAGGCCGTGTAGATGACGTAGGTCCAGGAGAGGTTCCAGTCGGCCAGCGACGGGAAGCTCGCGGTGATGGCCCAGTTGGCGATCCACTGCGCGGAGGCTGCCACGCCCAGGGCGGCGGCGCGGATCTTGTTCGGGAACATCTCGCCGAGCAGGACCCAGACGACCACACCCCAGGACAGGGCGAAGAAGAGGACGAAGACGTGGGCCGCGATCAGCGCGACCCAGCCCTGGGTGGCCGGCAGCTTGCCGCCGACCAGGGGGTACGAGAACGCCCAGGCCTCCAGGGCCAGGCCGACGACCATGCCGCACGAGCCGATGAGCGCGAGCGGCTTGCGACCGATGCGGTCCACGAAGATCATCGCGATCACGGTGCCGACGATGTTGATGATCGACGTCGTGAACGAGTAGAGGAACGACTCCGTCGGGTTGACGCCGACCGACTGCCACAGCGTCGCGGAGTAGTAGAACGCGACGTTGATGCCGACGAACTGCTGGAAGGCCGACAGGCCGATGCCGATCCAGACGATCCGCTTGAAGAGGAAGCTGCCGCCGAGCAGGTCCTTGAAGGTGGACTTGTGCTCGCGCTTCATGGCGGTCTCGATCTCGGCCACGCGGGCGTCGAGGTCGATGTGGTCGCCCTCGACCTCGGCGAGGATCCGGCGGGCCCGGTCACGGCGGCCGACGGAGAGCAGGAAGCGCGGGGACTCAGGGATGGCGAAGGAGAGCAGTCCGTACAGGATGGCCGGGACGACCATCACGCCGAGCATGACCTGCCAGGCCTCCAGGCCCATCAGCCGGCCGCGCTGGTTGCCTCCGGCGGCGTTGAGCAGACCCCAGTTGACCAGCTGGGAGATGGCGATGCCGACGACGATCGCGGCCTGCTGGAAGGAGCCGAGGCGGCCGCGGTAGGCGGGCGGGGCGACCTCGGCGATGTAGGCGGGGCCGATGACCGAGGCCATGCCGATGGCGAAGCCGCCGACGATCCGCCAGAAGGCGAGGTCCCACAGGGCGAACGGCAGGGCCGAGCCGACGGCGCTGATGGTGAACAGGGTCGCGGCGATCCGCATGCAGCGGATGCGGCCGATGCGGTCGGCTATACGGCCCGCGGTCGCGGCGCCGATCGCGCAGCCGATGAGGGCGATGGCGATGACCTGAGCCAGTTCCGCGGATCCGATGCCGTAGCGGCTCCGGATGGCCTCGACGGCGCCGTTGATCACGGAGCTGTCGTATCCGAACAGGAAGCCGCCCATGGCGGCGGCCGCGGTGATGAAGATGACGTGCCCGAGATGTTCGGGGTGAGCCGTCCGGGCTCCGGGCCCTGGGGCCTGCGTTGTGGTCACGTGTACTCCTCGGGCACACCGGCAGCACTGCCGGGGTGGAGATCAACCCCTCCAGATGATGTGATCTGAAGATAAAAACTACGACACAGAGATTATGCCTTCATCTTCCGAAGTCAATATCACCCCTTCTGAGGACAATCAGTGGCCATACACCATGGACAGCCCGGGACTTTGAATCAAGTGTTGTAGTCAAGCTGCGGACATGGTCCGTCTACCCCGAAGTGACGGAGGCACGCGAGATCCCCGGCACCACACGTGCCGGGGCGCTGACGCAGTGCTAACGCAGGCGCTGGCTGATGACCTTCGACACACCGTCGCCCTGCATGGAGACGCCGTAGAGCGCGTCGGCGACCTCCATCGTGCGCTTCTGGTGCGTGATCACGATCAGCTGCGAGGCCTCCTGAAGCTCCTGCATGATCCGGATCAGCCTTTGGAGGTTGGTGTCGTCGAGTGCCGCCTCGACCTCGTCCATGACGTAGAAGGGGCTCGGACGGGCCTTGAAGATCGACACGAGCAGCGCGACGGCGGTCAGCGACCGCTCGCCGCCGGAGAGCAGGGAGAGCCGCTTGACCTTCTTGCCCGGCGGACGTGCCTCGACGTCCACGCCCGTGGTGAGCATGTTGTCGGGGTCGGTCAGTACGAGCCGGCCCTCGCCGCCCGGGAAGAGCCGGCCGAAGACGCCCTCGAACTGGCGGGCGGTGTCCCGGTAGGCCTCAGTGAAGACCTGCTCGACGCGCTCGTCGACCTCCTTGACGACCTGGAGCAGGTCGGCGCGAGTCTTCTTGAGGTCCTCGAGCTGCTCGCTGAGGAACTTGTGGCGTTCCTCCAGCGCCGCGAACTCCTCCAGAGCCAGCGGGTTGACCTTGCCGAGTTGCTGGTAGGCGCGTTCGGCGGCCTTCAGCCGCTTCTCCTGCTCGGCCCGCACGTAGGGACGGGGCCGGTTGCGGGGGTGCTGCGGGTCCTCCGGCAGCTGCTCCCCCTCGGCGGGCGGCGAGGGCGGGACGAGCTGGTGCGGCCCGTACTCCGCCATCAGGCCCGCCGGTTCGACCCCGAGCTCCTCCAGTGCCCTGGTCTCCAGCTGCTCGATGCGCAGCCGCTTCTCGGCGCCGAGCACCTCGCCCCGGTGGACCGAGTCAGTCAGCTTGTCGAGTTCGGCCTTGAGCTCCCGGCCCTCGGTGCGGGCGGCGGTCAGCTCCTGCTCGCGCCGGGCCTTGGCGGCCTCGGCGGCGGCCCGCTCCTCCTCGGCGCGGGCCACGGAGACCTCGACGTGCGCCAGCAGCTGCCGGGCGCCGGAGGCGACCGCCGAGGCGACCTCCGCCTCGTGGCGCAGCCGGGCGCGCCGCTGCTCCGCACGCGCGCGTGACTCGCGTTCGACGCGGGCGGCCCGGTCCAGTGAGTCGGCCCTGCCGGCCAGCCCCCTGACCCGTTCCTCATGCGTACGGACCTGGAGGCGGGCCTCCATCTCGGTCTGGCGGGCGTTGGCGCCGTCGGCCGCGAGCCGGTCGCGTGCGAAGGTGTCGGGCTCCTCCTCGATCGGCGTCTCCTCGGCCACGGCGAGCCGCTCGGCGAGTTCCTCCACCTCCTGGAGGGCGTTGTCGAGGGCCTCCTGGGCGCGGGCGGCGGCGGCCGCGGACCGCTCGGCCTCCCCGGCGGCGCCGCGCGCCTGCCCGGCGAGCCTGCCCAGTTGCTGGGCGACGGCCGACTTCTCCCGGTCGGCGGTCCGCCGCCGCTCCCCCAGTTCCTCGACCAGTGCCGTGCACCGGCCGCGCCGCTCGGCGGCCCGCTGCTGGTCCTCGGTCAGCTCCTCGCACCGCACGGCGAGCCGCTCCAGCTCGGCGGCGGCCTCGTCCACGGAGGCCTGCACCTCCAGCAGACTGGGCGCCCCCGCGGAGCCGCCCTGTGCGAAGTACGCCCCGAGCAGATCCCCTTCTCCGGTCACGGCGGTCAGCTCGGGTCGGGCGAGGACCAGATCCTCCGCGTCCTCCAGCGTCCCCACCACGACGATTCCCCGCAGCAGCCACCGCACGGCGGGCATGAGCCCGGCGGGACCGCGCACGAACTCGGCGGCGAAGGGGTGCCCGGACACGGGGGTGCCGGTGGTGGCGGATGCGCCCGCCGCACCGCTCCCACCCGCGTCGGCGGCTGCCACGCCCCCGGCCGCCGATGGACCGGCGCAGGCCTCGGAGGTCGTGGCCTCGGCCGGTCGGGGGGCGTCCGGCGTGCCCGGCGAGGTGGTGGGCGTTGTCGGGGCCGCCGTCGGCGCAGGCTGCGGGGCGCTCGGGAGGGCTTCGCCCTGCGGCGTGGCCGCTCCGGTCGTGGGGGTTTCGGGTGAGGGACCCGCGAGGAGCAGGGCGGCTCGCCCCGCGTCCTGTTTGCGCAGCAGGCGGAGGGCGTCGGCGGCGGCGGAGGGGGTGGTCACGGCCAGGGCGTCGGCGGCGGTACCGAAGGCGGTGGCCAGGGGGGTTTCGTAGCCGGGGGTGACCGTCAGGAGTTCGGCGGCGGGGCCCAGCAGGCCGGTGAGGCGGTCCTTGGCGTCCAGCAGGGCGCCCGTGCCGTCCTTGCGGCGCAGGCCCAGGGCGAGGGCGTCGTGCCGGGCCTGGGTCGCGGCCCGCCTGCGTTCGGCCCCGGTGACCGCCTCTCGGGCGGCGGTGAGGGCGGCCTCCGCCTCGGCCAGTGCCGCCTTCGCCGCCTCGTGCCGCCCGGCCAGTTCCTCGTCGCCCGCGTCGAGGCCGTCGACCTCGGCCTTGAGCGCCTCGTACTCCTCCTGGGCGTGGACGGCCCGTTCCTGGGCCTCGTCCCGGGCGGCGGCCAGCCGCTCGATCTCGGCCTGGACGGAGGCGGCGCGGGAACGTGCCGCGTTCACCTGGCCGCCCAGCCGGGCCAGGCCCTCGCGGCGGTCGGCGATGGCGCGGGCCGCGTCCTTCAGGCGCCGCTCCTCGACGGCCAGTTCCCGCTCCAGCTCGGCGCGGTGGCCGATGGTGTCGTCCAGGGCGCGCTGGGCCGCCTCCAGGGTCGCCTCCAGCTCGGCTTCCTGTTCGCGTACGCGTTGGGCCTCGTGCTCCAGTTCCTCGGGGTCGCGACCGCGCCGTTCCTCGGGTGGCGCGGAGGTGGCGCTGTGCACACGCGCATCGGCGAGCGAGATCGTGCCGCGCACACGTTCGGCGAGCTGGGACAGTTCGTACCAGGTCTGCTGGGCGCGCTGGAGGCGCGGGACGAGCCGGCGCACCTCGTCCTCCAGCAGGGCCTCGCGCTGGAGGGCCTTCTTCAGTTCCTGCTCGGCGGTTTCCTTGCGTTCCTTCAGGGCCGCCTCGTCGGCGACCTCGGCCTTCAGGGCCTCGCGCAGGCCGACGAGGTCGTCGGCCAGGAGCCGCAGGCGCGCGTCCCTCAGGTCCGCCTGGATGACCGCGGCTCTGCGCGCGACCGCCGCCTGCCGGCCCAACGGCTTGAGCTGGCGGCGCAGTTCGTCGGTGAGGTCCTGCACACGCGCGAGGTTGGCCTGCATCGCGTCCAGTTTCCTGAGCGCCTTCTCCTTGCGCTTGCGGTGCTTGAGGACGCCCGCGGCCTCCTCGATGAAGGCGCGGCGGCCCATGGGGTCGGCGTGCAGGACGGAGTCGAGCTGGCCCTGGCCGACGATGACGTGCATCTCGCGGCCGATGCCGGAGTCGGAGAGCAGTTCCTGGATGTCGAGCAGCCGGCAGGTGTCGCCGTTGATCTGGTACTCGCTGCCGCCGTTGCGGAACATGATCCGCGTGATGGTGACCTCGGCGTACTCGATGGGCAGGGCCCCGTCGGAGTTGTCGATGGTCAGGGACACCTCGGCGCGGCCGAGCGGCGGACGGCCGGTGGTGCCGGCGAAGATGACGTCCTCCATCTTGCCGCCGCGCAGCGATTTGGCGCCCTGTTCGCCCATGACCCAGCTGAGCGCGTCCACGACATTGGACTTGCCCGAGCCGTTCGGTCCTACGACACACGTGATCCCCGGCTCGAACCGGAGCGTGGTCGCCGAGGCGAACGACTTGAACCCGCGGAGGGTCAGGGCCTTGAGGTGCACGCCGCCGGACTTTACCGGCCGTCGCTACCCCACTCCACGAACCCCCGCAACCTCGCGGTTTCACCTTTGAATATGCAGGGCACACCAAAAGTTAAAGACGGCGAAAGGACGCGCGGGGGCAGCAAAGGCGGGGCAAGAAGGGCGGGGGAAGAAGGAAGGGACGCCGAAGCGTCCCTTGCAACTCTGACACCTGAGCGGTTGACGGGCAGCCCAACCACTGTGTCGTTGTGCGATGCAGTGATCAGGTGAGCGCAGGCTCCGCCTGGTGTGCGTCGACTCGCTCCATGATCCTGTCGTGAGAAGCGGCAGCCGTCAGGGCGTCGTTCTCCGCCTGGATCCGCACAAGCTCGGATTCCAGGTCCTGGACGCGCTGCTGGAGCCGTCGCATCTCGGCGAGGAGTCGAGGGTCGGAGCCGCCGACGTAACCGAGAAGCGCCTTTGCCATGATGGATGGTCCTCCACACTGAGTGACCGACCGAAGCGGTGTGGGTCGTGAGGGATTCGCACCCGTGGTGCTTGGCACTGCCTGAGTTGTGGTGCCGTTCATCCATGCCAAACAGCTAAGGTGCGCGGGCTTTCAGCGTCTCACCAAAAAGTTTGACGGTCAACACGATCACGCCCCGTATCCATGGGCGTCCCGGGGGCGCGCGACCGGAAACCAGGTGGCGCTGCGACTCCTGCGGGCCCCTCGGGGCGTGCGGATCATCCTGCTGAGCGGAGCCTCCCACGCCGCGCGTTTCTTGGCAACCACCTGCTCCTTTTCCCTCCGGGCAGATGCCTGTGGCAGTTCCCGCCGCCGCCGGCGGACCCGCACCGCGCCACACGATCAGCGGATGGCGAAGCCGTCGTACCCACCGCGCGGTGTGTCCCAGATCTCGGTGACACCGTCCACACGTCCGGGCGTGTCGCCGCCCTGCAACCAGTCCAGGAGTTTCTGGCACCCCTCGCGGGCCCCCTCGGCGACCACTTGCACGCGCCCGTCCCCGAGGTTGAGGGCGAAACCGCTCAGGCCCCCGATCTCCAGCGCCCTGGCCCGGGTGAACCAGCGGAAACCCACTCCCTGGACTCGTCCGCGGACCCAGGCGACCAGTCGAACATCCTCGCTCATGGGTGCAACCTAACCGGCCAATGTCTCTCGGGGCACCTCCGCCTCTCGCGCCATGCGGTACCGTCCCGATCCAATGAATCTCATCTGAAACTCACTCGATTGAGTGAGTTGGGTTGACCGCGTCGGCTCAGGGCGCGCGTCGACAGAGAGACGAGGAAGGCCAGCACATGGGACGCCACCGACGCTCGGACGCCGGCCGCGCCGCCACGGGCCGCGCCACGGGGGACAGTCGGACGCACGGCTCGTACGAGCGGGACCGTGATCCGTGGGACAGCCACCCGCAGGACGACGACGGCCGCCTGGGCATCGCGCCCTACCTGAACCCGGATCTGTACGCCGACCCCCACACCAGGCCCCACGAGTACCTCTTCGACACCGACGACGGCGGCGCGCGCGCCAGGACCACCGTGGTCTTCCCCTCCGAGGGCTTCAGCCCGGCGGACGGACCGTGGGAGCGGGGGCACCGCCGGAAGAAGAAGGCCGCGACACCGGTCCGCACGGGGCTCCTCGGGGTCTCCGCCGCGGTCGCCCTCGGCACCGTCGCGGTCGCCACCGGCGCGGTGCCCGGGCTCGAGAACTACAAGCTGGGCGGCCCGAACGGCGGCGCCGACAAGGTGCAGGCCGCGGGCTCGCCGACGAACAGCGAGAGCCCGCAGGGCGGCACCTCCGGCAGCGCCGACGCCGACCCGGGCGGCACCTCCCGGGGCTCCACGACGAGCCGCGACGCGGACCGGTCCACGTCACCGGAGCGGTCCACCTCCGAGTCGGCCCCGGCCTCCGCGCCGGATGCGGACCCGGCGTCGGCCACACCCACGAAGGCGCCGGAGGCGAAGCCGACCACGGCGCCGGAGAAGCCGGAGACCGCGCCGGCCGAGACCACCACCAAGGCACCGCCGAAGACCCAGGCCCCGACCGCCGTCTCCACGCAGGCCGCCGTCGAGGCCGAGGTGCTCAGGCTCGTCAACGAGGAACGGACGAAGGTCGGGTGCAGCGCGCTGACGGCGAGCAGCGCGCTGGCCGGCCTCGCCCAGGACTTCAGCGGGGCCATGGCCGACGAGAACTTCTTCGACCACACCGATCCCAGCGGCGCCTCGCCGTGGGACAGGGCGGCGAAGCTCGGCATCACCGGCCTCGGCGGCGAGAACATAGCCCGCGGGCAGGCCGACGCCGCGGCGGTGATGGACGCCTGGATGAACAGCCCCGGCCACCGCGCCAACATACTGAACTGCGACTTCAAGACCCTGGGCGTCGGTGTGCACTTCGGCTCCGGCGGTCCGTGGTGGACGCAGGACTTCGGGTACTGAGATAACCGCAGGTCAGAGGCCTAATCCCGCTCCTGGGCCGTCTCGGGGCCGTCTTCCGTAGGTTCGCCGTCCTGGAACACGCGATCCCCGGCAGCCCGGGTGCGGGTCTCGCTGGTCGGCATCAGGTGCGTGTACGTGCGCAGCGTGAAGCCGGGGTCATGGTGGCCCAGGTACTCACTGAGAGCCTTGATGCTCTCCCCCGCGTCCAGGAGCACCGAGGCGTAGAAGTGCCTCAGCGCGTGCATGCCGTTATCCCTCCCGGTCTCCAAGCCCGCAGCGCGAAGAGCAGGCCGCCACACGCGATCGTTGAAGCGATTCCGATCGAGGGCCAGGCCCATGGAGCCGGTGAAGATCAGCGTCGCCGTGACCGGAGGGCCGTCAAGCGTCTTCCACGGCAGGGTGACCTCTACGGCCGGGTGACGCTCCAGGTGCGCAGCCAGCGCGAAGGCCACCGACTCAGGCAGGGGCACGTCACGTTCCTTGCCTCCCTTGGGTGGGGCGAACACGGGCCGATGACGTTGCAGCAGCTTGACTGGCCGGACCACGTGCATCACCCCATCGAGGAAGTTCACGTCTTCCACGGCCAGGCCGAAGGCCTCCCCCTGTCGCAGGCCGCATCCGGCAGCGACGTTCACGAGAGCCTGGTAGCTCTCCGGTAAGGCCGCTCGAACGGCCATGACTCGCTCGGCAGGCCAAGGCTTGACCTTGCGAGGCTCAAGGCGAGGAGCCCGCACCGACCGAGCGCTGCACGGGTTCACGCGAATGACCCGGTCCTCTACGGCAGCCGTGAAGACCGTGGAGACGTGCGCGAAGATCCCACGCCGGTAACCGGCCGACAGCCCTCGGTCCTCCAAGGTGCGCAGCCACAGCCGGAGATGGGACGGGGTGAAGGAGCCCATCGGCCGCGTGCCCAGGTAGGGGATCGCGTGGAGCCGTAACCGGCTCTCGACGGACTCCCGCGTCAGGGGGTCCGTGACCTGCGTGGTCATCCACTCCGTGGCGTACTGCTCGAACGTGACCTTGCCAGCGTCCGGGCTGACGTAGTCGCCGCGCGACATGTCCGCCTCGATGTTGGCGAGCCACTGTTCCGCCTTGCGCTTCTGCCTGTCCGGGAAGCTCTTGGACTTCTCGGAGCCGTCCGGCCCGATGTAGCGAGCTCGGTAGCGCAGGCCAACGCCGAAGCGGTCGGTCTTGGCCTTGAGGGTCTTGCCGTCCGGTCCCGGTTCGCTCTTGTACCAACGGTCTTGGATGTGTCCGGCCATCAGGCAGCCTCTTCCATCTGGGACTCGACCCAGACGCGGACGTCTTCGGGGTCGAAGCGGAGGTGCCGGCCTCTGGGACCAAGAAGTCCTCATGGGCTGGTAAAGCCGCTACACCGACCGCGTGCCCACGCACAGGCTCTAGGGCCTGTCCGACGGGTCGCGTCACCGACCCCGCACCCGACAGCACTGTCACCCGAATGGCGCAACATGACGTGCCACCCACATGGGTGAGGATCAACCTGACTAGTGCACCAACCGAGGTAATCCGTGAAAGGGGAACCGAATGCGCATTCGACGAATCCTCGCCGCCGTCAGCGCCACGGCAGCCCTCGCC
>NZ_JBSGBZ010000009.1:72070-235731 GCF_053601495.1 Streptomyces sp. NPDC004721
GGGGAACCGAATGCGCATTCGACGAATCCTCGCCGCCGTCAGCGCCACGGCAGCCCTCGCCGGGCTCGGCCTCACAGGCGCCGCCACCGCCACCGCACAGGGTGGTGGCTTCACCACCCCTTCTCAGTGCAGGGAGGGCGGCGGACAGCCCTATCTGCACAACACCGTCAAATGCTGGGGCGGTAAATACGACGGGCTGACTGTCGACTAAACCCCACAAGGCGCCCCGCAGCCACGCGCCGCGGGGCGCTCCCGCGCGAGCGTAGCCGGGAGAGTCGCAGGGACTGTGCCGACCCGTCGGACACACCAGGTCCGAGTCGGCCCGGAAGCACTCGGCGGGCGGGGAGCACCCGAACGCCGTCGCGCGTGAGCGCAATGGGTGGTCTCTTCGTTCCAGGGCCTGTCCGACGGGTCGCGTCACCGACCCCGCACCTGCCAGCCATGTCACCTGAATGGCGCAACATGACGTGCCACCCACATGAGTGAGGATCAAGCTGACTAGTGCACCAACCGAGGTAATCCGTGAAAGGGGAACCGAATGCGCATTCGACGAATCCTCGCCGCCGTCAGCGCCACGGCAGCCCTCGCCGGGCTCGGCCTCACAGGCGCCGCCACCGCCACCGCCGCCACACCCAGCCCCAGCCCTGGTCAACGGTTTGTCACCTCTGAACAGTGCAGGGAGGGCGGCGGAACGGTAGAGGGCTTCGACTGCAAGGGCGGTACATACAACGGCCGGGGGGTCGACTAAACCCCACAAGGCGCCCCGCAGCCACGCGCCGCGGGGCGCTCCCGCGCGAGCGTAGCCGGGAGAGTCGCAGGGACTGTGCCGACCCGTCGGGCACGCTAAGACGTACCCCGGGCCGTCTCTGGGCCGTCAGCGGGTGCTCAACGACGACCAACGCTGACAACCACCGACAGCTAAGTCGCAGGTCTCAGCGTTGATCGATTACGCGGCCGCGGGTCAGAAACCCGGCCCTTCACTTCTTCGGGTACTAGTGCCGCGGCACCAGCTCGGGCACGGGCGGGACCCGTCCGGCGGATCGTCAGGTGGCGCTGACTCCTGGTTAGCGCCACCTGACGGTTAGCGCTGTGCGCGCGTACGCTTGGGTCATGAGCACCCCGCAGACCCAGGACGACCTCCCTTACAGCGTGTTCGCCAGGGCCTGCCCTTCGCGCGGCACGCTGGAGCATGTGACGGGGCGCTGGGGCGGGCTCGCGCTGAGCGCTCTGCACGAGGGCTCGTTCCGCTTCAACGAGCTGCGCCGCCGTGTCGACGGTGTGAGCGAGAAGATGCTGTCCCAGACCCTCCAGGCGCTGGAGCGGGACGGCCTGGTGCATCGCGAGGCCCAGCCGACCAACCCGCCCCGGGTGGACTACGAGCTCACGGCGCTGGGCCGCGAGGTCGCCGAGCGGCTGCTGGCCCTCATCCACTGCGTGGAGGGGCGCATGGACGACGTCCTGGCGGCGCGCGAGCGTTACGACGCCACGCGCGGCGCCCGCTGACACTTCGGGCAGTAGTAGCTGGAGCGGTTCATCCACGGGCGGCGGCGCAGCGGGGTGGCACAGCGGCGGCAGGGCAGGCCCTCGCGGCCGTAGGCGTCCAGGGAGCGGTCGAAGTAGCCGGACTCCCCGTTGACGTTGACGTAGAGGCTGTCGAAGCTGGTGCCGCCGACGGCGAGGGCCTCGTTCATCACGTCCCGGACGTGGGCGAGGAGTTCGGCCGTGCGGGGGCGGGTGAAGGTCGCGGTGGGGCGTTCGTAGTGGACGCGGGTGCGCCACAGGGCCTCGTCCGCGTAGATGTTGCCGACGCCGCTGATCAAGGACTGGTCGAGCAGGGCCCGTTTGATGGTGGTCCGCTTGCGGCGCAGGGCCTGGTGGAAGGCCTCGTCGTCGAACAGCGGGTCGAGGGGGTCGCGGGCGATGTGCGCGATGACGTCGGGCAGTCCGTCGGGGGTGGTGTCGTGCAGCGACAGGCCGCCGAAGGTGCGCTGGTCGACGAAGCGGAGTTCGGTGGCCTCCGCCGCGGAAGCGGCTGATGTCGGCGTGTCGGCGAAGCGGACCCGGATGCGCAGGTGCTTCTCGGTGGGCGCGCTCAGCGGCTGCACCAGCAGCTGGCCGCTCATGCCGAGGTGGGCCAGGATCGCCTGGCCGCTGTCCTGGAGGGGCAGCCACAGGTACTTGCCGCGGCGGCTGGGCAGACCGAGCCGGTGGCCCTGGACGCGGTGCGCGAAGTCCTCCGCGCCGGCCGGGTGGCGGCGTACGGCACGCGGGTGCAGCACCTCGACGCCGGCGACCATCCGGTGCGCGACCCACCGTTCCAGTCCGCGCCGTACGACCTCGACCTCGGGCAGCTCGGGCATGACTCCCCCGTTCACACATCGCGGCCGGTGCGGCCGTCACGGGCCGAGCGCCCGCCCCGGGGCGGGGACGGGCGCTCGGTCGCGTTCTGCTGGGCGCGGCCTGGCGGAGGACCGCCGGACAGCCGTGCTCGGTTTCCCGGTTCTCAGGCGGAGGCCGGCGCCTCATCGGCGCCGTCGGCGGACCCCACCGCCTTGGCGCGCTCGTCCGCTGCGGCCCGGATGGCCCGCCACGCGGACTCCGCGGCCTGCTGCTCCGCCTCCTTCTTGCTGCGGCCGGTGCCGGTGCCGTACGAGACGCCTCCGACGCGGGCGGCAGCAGTGAAGGTCTTCTCATGATCGGGGCCGGTCTCCGTGACCAGGTACTCGGGGACGCCGAGCCCCTCGGTCGCGGTGAGCTCCTGGAGACTGGTCTTCCAGTCCAGGCCGGCTCCGAGGTTGGAGGACTTCTCGATCAGCGGGTCGAACAGGCGGTGCACCAGTTCGGAGGCCGCGTCGAGGCCCTGGTCGAGGTAGACCGCGCCGATCACCGCTTCCAGGGTGTCGGCGAGGATGGACGCCTTGTCCCGGCCGCCCGTGCCCTCTTCACCACGGCCGAGCCGGATGAAGGCGCCCAGGTCGAGGCCACGGCCGACCTCCGCCAGCGCACGCGAGTTGACCACCGCGGCCCGCAGCTTGGCCAGCTGGCCTTCGGGCAGGTCGGGGTGGGTGCGGTACAGCGTGTCCGTGACGACCAGGCCGAGGACGGAGTCACCGAGGAACTCCAGCCGCTCGTTCGTCGGCAGACCGCCGTTCTCGTACGCGTAGGAACGGTGGGTCAGCGCGCGCACCAGAAGGGCGGACTCGAGCTGGTAGCCGAGCCGCCCTTCCAGAAGCGTGTGGGACGAGGCCGTGTTGTCCGACGGAGCACCTGCGCGTCGGCGATTGCCCGCTTCGGCGCCTTCCGCCTTCTTGGCAGTGGACACAGTGCCTCTCACCAGCCGCTCAGACCTCGAGGACCTGGCGCTTGTTGTAGGTGCCGCACGACGGGCACGCGATGTGCTGCTGCTTGGGCTCGTGGCAGCGCTCGCACGCAACCAGGGTGGGGACCGCAGCCTTCCACTGCGACCGGCGGTGGCGCGTGTTGCTGCGCGACATCTTCCGCTTCGGAACAGCCACGGCTACTTCTCCTGCTTCTCGTCGGCGCGTGCTGATCGAGGCGCGCCGCCGCTCATCTCGTCCTTCTCGCCGTCCTTCATGGTGCCGGCGAGTCCCTGCAAAGCCGCCCAACGGATGTCGACGGCGTCGTGGTGGTGGTCCGGGTCGTCCACCAGCCGCGCTCCGCACTCGGAGCACAGACCAGCGCAGTCTTCCTGGCACACCGGCTGCATCGGCAGTGCGAGCACCACCGCATCCCGCAGCAGAGGTTCGAGGTCGAAGAGTCCGTCCTCGAGGAAGAGCCTGTCCTCGTCGTCCTCGTCGTCGGCGGCGTCTTCGTCGGACCGTGCGATCGCACGGCCCCGCTCGTCGGCGTCGGGGTACGAGAACAGCTCCTGGAAGTCCGCGTCGAGTTCGAGCTCGAGCGGCTCCAGACACCTTACGCACTCCCCCTCGGCCTGTGCACGGGCGGTGCCTGTGACGAGCACCCCTTCCATGACCGACTCGAGCCGGAGTTCGAGCTCCACCGGGGCGCCTTCCGGCACTCCGACGACGCCCTGGAGACCGAGGTCCCTGGGGGCGGGGACCGTACGGGTCTGGCGCTGCAGCGCGCCGGGCCGCCGCCCCAGCTCGTGTGTGTCGAACACAAGAGGGTTGCGGTGGTCGAGGCGGGCGTTCTGAGCCATTCCTGCTTTCGGTTTCCGAACTCGGGGGGTCGCTTTCCCGGTGGCGTTCCGGGCAGCGCTGATCGCGGACGTATGCACGACCGAAGAGCCAGGATACTTGACCTTTCGCTCTCGGCCCAATCGGGCGGCCCGCCTAGTGCTGCGATCGGAAAGGTTCACCGGCTCGCGACGCCCGGCACGGCTCCCCCCAAGCTCTTCGAGCAGGGGGACCCCCAGCCGCGTTGTCGCATCACCCGAGTACATCCAGTACGCGGGCGATGCTCCGCCTTGCGATACTCCCCCGCTGCCTGAAGGGCGTGGGAGCTACCCCCAGCACCGGACGCCGCGAGCTTTCCGGCAAACCTTTCCGGTCACAGCACTAGAGGCCGCGGCCCTGTTCGTAGGCGCGCAGCTGCTCGGCGCTGATCATGCTGGTGTCGAAGAGGCTGGTCTCGTCGAGGGCGTGGGTCTGCGGTTGCGCGTACCCGTGGTGGTCCTGGGGGTCCTGCTGCCCCTGCTGGGCCTGGTTCGGGTCGTAGCCGGCCGGCTGCTGGGCGTCGTAGGCCTGGAAGGGGGCGCCTCCCGCCTGGGCGTAGCCGGAGGTGCCGGCGGTGGGGGCGTAGGGGTCGGGCTGCTGGTAGCCGTACTGGTCCTGCTGGCCGTAGCCCTGCTGATAGCCGCCGTACGGATCGCCCTGCTCGGGCTGCTGGTAGCCGTAGGCCGGCTGCGGCTCGTACTGCGGCGAGATGGGCCGCTCGGCGGGCGGGGCCGCCGGGGAGCGCGGGGCCGCCGGGGCGTCGGCCAGGGCCGCGAGGTCGGCGAGGTAGTCGGCGTCGCTGGAGTGCTGGACGGTGGTGGTGTCGTCGGCGAGGGCGCCGAGGTCGTCGGTGGCGATGCGGCCGTGCAGCTTCTGGCGGCCGCGGCCGACGGCCTCCAGGGTCTTGGCGAGGACCGCCTCGAAGGCACCGAGCTTGGCGTCGACGTACGCGTCGGCGTTGCGGCGCAGGGTCTCGGGGTCGTGGCTGCGCTCGGGGGCGTCCTCGTCCTCGTAGCCGTCCTCGTCGAGGCCGGGGCCGGTGCCGAGCAGCTTCTCTCGGCCGCGGCCGACCGAGCCGAGGGTCTTGGTGAGGACGACCTCGAAGTTGGCGAGCTTGGAGTCGACGTAGTCGTCGGCCTCGGCGCGGACCTCCTCGGCCTCCTGCCGGGCCTCGCCGAGGATCCGGTCGGCCTCGGCCTGGGAGCGGCGGGCGACCTCGGTGCCGGAGACCAGCGAGCCGCGCTCGGCGTGGGCGCCCTCGATGATCCGCTCGGCCTCGCGCCGGGCCTCCTGCACCATCTGGTCGCGGTCGCCGATCAGCTCCTGGGCCTGCGCGAGGGAACCGGGCAGGGCCTGGCGCACCTCGTCGAGCAGCGCGAGCAGGTCGGCGCGGTTGACCACGCACGACGCCGACATGGGCATGGACCGGGCGCCGGAGACCGTGGCCACGATCTCGTCGAGCTTCTTCTGCACGTCCACCGTGTGCTCGCCACTCTCTACAGGTGTGTTGGACTACCGATGTGTCGGAGACGGACGGGACGACTGTACGTCCATGAGGTGATCGCCGGACACCGGGTGACGGGCCGTCAGCCGCCTCAGTCCTTCTTCAGCCGCTGGGTGAGGGCCTCGAGGACCAGCGGCGGCACCAGGTGGGAGACGTCTCCACCCCATGCCGCGACCTCCTTGACCAGGGAGGACGACAGGAAGCTGTAGGTGGGGTTGGTGGGCACGAACAGCGTCTCGACGCCGGAGAGGCCGTTGTTCATCTGGGCCATCTGCAGCTCGTAGTCGAAGTCGCTGACGGCGCGCAGGCCCTTGACGATGGCCGGGATGTCGCGCTGCTTGCAGAAGTCGACGAGGAGGCCGTGGAAGGCCTCGACGCGGACGTTTCCGTACTCGGCGGTGACCTGCTGGATGAGGTCGATCCGCTCGTCGATCTCGAACAGGCCCTTCTTCGACTGGTTGATCATCACCGCGACGTAGACCTCGTCGTAGAGACGGGAGGCGCGGGCGATGATGTCCAGGTGTCCGTTGGTGATGGGGTCGAACGACCCGGGGCAGACGGCGCGGCGCACTTGAGATCCCTCGCTCTCCGGTCCGGTCATCGTGCGTCTTCGCACGTAGAGGCGGCGCGACCGTACCAAAACGTCCCTTCGCCGTAGCGACGGGCCCTGATCGCGTCGAACCCTCGCGGCCACGTGAACTCGCCGCCCCTGGTGCTGCGCTCCACGGTGACGAGGGCGCCCTCCGCGAGCCACCCCTCGGTGCGGAGTGTGAGCAGAATCTCGCGAAGATCGTCGTCGGAGACCGCGTACGGCGGGTCGAGGAAGACTATGTCGTACGGCTCCGCCGGGGGCGGCGTGTGGACGATCTGTTCCGCTCTGCCCGCCCGTACGTCGGCGCCGGGGAGGCCGAGCGCCTTGACGTTCTCCCGGACGGTGCGCACCGCTCGCGCGTCGGCCTCCACGAGCAGGGTGTGCCCGGCGCCCCGGGACAGCGCCTCCAGGCCGACGGCGCCCGAGCCGGCGTACAGGTCCAGGACGCGTTCGCCGTCCAGCGGGCCGCCCAGGAGGGACTGCCAGGTGGAGAACAGGCCTTCGCGCGCCCGGTCCGAGGTGGGGCGGGTTCCGTTGCCCGGCGGTACGGCGAGACGGCGTCCGCCGGCCCGGCCGGCGATCACGCGGGTCATGTCTGGTCCTTGCTTGTCGGTGGCGGCCTTGTCGGTGGCGGCTCGGGTGCGGCCGGTCCCAGTCTGTCAGCCCTTCTCCAGGTATTGCTCCCGCTCCTCGTCCAGCAACGCGTCCAGCGCCGTGCGCAGTCCGGGCAGGTGCTCCAGGTCCGGGTCGGCGGCCACCACCGCGGCGGCCTCCTCGCGGGCCTCGGCGATGATCTCCTCGTCGTCGATGACGGCGAGCACCCGCAGGCTGGAGCGGGCGCCGGACTGGGCCTGGCCGAGTACGTCGCCCTCGCGGCGCTGTTCGAGGTCGATGCGGGAGAGCTCGAAGCCGTCGAGGGTGGAGGCCACCGCGTTCAGCCGCTGCCGGGCGGCGCTCGCCTCCGGCATCTCGGTGACCAGCAGGCACAGGCCGGGCGCCGCGCCACGGCCGACGCGGCCGCGCAGCTGGTGCAGTTGGGAGACGCCGAAGCGGTCGGCGTCCATGATCACCATCACTGTGGCGTTCGGCACGTTCACGCCGACCTCGATGACCGTGGTGGCGACCAGGACGTCGGTCTCGCCGGCGGCGAAGCGGCGCATGACCGCGTCCTTGTCGTCGGGCTGCATCCGCCCGTGCAGCACCTCGACCTTCAGGCCGTGCAGGGGGCCCTCGGCGAGCCGGCCCGCGATGTCCAGCACGGCGAGCGGCGGTCGCTTCTCCGCCTCGTCCTCGGCGGACTTCTTCGCGGCGGCCTTCTTCGGGTCGTCCTCCTCGTCCCCGATGCGCGGGCAGACCACGTACGCCTGGTGGCCCTTCGCCACCTCCTCGCGTACCCGCTCCCAGGCCCGGGCGAGGAAGTGCGGTTTGTCGGCGGCCGGGACGACATGGCTGGCGATGGGCGAGCGGCCCGCCGGGAGCTGGTCGAGGACGGACGTCTCCAGGTCGCCGAAGACGGTCATCGCGACCGTGCGCGGAATGGGCGTGGCGGTCATGACCAGCAGGTGCGGGGGTTGCCTGCCCTTGCCGCGCAGGGCGTCGCGCTGCTCGACGCCGAACCGGTGCTGCTCGTCCACCACGACCAGCCCCAGGTCGTGGAACTGGACCTTGTCCTCGATCAGCGCGTGTGTGCCGATGACGATGCCCGCCTCGCCGGTGGCCAGGTCGAGCAGGGCCTGCCGGCGCGCCGCGGCGCCCATGGATCCGGTGAGGAGGACCACCTTGGTGCCAAGCTCGGCACCGCCCAGCATGCCTCCCTCGGCGAGCTCCCCCATCATCTCGGTGACCGACCTGTGGTGCTGCTGTGCCAGCACCTCGGTGGGCGCGAGCATCGCGGCCTGCCCGCCCGCGTCGACGACGGCGAGCATGGCGCGCAGGGCGACGAGGGTCTTGCCGCTGCCGACCTCGCCCTGGAGCAGGCGGTGCATCGGGTGCTCGGTGGCCAGGTCGGCGAAGATCTCGCGGGAGACGTTCCGCTGCCCCTCGGTGAGGGTGAAGGGGAGGCGGTCGTCGAAGGCCGCCAGGAGTCCGTCCGGGACGGCTACGCGGGCGACGGCGGGGAGTTGAGTGTCCGCGTGGCGGCGGCGGGCGAGGGCGACCTGGAGGACGAAGGCCTCGTCCCACTTCAGGCGGGCGTGGGCGTCGGCGATGTCCGCCTTGGTGTGCGGGCGGTGGATCTTGAGCAGGGCCTCGGGGAGGGTGATCAGGCCGCGGCCCGCGCGCAGCGACTCGGGCAGCGGGTCGAGCGCCTCCTGGGCACTGGGCAGGACTGTCTGGACCGCCTTGCCGATCTTCCAGGACTCCAGCTTGGCGGTGGCCGGATACATCGGGATGAGGGCGCCGGCCCAGTTCTCGACCGCTTCTCCGTCCTCGCCCTTCAGCAACTCGTACGCCGGGTGGGCCAGTTGCAGCCGTCGGTTGAAGACCGAGACCTTGCCCGCGAACATCGCGCGCGTGCCCGGCAGGAGTTCCTTGTGCGGCTTGTGCACGCCGTTGCCGAAGAAGACCAGTTGGAGCCGGCCGCTGCCGTCCGTGATCGTCACCTCCAGGCGCTGGCCCTTGCCGCGGGGCGCGCGGGTGGAGGCGAACGTGTGCAGGCGGGCGTCGGCGACCTGGGCGACCACCGTGACGTGCTCGTCCATGGGCAGGTCCGCGAGGTGCGTGAGCTGGCCGCGCTCCTCGTACCGGCGCGGGTAGTGGTGCAGGAGGTCGCCGACGGTGTGCAGGCCGAGGTGCTCGGCCATCACCTTCGCGGTGGCGGGGCCGAGCACTGACTTCAGTGGCTGTTTCAGTGGTTCTTGCAGTGCGGGCACGAGATCCATTGCACACCACGGCACCGACAATCCCGTAGACCTCCCGGGAAACCCCTGGTCAGCCGGTCCGTCCGGGCCTAGGATGACGTGCTCCGGCCATCCCCGCGGCAGCCGCCTCACAGGTGCCGCCCTACCCCGCGCCGACGCGAAGTCCCCCCACCGGCGCTGCGACGATGGACTTCCAGATCTCACAGTCAGCACAGGCATCCCACTCACCACAGTCGTCCCGCCGGCCCGACTCGGCCCATATGTTCCAGGTCGATCTGCGGGGTCTGGTGGACCTGCTCTCGCACCACCTGTACTCCAGTCCCAAGGTCTACCTGCGCGAACTGCTCCAGAACGCCGTGGACGCCATCACCGCCCGGCGCGCGGAGGAGCCCGGCGCCCCCGCGCGCGTACGGCTGTTCGCGGACGGCGACACCCTGCGGGTGGAGGACACCGGCGTCGGTCTCACCGAGTCCGACGTGCACGAACTGCTGGCCACCATCGGCCGCAGCTCCAAGCGGGCCGACGGCCTGCGGGAGGCGCGCTCGGACTTCCTCGGCCAGTTCGGCATCGGCCTGCTGGCCTGCTTCGTGGTGGCCGAGCGGATCCGGGTGGTCAGCCGCAGCACCCGTACGCCCGACGCCCCGCCCGTGGAGTGGACGGCACGCGACGACGGCTCGTACACCGTGCGGACCCTCCCGGACTCCGCCCGCCCGGAACCCGGCACCACCGTGCACCTCCAGGCCCGGGCCGGGGCGGGCCAGTGGCTCACCGAGCAGCGTGTGCTCGCGCTGGCACGGGACTTCGGGTCGCTGCTGCCGTACGACGTCCGGGTGGGCGAGGAGCCGGTCACCGACCTGCCGGCGCCCTGGGACCGGGCGTACCCCTCCCCCGCGGCCCGCCGGGTCGCCCTGGCCCGGTCCTGCCACGAGGCGTTCGGGTTCACCCCGCTGGACACCATCGGCCTGGACGTACCGCTGGCCGGGATCCGCGGGGTGGCGTACGTGCTTCCGTCGGCGGTCAGCCCGGCGCAGCGGGCGGGTCACCGCGTGCACCTGAAGGGCATGCTGCTGACCGAGCGGGCCGAACAGCTGCTGCCCGACTGGGCGTTCTTCGTACGCTGCGTGCTCGACACCGACAGCCTGCGGCCCACCGCCTCGCGGGAGTCGCTGTACGAGGACGAGACGCTGGCCGCCGTGCGCGAGGCGCTCGGGGAGCGGATCCGGTCCTGGCTGACCTCCCTCGCGGCCGGCGATCCGGAGCGGCTGGCGGCGTTCCTCTCGGTGCACTTCCTGGGCGTGAAGTCCCTGGCCCGGCACGACACGGAGATGCTGCGCACGATGCTGCCGTGGCTGCCCTTCGAGACGACCGACGGGCGGCTCTCTCTGGAGGAGTTCGCGCAGCGGCACCCCGTCGTGCACTTCACGCGCACGGTCGAGGAGTACCGGCAGGTCGCGCCGATCGCCTCCGCGCAGGGCATCGGCGTCGTCAACGGCGGCTACACCTACGACAGCGAGCTGCTCGAGGCGCTGCCGTCGGTCCGTCCGGGGACGGTGGTCGCCGAGCTGGACGCGGACACCGTGACCGCGCACCTGGACTCCGTCGATCCGGCCGGGGAGCTGGCCCTGTCGGGCTTCCTGGCCGCCGCGCGGGACCGGCTGGACCCGCTGGGCTGCGACGTCGTACTGCGCGCCTTCCACCCGCTGTCCGTGCCGGCGCTGCACCTGGACGACCGGGCGGCCCGGCACGAGCAGGCCCGTGCCGAGGCCGAGGCGCAGGCCGACGACCTGTGGGCGGGCATCCTGGGCTCGCTGCGGGGCGGCGCCCCGCGCGCGCGTCTGGTGCTCAACCACCTCAACCCGCTGATCCGCCGGATCGGTTCGCTGGGCGACCCGGAGCTGATCGGCACGGCGACCGAGTCGCTGTACGGGCAGGCGCTGCTGATGGCGCAGCGCCCGCTGCGGCCGGCGGACTCGGCGCTGCTGAACCGGGCGTTCATCGGCCTGCTGGAGTGGGCCACGCACAGCGGCACCGACGCGACGGGGACGGCCACCGATGAGTGAGATCACCGACTTCGACTCGCTGCGCCGGGAGATGGCGGCCAACGGCGCGCGGCCGGAGGGCCCGGCCCGCAACGCGCGCGCGGAGCGGCTGCTCGCCGAGGCCGAGAGGCTGAACATCCCGCTCGCCGTGATCGAGGCGCTCGGACACCAGCTGAAGGTCTACAACTACAGCTCCGAGAGGGACAGGATGTTCGTCCCGTTCGCGCGGCTGCTGCGCATGTGGGACGAACGCCCGGAGGACTTCGACGAGTACGAGACCCACTCGCTGCACTGGGTCTTCAAGTGGATGTCGGCGGGCATGCTGCGCCAGCCGCACATCCCGCTGGCCGCCGTCGAGAAGTGGCTCGGCGAGATGGAGCACCGCTACCGGCTCGCAGGCCACTCCGAACGCGCCGTGCGCAGCGCCGAGTTCAGTGTCGCCCGGCACATCGGGGACCTCGCGCGGGCGGAACGGGCGTACGCGGAGTGGCTGGCCGCCGACCGGGACAGCATGGCCGACTGCCACGCCTGCGAACTGCACGACCAGGGCCAGTGGCAGGCCGAGTGCGGCCGGGACGCGGAGGCGGTCGAGCTGTGGCGGCCGGTGCTGGACGGCGAGTTCTCCTGCGCCCACGAGCCGCACGGCGTCCTCGCCTCCTCGCTGCTGCCGCTGCTGCGGCTCGGTCGCCTCGACGAGGCACGCGCCCACCATCTGCGGGGCCTGAGGCTGGTGCGGCCGATGGAGAGCATGCGCGACGCCTACGCCGACCATGTGGAGTTCTGCGCGCTGACCGGCAACGAGGCGCGGGCCCTGGAGCTGCTGGCCGAGCGGCCGGCGTACTTCACGGACGACGGCAACCCGCTCGGCAGGCTGGACTTCCTGGCGGTGGCGGCCCTGCTGATGGACCGGCTGGTCGAGCTGAGGCGGGACGGGCAGGCGGTGCCCGGTCCGGCGGGGCGTGCCTGGACGGCCGGCGAACTCGCCGTGCACGCGCGCGCGGAGGCGTCGGCCCTGGCGGCCTGCTTCGACGAGCGCAACGGCACGTCCCGGGTCGGCGAGTGGGCACGCGCGCGCATGGCGCGGCGCCCGCTGGTGGACCGGCTGCCGCTGGGCGTGCGCACGGCTCGGACCGCCGGCATCGCTCCCGCTCCCGCCGTGCGCGCCCCCGTTGAGGCGGCGGCCGAAGCGGCGGCGCCCGAAGAAGCCGACCTGCCCGCGCTGATCGCGAAGGCGCGGCGGCTGTCGGACACCCTGCGGCCGCACGCCGTGGAGGCGTGGGCGGCGGTCGCGCGGGCCGCGGAGGGCGCCGAGCTGGAGGCCCGGGACCTGGCCGAGATCGCCGACCACGAGGCGATGGACCGGGGCCCCGAGGGCGACGCGCTGTTCGAGCGGGCGGCCGAGCTGTACGCGCGGGCGGGCGATCCGGGCGAGGCGCTGGCGGCACGCTCGCGTGCGGCCTACGTCAGGGCGCTGACCGGCGACGTGGACGGGGCGCTCGCCGCGGTCGCCGAACCCTACGAGCGGGTCCTCGCGCTGTACGCCGAGGAGGCCACCGGCGTACGGCAGGCCGCGTCCGTGGTGATGGGACGGGCGCGGATCCTGATGCGGCCGGTGTACGAGGCCGGAGGGCCCGTGGACCCGGGGACGCTGTCCGCCGCCGAGGAGGCCGCGCGCGAGGTCCTGGCCCTCGTGGAGGGGCACGCCGGGGACGATGTGCGGCTCGCGTCCCGGGCGGCCGAGGCGCGGGCGATGCTCGCCGAGACCGCCGCGCGCACCGGGGACCTCCGGGGGGCCGCGGAGCTGTTCGCGCGGGCGGCGGCCGAGTACGTCGGGGCGGGCCTGCCGTGGTTCGCGGTGGAGTACGAGGCCCGGCTGGCGGCGCTCGCGCACCACCTGGGCGATCCCGAGGGCGCCGAGCGGGCGCTGCGGGCGGCCCTGGAGCACGGCGGGACGCATCTGGAGGCCGTGGGCCGGGCACAGCTGCACCTTCAGCTCGCCGAGGTGCTCGGCGGCCTGGACCGGACCGAGGAGGCGGCGGAACACGCCCTGGAGGCGGCGCACTGGGCCGACGAGGCGGACGAGGGGCCGGCGCTCGGGGCCTGGGCCCGGCAGCAGCTCGGTGGTCTGCTGCTGCGGCTGGGGCGGTGGGCGGAGGCCGCCGAGGTGCTGGAGTCCGCGCTGCCCGACCTGTCCGCCGAGACGCACGGCGACGGGGCCGTCGTACAGACGCAGTGGTGGCTCGGCGACTGTCTGAGCGAGCTCGGAGAGCACCGTGCGGCGGCCGAACGCAGGCTCCAGGCCGCCGAGACCGCCCGGCACTGGCCCGAGCAGCAGGACCACGCGACCCTCGCCCATCTGGCCGCCGAGTCGCTGAGCCGGGCCGGGCTGCACGACGAGGCGGACCGTGCCTACACGCGCGCGGGCGACCTGTGGCGCTCCCTGGGCGACGTGCACGGTCTGGTCCGCGCCCTGCGCGCACGCGCGTGGCTGGCACTGGGCACCGAGGCCGGCTTGGACGCGGCGCGGGAGCTGATGGGGGCCGCCGTCACCGAGTGCGAGGCGGCGCTGGACGCGGTGGACGACACGGCGGCGCGGCAGCGGCTCGTCGTCGAACTCGGGGACACCCACCGGCAGTTCGGTGAGCTGCTCGCGGACAGCGCGGAGGACGAAGGGGACGGGGCCGCGTCCGAGGAGGCCCTGTCCAGGCTGGAGCAGGCGATCGCCGCCTTCGCCCTGCTGGGTCCGGCCGCCCTGCACGACCGGACCGGAGCGGAACTCGCCGCGGGCCGGCTGGCGGCCGACCTGGGCCGCCCCGCAGAGGCCACCGCACGCGCGCGTGCCGTGCTGGCGGCCTACGAGGACGCCGACGAGGAGGACGACCGGACGCCTTCCCGCCGCACGGAAGCCGAAAGACTCCTGCGAGCCCTCGAGGAGGGATCCGAGAACTGAGGCTCACTCCACCCCGATGAGCAGCAGCGCCCCCTGCCGGCCGCCCTGGTAGACCACCGTGTCGACGGCGAGGTAGGTCTCGCGGACGCGGGTCTGGAGGCGGTCCGCGATCGAGTCGGGGGCCTCGTCGCCGAGGACCAGGGTGACCAGTTCGCCGCCGGCCGAGAGCATGCGGTCCAGGACGGTCTCGGCGGTGGCCGCGACGTCCGAGCCGATCACGGCCACGTCGCCGTCGATGAGGCCGAGGACGTCACCGGCCTGGCAGATGCCGGCCGTGGTCCAGGACTGGCGTTCCGCGACGGCGACCTCGGCGTGCCGGGTCGCCCCTGCCGCCGAGGTCATGGCGACGACGTCCTCGTCGAAGCGGCGCCCCGGCTCGTGCACGGCGAGGGCGGCGATGCCCTGCACGGCCGAGCGGGTCGGGATCAGGGCGACGCGGACGCCCTCCCCGCGGGCCTGCTCGGCCGCGGCGGACGCGGTGTGGCGCAGTTCGGGGTCGTTGGGCAGCAGGACCACCTCGCGCGCGTGTGCCCGCCGTACGGCCTCGACGAGTTCTCCACTCGCGAGCTGCTCCCCGGGCCGGGCGAGCACCGCGGTCGCCCCGGCCTCGGTGTAGAGCCCGGCCAGGCCCTCGCCGGGCACGACGGCCACCACGGCGCGCTGGGCCCGTTCCCGGTGCGGCCGCCCGGACCCGCCGGTGTGCGCGTCACCGGCGCCGAAGTGCGTGATCCGGATCCGGTGCGGCCGTCCGGCCTCCACGCCCGCCTCCACGGCGGCTCCGGCGTCGTCGACGTGCACGTGCACGTTCCACAGGCCGTCGCCGCCGACCACGACGAGGGAGTCCCCGAGCCCGTCGAGCCGCTCGCGCAGCCGGGCGACGGCCGCGTCCTCGGCGTCCAGCAGGTAGATCACCTCGAAGGCGGGACCGCTCGCGGGCGGCGCGCAGGCGCCGGGCCCGTCGTCCTCGGCGGCGCACCCGCGCGCGTGGGGCACGACCGGCCGGCCGTCAGCCGTCACTGCGGCTGCCGAGGGGGACGCGCCCTGCTCCGGCGTCCGTCCCGTGAACGTCTCCACCAGGGCCGCGAGGACCGCCACCAGCCCCTGCCCGCCCGCGTCGACCACCCCGGCGCGCTCCAGGACCGCCAGCTGGCCGGGGGTCGCGGCGAGGGCCGCGCACGCTCCCTCGTAGGCGGCCAGCGCGACCGTCCCGCAGTCTCCCTCCGCCCCGGTGACCGCGTCCGCGGCTGCCGAGGCCACGGACAGGACCGTGCCCTCCATCGGATGCGCCACGGCCTGCCGGGCGGAGTCGGCCGCGCGCCGCAGGGCCAGGCACAGGCCGCGCCCGTCGGTGTGCGCGCGGTCACCGTCGGCGGCGAACACCTGGGCCATGCCGCGCAACAGCTGGGCGAGGATCGTCCCGGAGTTGCCGCGGGCCCCGATCAGCGCGCCGTGCGCCATCGCCCGCGCGGCGTCGGCCAGGGAGGGGCCGGAGGAAGTCCCGTCGGTCCCGCCGCCCACCTCGTACGCGGCGAACACGGCCTCCACCGCCGCCGCGGCGGACTCCACGGTCAGATACAGGTTGGTGCCGGTGTCCCCGTCGGCCACGGGGTAGACGTTGATCGCGTCGATCTCCTCGCGCGCGCGCCCCAGCGCCCGCAGCGCCAGTCCGCACCAGGCGCGCACCGCCGGCGCGTCGAACGTCTGCGGCACCTGCGCCACCTGCGCCTCCCTGAGCTGCTGGACTGGACGCAGCGTAGACCCCGGGGCGGTGTCGGACGGAAGAGGGCCCGCGCGGACCCCGGAGCCACCATGGTAGTTTCGCCCTACGGACGCAGCCGTTGTATGCTGCTCCGGTTGCCCGATCCTGATCGGGCTCTCCCCCTGGCAACGCCACTCGGATTTCAAGTTTCAAGAGCATTTTCTGAGCCTGAGATCTTGATCCCGGCATGCCGGGATCAACCGTAAGTGCATCTGAAGTCTTTGGAGTGACCCGTGGCTGCCAACTGCGACGTCTGCGGCAAGGGGCCGGGCTTCGGCAACAACATCTCGCACTCGCACCGCCGTACGTCCCGTCGCTGGAACCCGAACATCCAGCGTGTGCGTACCGTGGTCGGCGGGACGCCGAAGCGCGTGAACGCCTGCACCTCGTGCATCAAGGCCGGCAAGGTCTCGCGCTGACGCACAGCAACAGCTAAGCGCGCGGCCACCGCTGGTTCGCTGCACTGAGCCGGTCCACCTCGGTGGACCGGCTTTTTGCCGTACCCTCGCACGCCATGCCCGCACACGCCGTACCCGCGCACCGGGACCGCCGGTCGGTGCGCGGGCCGCGCGACTACCCCGCCTGAGACCCGCGCAGGGCCCACCCGTGGTCCACGGGCCCGATCCCCCCGCCGAGCGCGAAGCCGGCCGCGATCGCCCCGGTGACGTACTCCTTGGCCGCCGCCACTGCCTCCGGCACGGAATCGCCCTTCGCCAGCTGCGAGGCGATCGCGGAGGCGAGGGTGCAGCCGGTGCCGTGCGTGTGCCGGTTGTCGTACCGGGGGGCGCGCAGCCAGTGCTCCTCGGCGCCGTCGGTGAGCAGGTCCACGGCCTGGTCACCGCCGTCCCGCACAGTCCGGTTCCCGCCCTCCCACCCGGTGTCCCCGGCGAGGTGGCCGCCCTTGATCAGCACCCACTTCGGCCCGAACGCCAGCACCGCCTCCGCGGCCTCCCGCATCTGCTTCTCCGTCCGCACCCGGACGCCGGTCAGCTGGGCCACCTCGTCGAGGTTCGGCGTGGCCACGGTCGCCACCGGCAGCAGCCTGGTCCGTACGGTCCGAAGGGCGGACGCGGCAAGGAGCGAGTCGCCGTGCTTGGAGACGCCGACCGGGTCGACGACTGCGGGCGCGTCGGTCCCGGCGATCAATTCGGCGACGGCCCCGGCCAGTTCCGCCGAGGCCAGCATCCCGGTCTTGACCGCCTGGACGCCGATGTCGTCCACGACGCTGCGGAACTGGGCCCGGACCGCCTCCACGGGCAGTTCCCACGCGCCCTGCACGCCGAGGGAGTTCTGCGCGGTGACCGCGGTGATCACGCTCATGCCGTGCACACCGAGGGCGAGCATCGTCTTCAGGTCGGCCTGGATGCCGGCGCCGCCGCCGGAGTCGGAGCCCGCGACGGTCAGCACCCGGGGAGGGGCGGCGGTCATGACTCGATGTCCCCGAAGTGGTCCCAGCCGCCCTTGCTGGTCCACGGCGCGCCGTCGACCGTGACCTGGGGCAGGGCCGAGGGGCTGAGCACTTCGCCGATCACCTTCCAGCGGGCCGGCAGCTTCACGTCCGGGGGGAAGGCCGCCACGATCGCGTGGTCCTCTCCCCCGGTCAGCACCCACTGCAACGGGTCGACTCCGACGGCCTGCCCGATGTCGTTCATCTGCGAGGGGATGTCTATGGCTCCGGAGCGGATGTCGATGTGGACCTTGCTGGCCTCCGCGATGTGCCCGAGGTCGGCGATCAGTCCGTCGCTGACGTCGCACATCGCGGTGGCGCCGAGCCCGGCGGCCGCGGGACCCGCGTGGTACGGCGGCTCGGGGCGGCGGTGGGCCTCGACGAAGGCGCGGGGCGAGCGGAAGCCCCGGGAGAGCACCGCGTATCCGGCCGCGGACCAGCCCAGCCAGCCGGTCACCGCGATCAGGTCGCCGGGTTGTGCGCCGGCGCGGGTGACGGGCTCGTGGTTGCGCAGATCACCGAGCGCGGTGATCGACACCATGATCGTGTCGCCGCGCACCACGTCGCCTCCGACGACGGCGGCCCCGGCGACCTGGCACTCGTCGCGCAGCCCGTCCATCAGCTCGGTGGGCCAGGTGACCGGGAGCTCGGTGGGGACGACCAGGCCGAGCAGCAGCGCGGTCGGCACGGCGCCCATGGCGGCGATGTCCGCGAGGTTCTGGGCGGCCGCCTTGCGGCCCACGTCGTAGGCCGTGGACCAGTCCCGGCGGAAGTGCCGCCCCTCCAGGAGTATGTCGGTGCTCGCCACGACCCTGCGGTCGGGGGCGGCGACCACCGCGGCGTCGTCGCCGGGGCCGACCCGGACCGCCGGGGTGGTGGTGAGACGGGAGGTGAGCTCCCTGATGAGCCCGAACTCCCCGAGCTCACCAACAGTGCCCTTCATCGACCTTTCGCCCCTTCTGTCCCTGTACGTTCCCGGTCGCGCTTCAACGCGGTCCTCGCTACGGTCGAGGTGACCGTCAACTTCTGTCCTACCTGCACCCCGTCGCGTGCGTCACGGTCTTCCCGGGTCTCCCCACGGCGTGTGACGACGCGATACCGTGGCGTTCCTTTTCCCCACATGATCCTCGTGGCCGCCCTGGAGGTTCCGTGGTACAGGCGTACATCCTGATCCAGACGGAGGTCGGCAAGGCGTCGACCGTCGCCGAGACGATCAGCAAGATCCCTGGGGTGATCCAGGCCGAGGACGTGACGGGACCGTACGACGTCATCGTGCGCGCCCAAGCCGACACCGTGGACGACCTGGGCCGCATGGTGGTCGCGAAGGTCCAGCAGGTGGACGGCATCACGCGCACTCTGACCTGCCCGGTCGTGCATCTGTAGCCCCCGTCTACCCTTGGCCGGTGAGCTTCTTCCGTCACCGGCTTCTCGGCCTGCCCGTTCTCGCCGCGCTGATCACCGCCGCGGGCTGTTCCCCAAGCGACGACAGCGCCACCGTGGCGGTTCCCAGCCCACGGCCGTCGGTTGCCGAACTGTGCCGGAATCTGGACAGGGAACTGCCTGGGAAAGTGGACGGACTGAGCCGCGAGGACCCCCGGCCCGCCTCCGGGCTGACCGCGGGCTGGGGAAGCCCGGCGATCATACTGCGCTGCGGTGTCCCGCGGCCCGCCGCGATGGACGATCCGGAGGCCGACGGGGCCGAGGTGAACGACGTGGGCTGGCTGCTGCAGAAGCAGGGGGACGGGTCGTTCCGCTTCACCACCACGCTGCGCCTTGCCTATGTGGAGGTGACGATCCCCGCGGGGCGGACGGACCACGGGGTGGCGCCGCTGGTCGATCTGGCCCCGGCCGTGAAGAAGGCGATCCCCAAGGGGATCGCCGACTGAGCGCCCGACACGCGCCGCGGGGGCCCTGGACGCCTGCCGGCACCCGCCGCCCCCTGGGCGCGCGTCCTCAGCGCAGGCCCGTCGAGCGGCGCAGCGCCGCCTGGATCAGCCGGTCCACCAGTTCCGGGTAGCTGATCCCGCTCGCCTGCCACATCTGCGGGTACATCGAGATGGGCGTGAAGCCGGGCATCGTGTTGATCTCGTTGATCACGAACTCGCCGTCCTCGGTGAGGAAGAAGTCCGCACGGACCAGGCCCTCGCAGGAGACCGCCTCGAACGCCTCCACCGCGAGCCGCCGCACCTCGGCGGTCTCCTCGTCGGTCAGCGGGGCGGGCACGACGCCGGGCGTGGAGTCGATGTACTTGGCCTCGAAGTCGTAGTACGCGTGCGCCTCGGGCGGCGGGATCTCGGCCGGTACGGAGGCCCGCGGGCCGTCCTCGAACTCCAGCACCCCGCACTCGATCTCACGGCCGCGCAGCGCGGCCTCCACGAGCACCTTCGGGTCGTGCCGCTGGGCCTCCTCGACCGCCTCGTCCAGGCCGGAGAGGTCGTCGACCTTGGTGATGCCGATCGACGAACCGGCGCGCGCGGGCTTCACGAACAGCGGCCAGCCGTGCTCGCCTGCGAAGTCGACGATCTTCTTGCGGGCGGCGGACGGGTCCTGCGCCCACTCGCGCGGCCGGATCACCACGTACGGGCCGACCTTGAGCCCGAAGGAGGTGAACACCCGCTTCATGTACTCCTTGTCCTGGCCGACGGCCGAGGCGAGCACGCCCGAGCCCACGTACGGCACGCCGGACAGCTCCAGGAGGCCCTGGAGGGTGCCGTCCTCGCCGTAGGGGCCGTGCAGCACCGGGAAGACCACGTCGACCTCGCCGAGCGCCTTGGGCACCGAACCGGGCTCGCTGTAGACGACTTCGCGGTTGGCCGGGTCGACGGGGAGCACCACGCCGCCCTCGGCGGAGTCGGTGAGTTCCTCGACGCTCGGGGTGCGGCCCTCGGTGATGGCCATGCGCTCCGGCTCGTCGGCGGTCAGCGCCCAGCGGCCGTCGCGGGTGATGCCGATCGGCAGGACCTCGTACTTGGTCCGGTCGATGGCGCGCAGCACCGCGCCCGCGGTGACCACGGAGATGCCGTGTTCGGAGCTGCGGCCGCCGCACACGACGGCCACGCGGGGCTTGCGGGACGGCTGCTCGGGGCTCTGGGGGAGGTTCTCGCTGCTCATATCGCGATGAGAGTACCCGCTGGTATCCACGACGTCAGTGCCCGCATGGGCACCGTAGCTCAGCGTCGCACGGACGGTCGCGCAACGTGATGCGGACGGCCGAACGGTGCCGGTTTCAGCGGCGTTCGGGCTTGGCGCTGCGCGACATCAGCTCCCGGAGGGCCACCACGGGCGGCTTGCCCTCGTGCACGATGCCGACGACGGTCTCCGTGATGGGCATGTCGACGCCGTGCCGGCGGGCCAGATCCAGCACCGACTCACAGGACTTGACGCCCTCGGCGGTCTGCTTGGTGACCGCGATGGTCTCCTGGAGGGTCATGCCCTTGCCGAGGTTGGTGCCGAAGGTGTGGTTGCGCGACAGCGGCGAGGAGCAGGTGGCCACCAGGTCGCCGAGACCGGCGAGTCCGGAGAAGGTCAGCGGGTCGGCGCCCAGGGCCATGCCCAGCCGGGTGGTCTCGGCGAGGCCGCGGGTGATGAGCGAGCCCTTGGCGTTGTCGCCGAGCCCCATGCCGTCCGCGATGCCGACGGCCAGACCGATCACGTTCTTGACGGCGCCGCCGAGTTCGCAGCCGACCACGTCGGTGTTGGTGTACGGCCGGAAGTACGGGGTGTGGCAGGCGGCCTGCAACCGCCGGGCCACCGCCTCGTCGGTGCACGCGACCACGGCGGCGGCCGGCATGCGGGCGGCGATCTCCCGGGCCAGGTTGGGCCCGGTGACGACGGCGACGCGGTCGGCGCCGACCTTGGCGACGTCCTCGACGACCTCGCTCATCCGCATGGCCGAGCCCAGTTCGACGCCCTTCATCAGGGAGACGAGGACCGTGTCCGGGGCGAGCAGCGGCGCCCATTCGGCGAGGTTGGCCCGCATGGTCTGCGAGGGGATGGCGAGCACCGTGAAGTCGGCGTCGCGGGCGGCCTCGGCGGCGTCGGCCGTGGCCCGCAGGTTCTCCGGGAGTTCGACTCCGGGCAGGTAGTCGGGGTTGGTCCGGGTGGAGTTGACCGCGTCGACGAGTTCGGCGCGGCGGGCCCACAGGGTCACCTCGCAACCGGCGTCGGCGAGGACCATGCCGAAGGCGGTGCCCCACGATCCGGTACCGAAGACGGCCGCCTTGACCGGCTTGCTCACGTGCCCTGCCCCTCTTCCTGTACGGATTCCCGCACGGCCGGCCCGCGCTGCGCGGCCGGCACGGTCCTGCCCTGGTTCTGCGACTCGGTGCGGCGGCGCTGCTCGATCCGCTCCCGGCGCGGATCGTACGGCTCGGCGGGCGCCTTCTCGCCGCGGATCTCCTCCAGTCGGCGGGTGATGGCCGCCATGATGACCTCGGTCGCCTCCTTAAGCAGTTCCGGGGTCATCTCCTGGTCGTAGAAGCGCGAGAGGTCCACGGGCGGTCCGGCCAGCACGTGGTGGGTCTTGCGGGGCAGCAGGTGGGGCTTCTTGGCGTAGGGCGGCAGCAGTTCGTTGGCGCCCCACTGGGCGACCGGAATCACCGGGCACTTGGTCTGGAGGGCGACCCGGGCGGCGCCGGTCTTGCCGGTCATCGGCCAGCCGTCGGGGTCGCGGGTGAGGGTGCCCTCGGGGTAGAACGCGACGCACTCGCCGCGCTCCACGGCGTCGATGGCGGCCCGGAACGCGCTCAGCGCGTCCGTGCTCTCGCGGTAGACGGGGATCTGCCCGGTGCCGCGCATCGCAGCGCCCACCAATCCCTTCTTGAAAAGCCCGCTCTTCGCCAGGAATCGCGGCACGCGGCCGGTGTTGTACTGAAAGTGGGCGTACGCGAAGGGGTCGACGTGCGAATTGTGGTTCACCACGGTGATAAATCCGCCGTCGGCCGGAATGTTCTCCATTCCGCGCCAGTCCCGCTTGATCAGAACCACCAGTGGCGGTTTGCAGATCACCGCTGCGAAGCGATACCAGAAGCCGATTCTGCGGCGGGGCACGCGGACACCTTCCTCTAGGGCCTGGGGGGCCGCACAAGTGTCGCCCCAGGCCGCCTGTCTGTCGAGAACACCGTACGCCCGCACGTCACCGGACAGCGCTCTTGGAAGGAGCTTCGCGCCCCTCCCCTTCACGGTCCCTCGGACGGTCCGGGGGGACTCCGGGAGACAATGACGACCACACGAGAGGGGCGGAACGCCGGTGCAGTGGACCTTGGTCATCCCCCTGAAGCCCCTGACCCGGGCCAAGAGCAGGCTGTCGGACACCGCGGGCGACGGGGTGCGCCCCGGCCTGGCCCTCGCCTTCGCCGTGGACACGGTGGCGGCCGCGCTGGCCTGCCCATCGGTGGCGGATGTGGCGGTCGTCACGGACGACACCGAGGCCGGGCGGGAGCTGGCGGCGCTGGGCGCCCGGATCGTCGCCGACGAGCCGCGGGCCGGCCTGAACGCCGCGCTCGCGCACGGAGCGGCGGCGGTACGGGCCTCGCGCCCCCGAAGTCCGGTGGCGGCCCTGAACGCCGATCTCCCCGCGCTGCGGCCCACGGAATTGGCCCGGGTTCTGGAGGCGGCCGCACAATTCCCGCGGGCATTTCTCGCGGATTCCGCGGCCATCGGCACGACTTTGCTTGCGGCGTCCCCCGGGCATCCGCTGCTCCCGGCTTTCGGCACCGATTCACGGGCCCGCCACCGGGCGTCCGGCGCGGTGGAACTGTCCCTTCAGGCGGTGGAATCCGTACGCCGGGACGTGGACACCGGGCACGACCTGCGGGCTGCTCTGACCCTCGGAGTGGGACCGCGGACGGCCGCCGCCGCCGCGCGACTGCCGGTCCCGGGACAGTAGGCTGCCGTCATGCACGCGACCGCATACACGTACGACCCCGAAAGCCGCAGCGGGCAGGTGCTCCTGGACGACGGCACCCCGGTGCCCTTCGACGCGCCGGCGTTCGACGCGGGCGGTCTGCGGCTACTGCGGCCGGGGCAGCGGGTGCGGATCGAGACCGAGGGCGAGGGGAACGGCCTGCGGATCACCCTGGTGACGCTGCAGACCTTCTGAGCAGGCAGGAAGACCGTCCGGCCGGCGCGAGGGGCCTTCCCCGCCTGGCGGACCGGGCCGAGGGTGCCCGAACACGCCGCGGGCCGGGCTCCCTCGGGAGTCCGGCCCGGCGCGTGAGTACCCCGCGCCGCTACTTGCCGCGGGCGGTGGTCTTCTTGGCGGTGGTCTTGCGGGCGGTCGACTTCTTGGCGGGGGCCTTCTTGGCCGTCACCTTCTTCGCCGGCGCCTTCTTGGCCGTGGTCTTCTTGGCGGCGGCCTTCGTGGCCGTCGTCTTCTTGGCGGCCGCCGTGGTCTTCTTCGCCGCCGCGGTGGTCTTCTTCGCGGCCGCCGTGGTCTTCTTCGCCGCCGCGGTGGTCTTCTTCGCGGCGGTCTTCTTCGCCGCCGCGGTGACCTTCTTCGCCGCGGCCTTCTTGCCGGCGGCCTTGGCAATGGTGGCGGTCGGGCCGGACAGGCTGCCCTTGGGCGCCTTCTTGACCGCGATGTCGTGCTTCGGGAGCTTCTTCGAGCCGCTCACCAGGTCCTTGAAGCCCTGGCCGGCCCGGAAGCGGGGAACGGAGGTCTTCTTGACCCGCACCCGCTCACCCGTCTGCGGGTTGCGCGCATAACGGGCGGGACGGTCGACCTTCTCGAAGGACCCGAAGCCGGTGACCGAGACCCGGTCTCCCGCGACGACCGCGCGGACGACGGCGTCCAGCACCGCGTCCACGGCGTCGGCAGCCTGCTGGCGGCCGCCCATCTTGTCGGCAATCGCTTCTACGAGCTGCGCCTTGTTCACGTCTTCCCCTTCGGAGACCTTGCCAGAACGAAAGTGTTCAAGCGTTTTCGCACGTTAGGCAGATATATACCGCAAATCAAACACGAAACGGGCTAATCACCCTTGTGCCGCAACGGACTCGGCAGCCTCGGGCTGTTCAGCCTTCCTCGCCGGGGATTCGCCCCTGGTCGAGGTCTGCCGTGAACCTCTCCAGACGCCTTGTCGCACCGGCGAGATCGTGCTTGGCCGCGGCCGTAATGACCAGCAGCTTCCGGGTCAGCGCCATCCGTACGCTCTCCGGGACTTGCAGTGCGCGCACTCTTTCGTGCGCTTCCTTGAGCTGGGCCGCGACTGCCGTATAGAGCTCGAGTTGGCCGTCGTTGTCCATGCACAGATTGTGCCATCTGGGGCGAGTTGTCGCCTGCGCTGGGGGGCAACTGGCGCCTGTGACGGCCATCCGGGCGGCTGCGGCGGGCGGGGTCCGGGACCTCGTCTACCCCGGCAATAACCCACTTAACGTGGGAAGTTGAGTGCCCCGACGGCGGCGCGCCGGGTGGTACGGACGCCAAAACGGCTGTACCCCCGATCGCCTCGATCGGGGGTACAGCGGGGTCGTACGGTGGCCGAAAGTCGACTTGCCACAGCGCCGGAGAGCGGTGTCCGGCTCGGCGGCCGATCATCGGCCGGGGCCGTGGATCAGACCGGCAGGGTGCGCGGCTTGAAGGCCGGGCGCTTCGCCTCGTAGGCGGCGATGTCGGACTCGTTCTGGAGGGTGATGGAGATGTCGTCCAGCCCGTTCAGCAGCCGCCAGCGGGAGTTCTCGTCCAGCTCGAAGGAGGCGGTGATCCCCTCGGCGCGCACCTCGCGGGCGACCAGGTCGACGGTCACCTCGGCCTCGGGGTCCTTCTCGGTGAGCTCCCACAGCGCGTCCACGACCTTCTGGTCCAGGACCACGGTCAGCAGACCGTTCTTCAGCGAGTTGCCGCGGAAGATGTCCGCGAAGCGGGAGGAGATCACGGTCTTGAAGCCGTAGTTCTGCAGTGCCCAGACGGCGTGCTCGCGGGAGGAGCCGGTGCCGAAGTCGGGGCCGGCGACCAGGACCGTGGCACCGTGGCGCTCCGGGCGGTTGAGCACGAACTCGGGGTCCTTGCGCCAGGCCTCGAACAGCCCGTCCTCGAACCCGTCGCGGGTGACTTTCTTGAGCCAGTGGGCGGGGATGATCTGGTCGGTGTCGACGTTGCTGCGGCGCAGCGGGACGGCCCGGCCGGTGTGGGTGGTGAAGGCTTCCATGATTCTCAGACTCCAGCGGGCGTGGGGACGTCGGACAGGTCGGCCGGGGAGGCCAGGTGGCCGAGGACCGCGGTGGCCGCGGCGACCTGCGGGGAGACCAGGTGCGTGCGGCCGCCCTTGCCCTGCCTGCCCTCGAAGTTGCGGTTGGAGGTGGAGGCGGAGCGCTCGCCGGGGGCGAGCTGGTCGGGGTTCATGCCCAGGCACATCGAGCAGCCCGCGTGCCGCCATTCGGCGCCGGCCTCCTTGAAGACCACGTCCAGGCCCTCGGAGACGGCCTGGAGACCCACGCGCGCGGAGCCCGGGACGACCAGCATCCGTACTCCGTCGGCGACTTTGCGGCTCCGCAGGATCTCGGCGGCGGCACGCAGGTCCTCGATGCGGCCATTGGTGCAGGAGCCTACGAAGACGGTGTCCACACCGATGGAGCGCAGCGGCTGTCCGGCCTCCAACCCCATGTATTCCAGGGCCTTTTCGGCGGACAGGCGCTCCGATGCGTCTTCGTACGAAGCCGGGTCGGGGACGGCGGCCGAAAGCGGCGCGCCCTGGCCGGGGTTGGTGCCCCAGGTGACGAACGGGGACAGTGCGGCGGCGTCGATGACGACCTCGGCGTCGAAGGCGGCGTCGTCGTCCGAGCGCAGGGTCTTCCAGTACGCCACGGCGGCGTCCCAGTCCTCGCCCTGGGGGGCGTGCGGGCGGCCCTGGAGGTAGGCGAAGGTGGTCTCGTCGGGGGCGATCATGCCCGCGCGGGCCCCGGCCTCGATGGACATGTTGCAGATGGTCATGCGGGCCTCCATCGAGAGCTTCTCGATGGCGGAGCCGCGGTACTCCAGGATGTAGCCCTGGCCGCCGCCGGTGCCGATCCTCGCGATGATCGCCAGGATCAGGTCCTTGGCCGTGACGCCCTCGGGCAGTTCGCCCTCGACCGTGATCGCCATGGTCTTCGGGCGGGCCATCGGCAGGGTCTGGGTGGCGAGCACGTGCTCGACCTGGGAGGTGCCGATGCCGAACGCCAGCGCGCCGAAGGCGCCGTGCGTGGAGGTGTGCGAGTCGCCGCAGACCACGGTGGTGCCCGGCTGGGTCAGGCCCAGCTGCGGTCCCACCACGTGGACGACGCCCTGCTCGACGTCGCCCAGCGGGTGCAGCCGCACCCCGAAGTCGGCGCAGTTCTTGCGCAGCGTCTCCAGCTGGACGCGGGAGACGGGGTCCGCGATGGGCTTGTCGATGTCGAGGGTCGGGGTGTTGTGATCCTCGGTCGCGATGGTCAGGTCGAGCCGGCGCACGGTGCGGCCGCTCTTGCGCAGGCCGTCGAAGGCCTGGGGGCTGGTCACCTCGTGCAGCAGGTGCAGATCGATGAAGAGGAGGTCGGGCTCGCCCTCGGCGCGCCGGACGACGTGGTCGTCCCAGACCTTCTCCGCGAGTGTCCTACCCATCGCTTTCCCTCCGGCCGGACGCCAAGGGCGCCGGCCCAACTAGAGATCTTGAGGATGCGGCACCCGCGCCCCCCTCCGGGCGTCCGCCGCCGAGCCCGCCGGTCCACGGGCCGCCATGACTTCCAGAGTGGCGTGTTCCACGGAAAATTGAACTTGCGTTTCACAGAGTGAGACGCAAGTATCGTTGCATGGACAACAGTAGCGGCGTCGGCGTTCTGGACAAGGCAGCCCTTGTCCTGAGCGCTCTGGAGTCCGGTCCGGCCACCCTCGCGGGTCTGGTCGCGTCCACCGGACTGGCACGACCCACGGCCCACCGGCTGGCCGTGGCGCTGGAACACCACCGCATGGTGGCGCGCGACATGCAGGGCCGGTTCATCCTCGGCCCGCGCCTCGCGGAACTGGCCGCGGCCGCGGGCGAGGACCGCCTGCTGGCCACCGCCGGGCCGGTGCTCACACATCTGAGGGACGTGACGGGCGAGAGCGCGCAGCTCTACCGCCGCCAGGGCGACATGCGCATCTGCGTCGCCGCGGCCGAGCGCCTGTCCGGCCTTCGGGACACCGTCCCGGTCGGCTCCACGCTCACGATGAAGGCGGGTTCGTCGGCGCAGGTCCTGATGGCCTGGGAGGAGCCGGAGCGGCTCCACCGCGGCCTCCAGGGCGCCCGCTTCACGGCGACGGCCCTGTCGGGCGTACGGCGCCGCGGCTGGGCCCAGTCGATCGGCGAGCGCGAGCCGGGCGTCGCGTCCGTCTCCGCGCCCGTGCGCGGCCCCTCCAACCGCGTGGTGGCCGCCGTCTCGGTCTCCGGCCCCATCGAGCGCCTCACCCGCCACCCCGGCCGCATGCACGCCCAGGCGGTCATCGACGCCGCCGCGCGCCTGTCCGAGGCCCTGCGCCGCTCCGGCTGACGCAGGAAAGACCGCAAGGGCCGGCCTCAACGCCGCGGCAGGCCCTTCCGGCAGCCGACTCCCCCACCCGAACCACCGCCCGGCTCCGGCCGGGACCCGACGACAGGCAGGCACCCGCCCCTCCCCAGCCCACGGGGGCGGGGGCAGGAACTCCGCGGAAACGCCGAAGGGCCCTCCCGAGGGAGGGCCCTTCCGACTGCGTACCCCCGACCGGATTCGAACCGGCGCTACCGCCTTGAGAGGGCGGCGTGCTAGGCCGCTACACAACGGGGGCGTGGACACTGCGTTTCCGCAGGTCCGAGCTGGTCTACCTGGACTCGAACCAAGACTAACTGAACCAGAATCAGTCGTGCTGCCAATTACACCATAGACCAATGATGGTTTAGACCAGTCGTACCCCCGACCGGATTCGAACCGGCGCTACCGCCTTGAGAGGGCGGCGTGCTAGGCCGCTACACAACGGGGGCCTTGATCCCTGGAATACTCCTGAGATCCGTACCCCCGACCGGATTCGAACCGGCGCTACTGCCTTGAGAGGGCAGCGTGCTAGGCCGCTACACAACGGGGGCCTGCGGATGAGATCCGCGGTGCAGATGAGCTCTGCGAGCTGGCCTACCTGGACTCGAACCAAGACTAACTGAACCAGAATCAGTCGTGCTGCCAATTACACCATAGGCCACTGGAAAGCAAGACCCTTTGGGGATCCTGTCCTAGTGTTGCACCCGCGGTTCCGGACCTTCGGCCCGCGCCCCGCGGCGCAGGAAGAACATTACCTGAAGGTGGACGGGGCTCCAAAACGAGTATCGGAGCCGAGGATCGCGGGCAGTTCGGCGAGCGAGGCGATCCGGTGTCGGCCCGCGCCGTCGTGGTCTGCGGCGTGCACGCCCGCGCGGTCGATCCAGACCGACAGCAGCCCGGCCTCGGCGGCGCCCCGCCCGTCGATCTTCGGGTGGTCGCCGACGTACGCCACCTGGTGCGGGCCGAGTTCCAGGGCCTCGCAGGCCGCGTGGAACGCCCTCGGCTCCGGCTTGGACACCCCGAGTTCGGCGGCGCACAGTACGGTCTCGAAGCGGTCGCGCACGCCGAGGGTGCGCAGCTTGCGCTCCTGGACGTGGATGCTGGAGTTGGACAGCACGGCGTGTCGGTGGCTGGCGGCGAGCGCGTCCAGGACGGGCAGCACGTCCGGGAAGAGCGCCCAGGCGGCCTCGTAGTGGCCCAGGTAGCGCTCGAACCACGCGTCGATCACGTCGTCGGTCAGCTCCGGCTGGGCGAGGAAGTCCCGCACCCGGTCCCGCCGCTGCTCCTCGAAGGTCGCCTCCCCCGCCGAGAACCGCGCCCACTGCGCGTCGGTGATCCGCCGCCAGTGGGCCAGGGCCTCCTCCACGGTCCCGTGTCCGTCCAGCAGCCCCTCGGCCACCAGGTGCGCCCGCATGCCGGCCCGGTCGGCGGTCGTGTAGTCGAAGAGGGTGTCGTCGACGTCCCACAGGACCGCTCTGATCGCCATGCCACCGACGGTACCGTCCGGACCGCCGCGCGGGGGCGGGCCGCTGAGAGATCCGTTCCCGGCGGGCGGTGCCGAACGCCGAGGGGCGGCACCCCGGCCGGGCGCCGCCCCTCGCGCGTACCTGTGACAGCCGTATCCGTGACGGCCGTGTCCGTGTCAGCGCCGCACGCTCACGCCGCCAGCTTCGCCAGCGCCGCGTCGATGCGGGCCAGGGTCGTCTCCTTGCCCAGGACCTCGAGGGACTCGAAGAGGGGCAGGCCGACCGTGCGGCCGGTGACGGCCACGCGGACCGGGGCCTGGGCCTTGCCGAGCTTGAGGCCGTGGGCCTCGCCGGCGGCCAGGACGGCCTCCTTCAGGGAGTCGGGGGAGGTCCAGTCGGCCGACTCCAGCTTCTCCCGGGCGGTGCGGAGCAGGGCGTCCGAGCCCTCCTTCATCGCCTTGGTCCAGCTCGGCTCGTCGAAGACCGGCTCGGGCAGGAACAGGAAGTCCACGTTGTCCGTGATCTCGGACAGGACCTTCAGACGCGTCTGCGCCTGCGGCGCGATCGCCTGCCACTTGGTCTCGTCGAAGTCCTCCGAGGCCCAGGGGGCGGAGGGAGCCTGGAGCCAGGGGCGGCAGCGCTCGGTGAAGTCCTTCACGTCGAGCAGCCGGATGTGGTCGGCGTTGATCGCCTCGCACTTCTTCAGGTCGAAGCGGGCCGGGTTGGGGTTCACGTCCGCGATGTCGAAGGCCGCGACCATCTCCTCCACGGAGAAGATGTCCCGGTCGGCGGAGAGCGACCAGCCGAGCAGGGAGAGGTAGTTGAGCAGGCCCTCGGGCAGGAAGCCGCGCTCGCGGTAGAGGTTCAGCGACGACTGCGGGTCGCGCTTGGAGAGCTTCTTGTTGCCCTCGCCCATCACATACGGCAGGTGGCCGAAGGCCGGGGTCTCCTTGGCGATGCCCAGCTCCATCAGCGCCTTGTACAGGGCGACCTGCCGCGGGGTGGAGGAGAGCAGGTCCTCGCCGCGCAGGATGTGGGTGATCTCCATGAGCGCGTCGTCGACCGGGTTGACCAGGGTGTACAGCGGGGCGCCGTTGGCGCGGACGATGCCGTAGTCCGGGACGTTCTCCGGGGTGAAGGTCAGCTCGCCGCGGACCAGGTCGGTGAAGGTGATCGTCTCGTCGGGCATGCGGAAGCGGACGATTGGCGCCCGGCCCTGGGCCTTGTACTCCTCCACCTGCGCGGCGGTCAGGTCGCGGCAGTGGCCGTCGTAGCCGGACGGCTTGCCGGCCGCGCGGGCGGCCTCGCGGCGGCTGTCCAGCTCCTCCTGGGAGCAGTAGCAGTGGTAGGCGTGGCCGGCCTCGAGCAGCTTGTGGGCGACGTCCTGGTAGATGTCCATGCGCTGCGACTGCCGGTACGGCGCGTGCGGTCCGCCGACCTCGGGGCCCTCGTCCCAGTCGAAGCCCAGCCAGCGCATCGCGTCGAGCAGCTGGTTGTAGGACTCCTCGGAGTCGCGGGCCGCGTCGGTGTCCTCGATGCGGAAGACCAGAGTGCCCTGGTGGTGCCGGGCGAACGCCCAGTTGAACAGGGCGGTGCGAACCAGGCCCACATGGGGGTTACCGGTGGGCGACGGGCAGAAACGGACGCGTACGGGGGAACCGGATGCGCTAGCCACGCTTGACAACCTTGTTGGTGAGAGTGCCGATGCCTTCGATGGTGACGGCGACCTCGTCGCCGACGTTGAGGGGGCCGACCCCAGCCGGGGTGCCCGTGAGGATCACGTCGCCGGGGAGCAGCGTCATGGCCTCGGAGATGTTGACGATCAGATCCTCGATCGGGTGGATCATCTCGCTGGTGCGGCCCAGCTGCCGCTGCTCGCCGTTGACGGTGAGCTGGATGGTCAGGTCGGCCGCGGCGGTG
Organism: Streptomyces sp. NPDC004721; assembly: GCF_053601495.1. NCBI lineage: Bacteria > Bacillati > Actinomycetota > Actinomycetes > Kitasatosporales > Streptomycetaceae > Streptomyces > Streptomyces sp. NPDC004721. The sequence goes on from NZ_JBSGBZ010000009.1 coordinate 103,299, forward strand.
AGGTCGATGTCCGTCTCCACCCAGGGGCCGAGCGGGCAGGAGGTGTCGAAGCCCTTGGCCCTGGCCCACTGCTTCTCGCGCCGCTGCACGTCGCGGGCGGTGACGTCGTTGGCGCAGGTGTAGCCGAAGATCACGTCCTTGACGCGCTCGCGCGGGACCTCGCGGCACATGCGGCCGATGACCACGGCCAGCTCGGCCTCGTGGTGCAGCTCCTGGGAGAAGGAGGGGTACTGGATCGGGTCGCCGGGGCCGATCACCGAGGTGGACGGCTTGAAGAAGGCGAACGGCGCGTCGGGCACCTCGTTGCCGAGTTCGCGTGCGTGCTCGGCGTAGTTGCGGCCGAAGGCCACGACCTTGTTGGGGAGCACCGGCGGCAGCAGCCGTACCTTGCTCAGCGGCACCCGGGTGCCGGAGAGCTCGAAGTCCGCGAACGGGATGCCCTTGATGATGTCGAGGACGAGTTCGTCCGGCTTGTCGCCCTCGACCGCGCCGAAGGCGACGTTCCCGTCGATGGAGAACCTGGCGATGCGCACGGGTTGCTTGGCCCCTTGACTGAAGCGGCTGGAGTCTGACGCTCCAGGCTAACGCGGCCGGGGCCCCGGACCTCGCGCAATTACGGCGCGCGGGGCACGAAGGCGGGGCCGCCCCGCGTGCGGGACGCCCCTGAATCTCCGTCCGCGACCGGACCGCGCGCTACTCCGCGACGGCGGCCGCCACGGGCACCTCCATGAGGACGGTGCGCCGGGGGTTGGCGGTGTGCTCGGGAAGGGAGACGGAGTGCTCCGGCTGCTCCGGCGTCGGCAGCGCGTCGGCTCCTTCGAGGTGCATCAGCGTCGTGCGCCGGGGGTTGGCTATGGTGCGGAACATCATCGTCGTCTTCACGGTTGTACGAGACCTTGTCGTCTTCGGGCACCGGGAGGTCCGCATGACCCCCGCGCGGGCGCCGGTTGTCGGATTTGCCATCCCTGTAAAGCGTCAGGCTAAACATTCAATTCCCGGCCGAAGGCGTGAAGAGCCCGTGATGTCGGTGTGAGTTTGCTCACGAACACCTCGACAATCCAGACAATTCATGAGCGCTTCACCTGCCGCCGAATCGGACATTGACCCATTGAAGCCATCATTCCGCTCCCGATCATGGCGACTGGGACACCTCAAGTGACTCGCGGGTACGTAGCGAAATGTCCCCTATACGGGAGATCACTTTCCACATCAGGTAATCCGTCACTCACGGGCTGTCACGGAGGTCACAGCCTGGTCCACATGCCTTGTTGGAGATCCGGCACTGTGCTGGAATGCCACGGACCGCCGCAGGATCGAGCCGGCGCGCAGGGGGCGCAACGCAGCGCCGAGTGGCGGCGAGAAGGGGGAACCAGCGCCGGTCACCCACGACCATCCGGGAAGTGTGTTCAGGGCGCTTCCCACAACGCCGACACCGTCCTTCCGCTCGCGCGGAGGGGCGCCTGGTCCAGAGGTTGCGACGCTAGTGCAGGGACGTTTCAAGAGGGATGGCAGCGCTTCGGCGGAGCCGGAGCCGCACGGCGGGACTGGCCCCATGGCCGTCAGCTCCTCGCCCCAGCACGCCCAGAACCCGGCCCCGGCCGGCGACGGCGCAGAGCGCCCCGGACGCTCGGGCACGACCGGCCCGACGGGTGCGTCGGCGTCGTCGAGCCAGGCTCCGGCGGCCAAGCAGACAGGGAGCCAGGGTCCGTCGGGCCCCGGCTCGCGCGTGGCCCTGCGCAACTGGCGCATCTCCACGCGTCTGGTGTCGCTGCTCGCCCTGCCCGTGGTCGCGGCGACCTCGCTGGGCGGGATGCGCATCAGCCAGAGCATGGACGACATCCAGCAGCTCGACAACATGAAGCTGCTGACGGACATGACCAAGCAGGCCACCGAACTGGCCGCCGCGCTCCAGGAGGAGCGCGACCAGTCCGCCGGCCCGCTGGCGCAGCGCTCCAGCGCGGCCGCCATCACCATCAAGGGCTACCGGGACCGGACCGACCGGGCCCGGGACAACTTCGTCTCCGCGTCCGAGGAGATCGACGCCGCCAGCAAGAACGGCAACCTCCTTGGCGTCCGCGACACCCTCGTCGGCCTGGCGAGCGACCTCAACGGCCTCACCAAGATCCGCAAGGACGCGTACCAGTCCCAGGAGAACTCTGCCCGAACGGTCGAGAGCTACCACCGGCTCATCACCGAGCTGCTCGCCCTCTCCCAGGACATGGCCGAGGCGACCAGCAACCCGCAGATGATCCAGCGCACGCGCGCCCTGGCCGCCTTCTCCTCCGCCAAGGAGTACGCGTCCGTCCAGCGCGCCGTCATCGCCGCCGCGCTGCCGGCCAACAACACCAGCGCCGGCAAGCTCTCGGAGAACGACCGCCTCTACGCCCAGCAGGCGCTGGAGAGCCAGATCTCCGACCTCAACGGCTTCCGCAACATCTACGGGGACGGCTCCGAGGAGCTCATCAAGCCCATCGCGGAGGGCAACCCGACGATCCTGTCCGCGGACACCTACGCCAAGCGCGTCCTGGACCGCCCCGAGGGCCTGGCGCAGGCACCCAAGCGCTCCTACCGCGACTGGGTCGACGACAGCTCCACCAAGATCCAGCAGATGAAGAACATCGAGCACACGCTGCTCGAGGAGATGGAGCAGAAGGCCCGCGAGCTGCGCAGCGCCACCGAGTACGACGCCATCGTCTCCGGTGTGCTGATCCTGCTCGTGCTCGGTGTGTCGCTGGTCGGCGCCTTCGTCGTGGCCCGCTCCATGATCCGCTCGCTGCACCGGCTCCAGGAGACCGCCACCAAGGTCGCCCAGGACCGCCTGCCCGAGCTGGTCCGTCAGCTGTCGGAGTCCGACCCGCAGGACGTGGACACGTCCGTGGAGTCGGTCGGTGTGCACTCCCGGGACGAGATCGGCCAGGTGGCCGCGGCCTTCGACGACGTGCACCGCGAGGCGGTCCGCCTCGCCGCCGAGCAGGCCCTGCTGCGGGGCAACGTCAACGCGATGTTCACCAACCTCTCGCGCCGCTCCCAGGGTCTGATCCAGCGCCAGCTGTCGCTGATCTCCGAGCTCGAGTCCCGCGAGGCCGACCCGGACCAGCTGTCCTCGCTGTTCAAGCTCGACCACCTCGCCACGCGCATGCGCCGTAACGGTGAGAACCTCCTCGTCCTCGCAGGTGAGGAGCCCGGCCGCCGCTGGACCCGTCCGGTCCCGCTGGTCGACGTGCTCCGCGCCGCCGCGTCCGAGGTGGAGCAGTACGAGCGCATCGAGCTGGCCTCGGTGCCGGGCACCGAGGTCGCCGGCCGGGTCGTCAACGACCTCGTGCACCTGCTCGCCGAGCTGCTGGAGAACGCGACCTCGTTCTCCTCGCCGCAGACCAAGGTCAAGGTCACCGGTCACGCGCTGCCTGACGGCCGGGTGCTGATCGAGATCCACGACACCGGTATCGGTCTGTCCCCGGAGGACCTCGCCGCGATCAACGAGCGGCTCGCCTCGCCGCCCACCGTGGATGTGTCGGTCTCCCGCCGCATGGGCCTCTTCGTGGTCGGTCGTCTGTCCCAGCGCCACGGCATCCGCATCCAGCTGCGCCCCTCCGACTCCGGTGGTACGACGGCTCTGGTCATGCTGCCCGTCGACGTCGCCCAGGGCGGCAAGAAGCCGGGCGCGGGCAAGCCCGGCGGCCCGTCCGCGGGTGGTCCGGCGGCCGCTGCCGCCGCCGCCGGCGCCGCTGCGGCCCGCCGTCAGAGCGGTCAGCAGGGCGGCGGAGCCCTCGGTGCGGGCGGTCAGCAGGGCGGGGCAGGCCGGCTCGGTGCCGGAGCCGCTCCCCGCGGCCAGGTCGGTGGCGGCCAGGGTCCGCGGGCCGCGCTGCCCGGCGCCGGCCGCCAGGGCGGTCCGAACGGACCGCGCGGCCAGCAGGGTCCGGGGCAGCCGCAGCAGGGCCGCCCGGCAGCGTCGGGCATGGCCGGCGGCTTCGGCGGCCAGGCACCCGGCGGGCCGCAGGGTCCGCAGGGTCCCGGTGCGGGCGCTCCACAGGGCTTCGGTGACGGACACCGCCAGGACGCCTTCGGCAGCGCACGCGGTGGCGTGCCCCCGCAGCGCGGAAACGGCGGAGAGACGGGCCGGCAGCCGCAGCTGCCGCCGCGCGGTGGCGCGCGGGCGGAGCTGCCGGGCGGCAACGGGCCGTCCCGTACGCCGGGTTGGGGCGACGAGAACGCTCAGGGCCGGGCCGCTCTGGACGCGCCGCGCGGCCACGACGAGCAGGACCCGTCGCAGACCTCCCGGATGCCGCGGATCGACGACCGGCAGGGGCCCGGCTCGACGGCCGAGATTCCCCGCTTCGACGACCGTCAGGGACCGGGCTCCGCAGCGGATACCTCGGCGTTCCCCCGCCCCGACTTCAACGCCCCCCACCCGGGCGCCAACGACGCCCAGAACACGGGCCAGTTCGTCCGCCCGGACGTCTACGGCCAGGGCGGGCAGAACAACCCCGCCGACACGGGCCGGTTCGCCGCCCGGCAGGGGTACGACAACGCCTCCACCGGGCAGTTCGCCGCCCAGCAGGGGTACGACAACGGCTCCACCGGGCAGTTCGCCCAGCCCGGACACGACAGCGGCTCCACCGGGCAGTTCGCCGCCCAGCAGGGGTACGACAACGGCTCCACGGGCCAGTTCACCCAGCCCGGGCACGACAACGGCGCGCCCGGCCGCAACGCCCACCCGGGCGGCGCCGCCGACTTCGGCGGCCTGCGCGGTCCGGCCGCCCAGCGGCCCCAGCAGCGTCCCGCCCGCCCGGAACCGGGCAACGCGGCCGCCCCGCAGCAGCGGCCGGACGACGCCTGGGCCCTGCCGCCGGCCCCGGGTCCCGGCGACGGCCGTACACCGCTGTTCGACACCCTGGAGACCAACTGGTTCCGCGGTGACCGGCATCAGCAGAGCAGCGAACCGGCTCCGGCCTCGCCGCCGCAGCAACAGCAACAGCCGCAGACTCCTGCGGCCCCCCAGCGTCCCGCCGCCTCCACCTGGCGCACCTCGCCGAACGACGACCTCGTACGGCAGGCCGAGCGTGTCAGGCAGCCGGCTGCGGGCGGTGTCACCACCTCCGGCCTGCCGCGCCGGGTGCCCCGGGCCAACCTCGTCCCGGGCACGGCTCAGCAGCAACAGCACCAGAGCGGTCCGCAGGTCTCGCGTTCGCCTGACGACGTACGCGGCCGGCTGACCAATCTCCGTCGGGGCATCGCACAGGGCCGTCAGGCCGGCACAGGTCAGACGGGCAGTTTCCCGAGCCCCACTCACCAGCAGGAGCGTTAGTTGAGTCCGATGAGCCAGGCGGCACAGAACCTGAACTGGTTGATCACCAACTTCGTGGACAACACCCCCGGGGTGTCCCACACCGTCGTGGTGTCCGCCGACGGACTCCTACTGGCGATGTCCGAAGGGTTCCCCCGCGACCGCGCCGACCAGCTCGCGGCCGTGGCGTCCGGTCTGACCTCGCTGACCGCGGGGGCCTCCCGGATCTTCGAGGGCGGCGACGTGTCGCAGACGGTCGTCGAGATGGAGCGCGGCTTCCTCTTCCTGATGTCCGTCTCGGACGGGTCGTCCCTGGCGGTTCTGGCCCACCCCGAGTGCGACATCGGCCTCGTCGGCTACGAAATGGCGCTGCTCGTCGACCGCGCGGGGGCGGTCCTCACACCCGACCTGCGCGCCGAACTACAGGGCAGTCTGCTGCACTGACCGGCTCCGGCACCATCCACCTCACCAAATCACCGTCCGGCCGCCACAATCCCCCCACCGGCCCCGTCAGACGGCTTGACTGACCGACTTGCTGTCCCGCCCGGAGGATTCATGACCCCGCCCCCCGCCTCTCATGATCCGTACGCTGAGCCGTACGGGGATGAGGGCGACCAGCCGCTGGTACGTCCTTATGCGATGACCGGCGGCCGGACCCGGCCGCGCTACCAGCTCGCCATCGAGGCACTGATCAGTACGACGGCCGACCCGGCAGCGCTGATGGGACTGCTCCCGGAGCACCAGCGGATCTGCCACCTGTGCCGCGAGGTGAAATCCGTGGCCGAGGTCTCGGCGCTCCTCGCCATGCCGCTGGGCGTGGCCAGGATCCTCGTAGCGGACCTCGCGGAGGCCGGCCTGGTGGCCATCCACCAGCCGGGCGGGGACGAGAACAACGGTGGCGCACCGGATGTGACGCTGCTCGAAAGGGTGCTCAGTGGACTTCGCAAGCTCTGACGGGGGCCGGGCGACCACCTCCGCGAAGATTGTGGTGGCGGGCGGCTTCGGCGTGGGCAAGACCACGTTCGTGGGTGCCGTCTCGGAGATCAACCCGCTGCGCACGGAGGCCGTGATGACGTCCGCTTCGGCGGGCATCGACGACCTCACCCACACCGGGGACAAGACCACCACCACGGTGGCCATGGACTTCGGCCGCATCACGCTCGACCAGGACCTGATCCTCTACCTGTTCGGCACCCCCGGTCAGGACCGCTTCTGGTTCATGTGGGACGACCTCGTCCGCGGCGCCATCGGCGCCGTCGTACTCGTCGACACCCGCAGGCTCGCCGACTGCTTCCCCGCCGTCGACTACTTCGAGAACAGCGGACTGCCCTTCGTCATCGCCCTCAACGGCTTCGACGGCCAGCAGCCCTACACCCCCGACGAGGTCCGCGAAGCACTCCAGATCGGCCCCGACGCACCCATCATCACCACGGACGCCCGCCACCGCGCCGACGCCAAATCCACCCTCATCACCCTGGTGGAACACGCCCTCATGGCCCGGCTGAGGTAGCCGAAGCACCACGAGTAGCCCCCAAGTTGGCAGCGCTATACGGCAGTTGTCGTAGATGCACCGGAGCCGGCTGTGTCCTTTGACACGGTCGGCCCCGGTGTTCATAACGTTTCGGCAGAGGAATCGCGTGGTATGGCCACGCGTCGCGCACATACGGTGCCGCTGTGCGCACATTCCCCCGGTTTTTTGCCGGGGCTAGCTCTTTATGACCGTTTTATGTGGGACGTGCGTCACGTGGAACCACTCGTTTCCACTGTTTGGAAGAGCGCATGTTGACGTGCTGGAATGCCTGAACTACCCAATGGTCAAAGACGTACTCACCGGTAGTGGCCGCCTATGGCGGACAGGGTTCTGAGACACTGCGGCACAACGAAGGTGCCGACCGCCGAGAGGTTGTTGGTCGAGTGAGGCGAAGCAAGAACGGCCCCGAGCCGTCGGCCCGGGGCAATTTCACCCCGCCGCCGCGCGGAGCGGCGCCCGCGCACGTGCCCGGTTCGGAGCCGACGGCCGCGCCCACCGCGAGCGGTGGCCGTTTCTCCCCGCGCAACTGGCGGGTGCCGACCCGGCTGAACGCCATCCTGCTCCTGCCCGTGCTGGTCGGCCTGGTCATGGGCGGTTTCCAGGTCAACAGCTCGATCAACACCTGGCAGAACGCGCAGGACGCCGAGCACACCGCTCGCCTGGTGCAGGCCTCGCTGGCCTACGCCGACGCCATCTATCACGAGCGCGACGTCAGCGCGGCCCCCCTGCTCCAGGGCAAGGGCCAGAACGACCCGACCGTCACCGAGGCACGCGAGGTCACCGACAAGGCCGCCGACGCCTTCGACCGGGCCGCGCAGTCCATGCCGCACAAGGCCGGGCTGGATCGCCGGCTCAAGCTGTTCCGCGACGCCGAGCCCGAGCTGCAGAAGCTGCGCGCCGCTTCATTCACCTCCAAGCTGCCCGGCGTGCAGACCGAGGAGGGCTACGTCAAGGTCGCCCACCCGCTGATGGAGTTCGCCAACGAACTCGGCCTGGGCACCGGCAACATCACCTCCTACGGCCGTACCGTCTACGCCATCTCGCTGACCAAGGCCGCGCTGTCGCTGGAGCGCTCGATCGGCATGCACCTGCTGATCAAGCCCGGCCCCGACGCCACCAGCCTGGCCGGCCAGCGCGTCGCCCTGTCCTCCTACGCCTACCTCGAGGGCATCGCCGTCGAGGAGTACATCGGCGGCGGCACCCAGGAGGACGCGGACAAGCTGGACGCGCTGAAGAAGGAGATCCAGGCCAACGCCGCGACCATGGCCCAGCAGGCCAAGGCCAAGGACCCGAACTACGTGGCCCCGCCGCAGGATCCGACCCAGATGGTCACGGCGCTGGCCACGCTGAAGGGCACGGACCCGGCCGAGCGCGCGGCCCTGGCGCAGAAGGGCATCACGCCCGAGAACTGGTGGGCGGTCAACACCCTCAAGTTCGACGCCTACGGCCAGATCGAGTCGGACTTGGCCGACACCGCGGTGAACGAGGCGGCCTCGATCGCCGACAACGCCAAGCAGTCGACGTTCATCACCGGCGCGATCGTCCTGGTCGCCCTGCTCGCCGCCTTCATCCTGGCCACTCTGGTGGCCCGCCAGATGAGCCGCTCGATGCGCCGGCTGCGCAACGCCGCCTTCGGTATCGCCGAGCAGCGCCTGCCGATGCTGGTCGACCAGCTCTCGCGCACCGACCCCGGCCGCGTCGACACCCGGGTCGCGCCGATCCCGATCACCTCGACCGACGAGATCGGCGAGGTCGCCCGTGCCTTCGACCAGGTGCACCGCGAGGCCGTCCGGCTCGCCTCCGAACAGGCCCTGCTGCGGGGCAACATCAACGCGATCTTCACCAACCTCTCGCGCCGCAACCAGTCGCTGATCGAGGGTCAGCTGACCCTGATCACCGATCTGGAGAACAACGAGGCCGACCCGGACCAGCTGGAGAACCTCTTCCGCCTGGACCACCTGGCGACCCGTATGCGCCGCAACGGCGAGAACCTCCTCGTCCTCGCCGGCGAGGAGCCCGGCCGCCGCTGGGACCAGCCGGTCCCGCTGGTCGACGTGCTGCGCGCCGCCTCCTCCGAGGTGGAGCAGTACGAGCGCATCGAGCTCTCCGGCGTACCCGAGGCCGAGATCCACGGCCGCGCCGTGACCGACCTCGTGCACCTGCTGGCCGAGCTGCTGGAGAACGCCACCACCTTCTCCTCGCCGCAGACCAAGGTCCGGGTCACCGCGACCCGGCTGCCCGACGGCCGGATCATGGTCGAGATCCACGACAAGGGCATCGGCCTGACCGCCGAGGACTTCGCGGACATCAACCACAAGCTGGCCAACCCGCCCACCGTGGACGCCGCGATCTCCCAGCGCATGGGCCTGTTCGTGGTCGGGCGCCTCGCCGACCGGCACGGCATCCGCGTCCAGCTGCGCCCCTCCGGCGAGCAGGCCGGCACCACCTCGCTGGTCATGCTGCCGGACGCGATCACCCACGGGGGTGGCGGCGAACAGGCGCTGGACCGCGACGACTTCACCGTCTCGCAGATCATCCCGGAGCAGAAGATCCCGGGCGAGGACTTCGGGGCTCTCCCGCCGATGCGCACCGCCGCGGAGCTCGGCTTCGACGACAGCCGGTACGCCGACGCCCCGGACGGCTCCCAGGAGCTGGACCCCGTCGGCCGCTCCCTCAAGCGCGAGGAGCGCCGCGCCGCCCTGGAGGCCCAGACGCACGACCGGCCGGCGGGCCCGGAGACGGCCGAGCCGACCGGGTACCGCGGCGAGCACACCGGGCAGCGGCAGCCGTACGACACCGGCCGGATGCCCTTCCCGGAGCAGGGCGGGTACGACCCGCAGACGCCGTACGAGGAACCGCAGCGCTCTGCGTACGACCAGCAGCAGACGGCGTACGACGAGCAGGTCCGGCCGGCGTACGACGAGGGGTACTACGCGCCGAACGGCGGTATGCCGCAGGGCGATGCCTACTCGTCCAACGGCGGCTACCCCGACCCCGGCTATGCGGAGCCCGGACAGCAGGAGCCCGCGTCGGCGCACGCCGCGGCGCCGGAGGCGTTCGCCGGCTTCCAGGAGCAGTCCTACCAGGACGACTGGCCGCAGCCGGACGGATACCGGAACGGCTACCCGGACCAGTACGCTCCGGAAGCGGAATCCACGCAGGCCGCTGACGTGACCGAGGCGGACCACGTAGGCTTCGAGCGTCCTGGACCGGCCCCCTCCGCCGCCCACGAGCTGACCGACGCCGGGCTGCCCCGACGCGGATCCGTCGCGAGCGGTTCGAACGGCGCGGGGCCCCTGGACCAGGAAGCACCGACCCAAACTTCGGAGAGCGACGGCGACGCCTGGCGTTCGGCGAACGACAATCGCTGGCAGCAGGCCTCGCAGCTCCGCAAGCCCAAGGCAGGCGGAGTGACCTCCTCCGGACTGCCGCGGCGTGTGCCCAAGGCCAACCTGGTCGAAGGCACCGCGGAATCAACCCCGCAGGGAGGCCCACAGGTCTCCCGCGCCCCCGAGGACATCCGGGGCAGGCTGAGCAACCTGCGCCGGGGCGTCCAACGAGGACGCAGCGCAGGAATTGACAAGAACGGCCAGGCCACAAGGAATGAACACAGTGGTCCTGACAGCACCTACAACCAGGAGCGTTAGTGTGAGCCCGATGAGCCAGGCGGCACAGAACCTGAACTGGTTGATCACCAACTTCGTGGACAACACCCCCGGGGTGTCCCACACCGTGGTGGTCTCCGCCGACGGACTCCTTCTGGCGATGTCCGAAGGCTTCCCCCGCGACCGCGCCGACCAGCTCGCGGCCGTCGCCTCTGGTCTGACCTCGCTGACCGCCGGTGCCTCGCGCATCTTCGAGGGCGGCAGCGTGAACCAGACGGTTGTGGAGATGGAGCGGGGATTCCTCTTCATCATGTCCATTTCCGACGGTTCTTCGCTCGCGGTCCTCGCACACCCTGATGCGGACATCGGCCTCATCGGGTACGAGATGGCCCTTCTGGTGGACCGTGCGGGCACGGTCCTGACGCCGGATCTCCGTGCGGAACTCCAGGGGAGCCTTCTCAACTAACAGACAGCCGGTGCGTTTTGGCGTCCCGGGGCCGTAAGGTTTCGGGACGCGGCTTCCACCCGTTGGATGCCCGGCACAGTCGGAGGAGGAGAGAACGTGGCAACACCCCCAGGCGGTTCGTCTTCGGGTAACTGGTCGTATGGCCCTGCCCAGGGCCCGAACGACGGTTCGGCGAATCCGTACGGCTTCCCCTCCACCCCCCACCACCGGCAGCCATACGCGCCGCAGGGACCCGGTCCGTCACCGTACGACCAGCCGCCCGCGCCGCGCATCCAGCCGGTCCAGCCCCAGCGACGCACCCCTGAACCGGCGCCCGCGGGGGCGTCGAACAACCCCCTGGTGCGCCCGTACGCCATGACGGGCGGCCGCACCAGGCCGCGGTACCAGCTCGCCATAGAGGCGCTGGTGCACACCACCGCGCAGCCGCACCAGATGCAGGGCCAGCTGCCCGAACATCAGCGGATCTGCCATCTGTGCCGCGAGATCAAATCGGTGGCCGAGATCTCGGCCCTGCTTTCGATCCCTCTCGGCGTGGCCAGGATCCTCGTCGCCGACTTGGCGGAGGCGGGCCTGGTCGCCATCCATCAGCCCGGCGGCAACGAGAACGCCGGTGGCCAGCCAGACGTGACACTGCTCGAAAGGGTGCTCAGTGGACTTCGCAAGCTCTAGCGGCGGTCCTTCCCGCTCCACCACCTCCGCGAAGATTGTGGTGGCGGGCGGCTTCGGCGTGGGCAAGACCACGTTCGTCGGCGCTGTCTCGGAGATCAACCCGCTGCGCACGGAGGCCGTGATGACGTCCGCTTCGGCGGGCATCGACGACCTCACCCACACCGGGGACAAGACCACCACCACGGTGGCCATGGACTTCGGCCGCATCACGCTCGACCAGGACCTGATCCTCTACCTGTTCGGCACCCCCGGTCAGGACCGCTTCTGGTTCATGTGGGACGACCTCGTCCGCGGCGCCATCGGCGCCGTCGTACTCGTCGACACCCGCAGGCTCGCCGACTGCTTCCCCGCCGTCGACTACTTCGAGAACAGCGGACTGCCCTTCGTCATCGCCCTCAACGGCTTCGACGGCCAGCAGCCCTACACCCCCGACGAGGTCCGCGAAGCACTCCAGATCGGCCCCGACGCACCCATCATCATCACCGACGCCCGCCACCGCGCCGACGCCAAATCCACCCTCATCACCCTGGTGGAACACGCCCTCATGGCCCGGCTCCGCTAGTGCTGCGACCGGAAAGGTTCACCGGCTCGCGACGCCCGGCAAACTTTTCCGGCCACAGCACCAGCACTCGGGACGAACAAGCAGGCGGCCCTCCCTCATGGGAAGGGCCGCCTGCTTTCTTGCCGGCCCAAGTGGCTCGACCACAGCACGAGTACGACGGAAGAGGGCCCCTCCCAGCGGAGGGGCCCTCTTCCGTCGTGGGCGGCCGGCTCGACCGGCGGCCGGTCTAGCCGTGCCAGCTGTGCGGGGCGCGGAAGCCGTTCTCGCGCTCCAGGCGGCGCCAGCCGGCCTTGGCGCGACCGCGGTGGGCCGGGGTCGTGTCGGCGGGGCGGGCCGCGGCGCGGGCCAGGAGGATGGCCGTGATGGCGGCGACCTCCTCGGGCTCGGCGTGGCCCTTCTCGACGCGGATGTCTACGTTGTCCATGGGTGTCAGTCTCCGTGGCTGAGGGGTCCGCGGGATGACCGCGGCGAGTCCGCTGGGTTACTGCGGGGGGTTGCCGTGCTTGCGGGAGGGCAGGTCGGCGTGCTTCGCGTGCAGCATCGCCAGGGACTTGACCAGGACCTCGCGGGTGTCCGCCGGGTCGATGACGTCATCCACCAGACCGCGCTCGGCCGCGTAGTAGGGGTGCATCAGCTCGGCCTTGTACTCCTTGACCATCTTCTGCCGCATGGCCTCGGGGTCCTCGGCCCCGGCGATCTGGCGGCGGAAGATGACGTTGGCCGCGCCCTCGGCGCCCATCACGGCGATCTCGTTCGTCGGCCAGGCGTAGGTGAGGTCGGCCCCGATCGACTGGCTGTCCATGACGATGTAGGCACCTCCGTACGCCTTGCGCAGGATCAGCGAGATCCTCGGCACGGTGGCGTTGCAGTAGGCGTAGAGCAGCTTGGCGCCGTGCCTGATGATTCCACCGTGCTCCTGATCGACGCCGGGCAGGAAGCCGGGTACGTCCAAAAGAGTGACGATGGGGATGTTGAAGGCGTCGCACATCTGCACGAAGCGGGCGGCCTTCTCGCTGGCCTCGATGTCCAGGACACCCGCCAGGACCTGGGGCTGGTTGGCGATGATGCCGACGACCTGACCGTCCAGACGGCCCAGCGCGCAGATGATGTTCCGCGCCCAGCGCTCGTGGACCTCCAGGTACTCGCCGTCGTCGACGATCTCCTCGATGACCTTGACCATGTCGTAGGGCCGGTTGCCGTCGGCCGGGACCAGGTCGAGCAGGACCTCGGAGCGGCGGTCGACCGGGTCGGCCGACTCCACCCGCGGCGGGTTCTCCCGGTTGTTCTGCGGGAGCAGGGACAGGAGGTAGCGCACCTCGGCGATGCACGTCTCCTCGTCGTCGTAGGCGAAGTGGCACACACCGGAGGTCTCGGCGTGCACGTCCGCGCCGCCCAGGCCGTTCTGGGTGATCTCCTCGCCGGTGACCGCCTTGACCACGTCCGGGCCGGTGATGAACATCTGCGAGGTCTCGCGGACCATGAAAACGAAGTCCGTGAGCGCGGGGCTGTAGGCGGCGCCGCCGGCGCACGGGCCGAGCATCACGCTGATCTGCGGGATGACCCCGGAGGCCTTGGTGTTGCGCTGGAAGATGCCGCCGTAGCCGGCCAGGGCGGAGACGCCCTCCTGGATCCGGGCGCCGGCGCCGTCGTTGAGGGAGACCAGCGGGGCACCGGCCGCGATGGCCATGTCCATGATCTTGTGGATCTTCTTGGCGTGGGCCTCGCCCAGCGCGCCGCCGAAGATGCGGAAGTCGTGGGCGTAGACGAAGACCGTCCGGCCCTCCACCGTGCCCCAGCCGGTGATCACACCGTCGGTGTACGGCTTCTTGGCCTCGAGACCGAACCCGCTCGCCCGGTGCCGGCGCAGCTGCTCGACCTCCTGGAAGGAGTCCGGGTCCAGGAGCAGTTCGATCCGCTCCCGCGCGGTCAGCTTGCCCTTGGCGTGCTGTGCCGCGGTCGCCTTCTCGCTGGGGCCCGCCACCGCCTGCGCACGGATCCCGTGCAGCTCGGCGACCCGCCCGCGCGCGTCCGCCGGATCACCCGTCGTCTCTTCCAAAACGGTCATGTAGCGACCTTACGAAGGACACCTGGGAAACCGGGCCGTTGACTCCGTACAGTCTCCGACCCGTTTTCCTGGTGCCACTGAACAGAACCATGGCGGCTTGCAGCCCTTCCAACTGTTCAGAGGGCTTCCGCGTTGTGGGGATGCCACAAAGTCACGGCATGGGAGTCTGCTCACATTCGGATCGGGCACATGCCCTCGCTGGAGTGACGCGCATACCCGGACGGCGGCGGGCTCGCACAGAGCGTAGCCGCCGTCCGGGGGTGTGACGGCGGCGGGTCAGCAGCCGCCGCAGTTGTAGTACAGGACGTCCCAGTGGTTGCCCTCGTCGGCGTAGATGTTGCCGGAGCCCGACTGGTACTGGGGGGCGCCGTCGCCGCGCAGGCCGATGTAGGCGAAGTAGTTCTTGATGTAGTTGGTCACGCAGGTGTTCTTGCCGTAGTCGAGCTTGTAGCCGTTCCAGTGGGAGTAGGTGCCGGAGGCGTGACCGGTCTCGGTGCCGCCGGTGATGTTGAGGGCGCAGCCGCTGGCCCGCTTGAGGGTCTGGGCCCCCTGTGCGGTGGCGAGGTTGAGCTGGTCGAAGGACGTGCAGGTCGAGACGTTGCGGTTGGAGCAGTTGCCGGACGAGGACCAGGTGATGCCCACGTCGCGGAACATCTGGGTGGCGGTGGCGTGGCTGATCTTGGTGGCGGCGGAGGCGTCGGTGGCCGTGCCGATGACCGCGACGCCGGGGGCGACGACCAGGGCGAGGGCGGTGACTGCCGCGCGGACCTTGGTGAGCTTGCTGACCTTCGTGGTCTTCATTGGGGAACCTTTCCTGCTGTCGGCCGTGCATCCTGTGGGGCGGCTGTGCAGGTGGTGCAGGGAGATAGTGCCCGAGGTCTACGCGCGTCCGCCAGAGGGCGTAAACGATTACCATGCGCGATCCGGCAAACACGTGCCGGATGATGTTGAAAGTCGAACGGAATAGGTCTACGGTCGTACTCGTTCACCTCGTTGAATCTTCAACTTACTCGGCGCTCTGTCTCCGCGCCGAGCGACCCACCGTCCCCAAGGAGCACCTCATGGGCATCTTCGGCCGCAAGAACGACACCGCCGCCACCACCACCGCCGCCCCGGCCGCCGTGAACCCGGACCTGGCCGCGCTCACCGGCGACTACACGATCGACCCGTCCCACTCCACGCTCGGCTTCGTCGCGCGGCACGCCATGGTCACGAACGTCAAGGGCAAGTTCAACGACTTCACCGGCAGCCTGCACCTGGACGGCACCGACCCCGCCGCTTCCACCGCGTCCATCGACGTCAAGATGGAGAGCATCGACACGGGCTCCGCGGACCGCGACGGCCACCTGAAGAGCGCGGACTTCTTCAAGACCGAGGAGTTCCCGCAGATGACCTTCCGCTCCACCAAGGCGGAGGCCGTGGGCGGCGACGACTACCGCATCACCGGCGACCTGACCATCCTCGGCGTGACCAAGCCGCTCACCATCGAGCTGGAGTTCAACGGCGCCGCCAAGGACCCGTTCGGCAACGAGCGCGTCGGCTTCGAGGGCAAGGCCGAGATCCTGCGCTCGGAGTGGGGCCTGACCTGGAACGCGGCCCTGGAGACCGGCGGCGTCCTGGTCTCCGACAAGATCAAGCTGAACTTCGACATCTCGGCCGTCAAGAACGCCTGAGCCGGGCTCAGAAGCCGCCCCCGAAGTCGCCGCCTCCCCCACCGAAGTCGCCTCCCCCTCCGTCGCCGAAGCCGCCGCTGAAGTCGCCCGGGTCGAAGTCCGCGCCCGACAGGTCGCCGCCCTGGTAGGCGCCGAAGTCGCCGTAGCCGGTGCCGTAGCCGGCCGCGTACGACGGGGTGGCCATCATGCTGCCGAGCAGCGTGCCGACCAGGAGGCCGGGCAGGAGGCCGCCGCCGAAGTAGCCGCCCGCCCAGGGACCGTACGCGGGGCCGGCGTCCCAGTAGGGGCGCCGGCCCCCGTCGGTATCGACCTCGCGGACGTGCGGGTCGCGGCCGTCGGCCAGGCGGGCCTGGTCGGCGGCGCACACCGGGACCTGACGGGGCGACCCGCCCGGGGGCGTCCAGGTGGCATCGGTCACCGAGGGACCGTGGCGCGGGTCGAAGAAGCAGGGCGGCCGGCGCTCGGGCAGCGGACGGCCCTCGCGGCGCGCGGCGAGCTGCGCGAGCGAGAACCGCCCGTCCTCCAGAGCCTGGGTCACCGCCCGCACGTCCTCCGGCCTGCGGGCGTCGACCATGTACTGCTTGGCCTGCTCGTAGGCGTCCAGCGCGCGCTCGTAGTCCGCGCGCATGGCGTCGTCCGCGCCGACCTCCGCGGGATGGAAGTCGAGGCGGTCCAGCTCCTCGCCGAAGGCGGTGATGTCCTCGTCGACGACGACCCGCAGTTTCTCCAGCGCGGCCCGCTGCTCCGCCTCCTGGCGGCTCCTGCCGCGCCGGACCAGGGCGTACGCACCCACACCGCCCGCCACCAGGACCGCGCCGGCGGTGATCAGCGCCGTGTTCGAGACCGTTCCGCCGTGCCCGGCGCCGCCCCAGGTGGAGGGCGCCCTGCCGCCCATGTTGGCCAGGGCGCGGTCGGTGAAGTCGGTGAGCTGGGTCCGGGGGCTCTCGCCCTGGACGCTGGTGACGAGATTGCTCACGGCGGTGCGCGACAGTACCGAGGAGTCGGCACGGGCGTCGAACCGGTCGCCGAGGCGGACGGCGTAGGCGCCGGTGATGCCGGTTGCCGTGCGCAGCTCGGTGAACAGGTTCCGCGTCGGGTAGTTCGCGGGCAGGACGACGATGAACAGGGGTTTTCCGGCGTCCTTGATCCGCCGGGTGAGCGCGGCGGCGTCGGCGGACGGCAGCTGGGCGGACGCGGCCGGGTCAACGTAGACCGGACCCTTGCGGAGCGCCTCGGCGATCGCGGAGACGCTGGTGGCCGCCGCGACCCGCGGCACGCCACCCGGCGCCGGCGCCCGGGGCACGCCGTCCGGCAGGACGTTCACGACCGGTGCGGCCACGGACCGGGTGGGCGCGGCCGCCGCCCCGGCGCCCGCGGGTCCCACCGCCGCGACGGAGGCCGGCACCGCGACGGCCGCCACGGCGGCGGCGAGGGTGAGCAGCGGGCGGAGAAGAACTCGGGCCGGGGTGACGACCTTCATGCTTCGAAGCTACCCGAAGGTGGACAAAACCGGTTCTTCAGACGGCGGCCGTGTACGGAGTGGGGGCGTCCAGCGCACCCGCGCGGGACGCCCCCACCAACCGGTCACGCGGCCGTGCAGGCCTTCGTGAGCTGTTCCACCGCCGCCCCGTACCGTCCGGTTACAGGCAGGTGATCCGCGTCGGCGAAGGGTTTCGCCAGCGCCGCGCTCATCCGCCCGTCCGCCTTCTGCTGGACGATCAGCCGGGCCTTGGTGACCAGTTCGCGGCCCACGGAGTCGGCGCCCACCCGCTCGGCCGCCCGTGCCGCGAGGCCGAGCGCCTTGAGCGTCGCCGTGCCGCCGGCCGGGACGCCGGTGAGCGTGGTCAGGCCCCAGCCGTAGGGGAACTGCGGGTCGTACGCCGTGTCGCCCACGTTGATCGGGAGCTGCTCCTGCGACTTCGGCCAGGTCACCGGAGCTGCCCGGTGAGGGGCCGGGTGCCGTAGAGCACGTCGGCGGGCTGTCCGGCGAAGGGCACCTCGCCCTCGAAGCGGTCGATGGACACGGGGGCGGGGACTGGGTCGTCGGCCGCGTGCGCCGACGCGAACGGGATCAGGGCGGCGAGCAGCCCGGCGGAGACGAGCAGGACGGTTCTTCGCATGGACGGGCCTTCCCTCGGCTCTGGGACTTCCCTGGACTCGTGATTCACTCACGACTTAGATCACGCCTTGAGTGAACTAGCGTCAGCCGGCTGCCGTCAAGACTTCACGCCGGACCAGGGACGGCCCCAACTCACAGCTGGATGCGTGCAGTTGTTGCTTCGGCTCCTGAACACGCACCCTCTTGACTCGGCCCCGAAGCCGTCATTTACTCACCGCTCGCACGCCCCTGTCCCCCACCTCACGAAGGGCGGCACCCGATGCACCCCTTTCCCGACAGACGCGGTTTTCCCGGCAGGCGCGGTCGTGCGCTGCGGCTGCTGCTCGCCGGACTGCTGTCCACGGCGGGCCTGACGGCCCTGGGCGCCCCGGCCGCGCAGGCGGCGGGCGAGCCCGTCACCGCCTGGCTGACCACGACCGACGACTCCGGCGGGCGCCACGTGGTGCGCGGCCTCGAACCGCAGACGCCGTTCGCCTTCCAGTCCGGCACCGGAGGCGGCGGTGAGAACATCACCGTCGACGAGAACACCCGCTACCAGACCTTCACCGGCGGCGGCGCCTCCTTCACCGACACCGCGGCCTGGCTGATGAACAGCAGCGGCGCGCTGTCGCAGGCGACCCGGGACGCGACCATGCGGAAGCTGTTCTCGCCCACGGACGGGATCGGGCTCTCCTTCCTGCGCAACCCGATGGGCGCCTCCGACCTGGCGCGCAACGGCTACACCTACGACGACGTGCCGGCCGGGCAGAGCGACCCGTCGCTCGCGAAGTTCTCCATCGCCCACGATCTGGCCGACGTGGTGCCGCTGACCCGGCAGGCGCTCCAGCTCAACCCGGCGCTCACGGTGATGGCCTCGCCCTGGACCGCGCCCGCCTGGATGAAGGACAGCGGGCAGCTGGGCGGCGGCTGGCTGAAGGCGGAAGACTACGGGGCGTACGCCGCGTACTTCGTGAAGTACCTCCAGGCCTACCGGGACCAGGGCGTCCCGGTCGCCTACGTGACCGCGCAGAACGAGCCCACCTGCTGCTCCGGCTACCCCTCGATGAGCTGGAACGCCAGCGGCCTGGCCTACTTCACCAAGAGCGAGCTGCTGCCCAAGCTCCGGTCCGCGGGCCTGTCCACCAAGGTGCTGGCGCACGACTGGAACTGGGACACCTACGACTCCTACGCCGCCCAGACGGTGGACGACGCGGCCGTCCGCGCGCACCCGAACTTCGGCGGTATCGCCTGGCACGGCTATGGCGGCAACGTCGCCCAGCAGACCACCGTGCACAACCGGTATCCGCAGCTGGACGCCTTCGGCACCGAGCACTCGGGCGGCACCTGGATCGGCCACCAGCAGCGCGAGGACATGCTCAACATCGTGGACTACACCCGGAACTGGGCGAAGTCGGTGACCAAGTGGTCGCTGGCGGTGGACCAGAACATGGGGCCGCACAACGGCGGTTGCGGCACCTGCACCGGGCTGGTCACGGTGCACAACGGCGACGGCCGGTCGGGGCAGGTCGACTACGCGGTCGAGTACTACGACATGGGGCACCTGACGAAGTTCGTACGGCCGGGCGCGCAGCGGATCGCGTCCACCGCCTCCTCGACGGTGCCCAACGTGGCCTGGCGCAACCCGGACGGCGGCAAGTCCCTGATCGCCTACAACGACGCCACCACCGCGAAGACCGTCACGATCAACTGGGGTTCGCAGCACGCCACCTACTCGCTGCCGGGCCGGACGTCGGCGACCTTCACCTGGTCCGGGACGCAGTCGGGCGGCGGGAGCCGGTCCGGCGCGTTCGTCGGGCTCGCGGGCAAGTGCCTGGACGTGGCGGGCGGTTCGACGGCGAACGGCACGGCGGTGCAGCTCTACGACTGCAACTCCAGCGCGGCCCAGCAGTGGACGGTCCAGCCGGACGGGTCGGTGCGGGCGCTGGGCAAGTGCCTGGACGTGGCGTCGGCGTCGACCGCCAACGGGGCGAAGGTGCAGCTCTACGACTGCAACGGCACCGGGGCCCAGCAGTGGTCGTACAACGCCTCGACCGGTGACGTGGTGAACCTCGCCGCCGACAAGTGCCTGGACGTGACCGACAACTCCTCGGCCAACGGGGCTCGGGCGCAGATCTGGTCGTGCACGGGTGCGGCGAACCAGAAGTGGCGGTTGCAGTAGGAACGCCCGGCCGGCCGGGAGCTCCCGGCCGGCCGGACACCGGTCGCGGCACCGGGCCGGCGGCTCCCCGCGGACGTATCGTCGGGGGTGTCCCCGTGCCCGACATGACCACCCCGACCAGGAGCGCCGGCATGACCACACCTCGGGACCTGTTGATCGTCAGCATGGACGTCCCGTCCGAGCGCCCCGTCGAGCAGGGCGATCTGTCGCTCGCGCTGGCGGGCGCCGAACTGGCCGACCTTCTCGCCGCCGGGGCCGCCGGCCTGGACGGCGACCGCGTCGTGCCGCTCCCCCGGCGGGACACCGGTGACCGCCTCCTGGACCAGGCGGCGGCGTCGCTCGACGACCGGCCGCCGTACGAGTCCGTCGCGGACTGGCTGTGGCGCCGCGGCGAGGGCCTGGCCGTGGCCTACATCGACGCTCTGGACGCGGAGGGGCAGCTCACCGGGCGGCGGCACCGCTGGATGCCCGCGCGCGGCGACCGGAAGGTGCCCGCCGACACACCGGCGCGGCGCGCGGCGGCCGAGCGCTGGTCCTCCCACGACCCCGTCATCGCGGGGCTCGCGGCCGCCGTGGGCATCGAGACCGAGCCGGGCGCCCCGCTCACCGCCCCGGACGACGACGCCCTGGTCACCGTGCTGGCCACCGTCAACGACGCGGTGACGGAGCTGGAGGCCGTACGGCAGCGGCGGCGCATCGAGAACGCGGCCTTCGACAACATCTGGCGCGCTCCCTGATACCCGCGCTCCCTGATACCGGGGGCAGGCCGGTCACCGCGTCGGCCGGCCGATGCCCAGCAGGTTCCCCTCGCTGTCCCGGAACCAGGCTCCGCGCTCCCCGCGTGCGCCCTTGCTCGGGTAGTTCCCCTCGACCTCGGCGATGCCGTCCCGGGTGCGGAACCCGGGCCTGTCGACCTCCTCGAAGACGACGCCGCGCCGCCGCGGCTCCGACACGGCCGCCTCGATGTCGTCGACCTCCCACGCCATCCGGGTGAACGTGCCGGGCGAGGCCCCGGTGGAGAGGAAGAGCACGAAGTACGTCTCCTCGCACCGGTACAGCAGCCCGCCCGGCCGTTCCTCGACGGGCCGCAGCCCCAGCTTGTCGGCGTAGAAGCGCCGGGCCCGGTCCAGGTCCCGGGCCGGGAGCCGGGTCGTCACACGTCCCCTCGCCAGAGAGCCGCCGGAGAGCCGATGTCGTCCGCGTCCATGTCTCCACTGTGCCGCAGCGGGCGGCGGGCCCGGGGTCCGTTCGGCTACTTCGCCGGTTCCACGCCCGCGCGCAGCAGGCCGTAGGTGTACGCGTCCTCCAGGGCCTGCCAGGAGGCCGCGATCACGTTGTCGGCCACGCCCACCGTGGACCACTCGCCCTGGCCGTCCGAGGTGGAGATCAGCACACGGGTGGTGGAGGAGGTGCCGTGCTTGCCCTCCAGGATGCGGACCTTGTAGTCGACCAGGCCGAGGGAGGCGAGCTCGGGGTAGATCTTCTCCAGGGCCACGCGCAGGGCGCGGTCGAGGGCGTTCACCGGGCCGTTGCCCTCGGCGGTGGCGACGATGCGCTCGCTCTTGGCCCACAGCTTCACCGTGGCCTCGTTGGCGTGGGTGCCGTCGGGGCGGTCCTCGACGATGGCCCGCCAGGACTCGACGTCGAAGTACGTCAGCGGCCTGCCCTCGGCCTCGGCGCGCAGCAGCAGTTCGAAGCTCGCGTCGGCCGCCTCGTAGGTGTAGCCCTTGAGCTCGCGCTCCTTGACCCGCTCGACCACGCGGCCGACCAGCTCGCGGTCGTCGCCGAGGTCGATGCCGAGTTCCTTGCCCTTGAGCTCGATGGAGGCGCGGCCGGCCATGTCGGAGACCAGCATGCGCATGGTGTTGCCGACCTGCTCGGGGTCGATGTGCTGGTAGAGGTCCGGGTCGACCTTGATGGCGGAGGCGTGCAGGCCGGCCTTGTGGGCGAAGGCGGAAACACCCACATAGGGCTGGTGGGTGGAGGGCGTGAGGTTGACGACCTCGGCGATGGCGTGCGAGATGCGGGTCATCTCGCGCAGCCGGCCGTCGGGCAGCACCCGCTTGCCGTACTTCAGCTCCAGGGCCGCGACCACCGGGAAGAGGTTGGCGTTGCCGACCCGCTCGCCGTAACCGTTGGCCGTGCACTGCACGTGGGTGGCGCCGGCGTCGACGGCCGCGAGGGTGTTGGCGACCGCGCAACCGGTGTCGTCCTGGGCGTGGATGCCGAGGCGGGCGCCGGTGTCCGCGAGGACGGTCGAGACAACCGCCTGGACCTGGGCGGGCAGCATGCCGCCGTTGGTGTCGCAGAGGATCACCACGTCCGCGCCGGCCTCCGCGGCGGTGCGGACAACAGCCTTGGCGTACTGGGGGTTGGCGCGGTAGCCGTCGAAGAAGTGCTCGCAGTCGACGAAGACCCGGCGGCCCTCGGCGCGCAGGTGGGAGACGGTGTCGCGGACCATCTCCAGGTTCTCCTCCAACGTGGTGCGCAGCGCCAGCTCCACATGCCGGTCGTGCGACTTGGCGACCAGGGTGATCACCTCGGCGCCGGAGGCCAGAAGCGCCCTGACCTGGGGATCGTCCGCCGCCTTGGCGCCGGCCCGGCGGGTCGCCCCGAAGGCGACGAGCTTGGCGTGCCGGAAGTCGATCTCCTGCATGGCGCGGGCGAAGAACTCGGTGTCGCGCGGGTTCGCGCCGGGCCAGCCACCCTCGATGAAGCCCACGCCGAAGTCGTCCAGGTGCCGAGCGATGGCCAGCTTGTCGGCGACCGTGAGGTTGATCCCCTCACGCTGGGCGCCGTCGCGCAGGGTGGTGTCGAAGACGTGGAACGAATCGTCGAGCTGGCTGGATGCGGTCATGGTCTCAAGGCTCCTGTTTGCAATCTCGGTCTTGCCGTCAATGACCGGCTCCACCGTCCCCCCAATAGTCCCTCGCGCAGCGGTCCCGGCTGTGGGTGGGCCAGGAAAACGAAAGACCCCTCGCGGGTGCGAGAGGTCTGCGCGCGGGTCGAGGACGACGATGGCCGCCCGTACCTGGTCGTACGT
Source organism: Streptomyces sp. NPDC004721 (assembly GCF_053601495.1). Classification (NCBI taxonomy): domain Bacteria; kingdom Bacillati; phylum Actinomycetota; class Actinomycetes; order Kitasatosporales; family Streptomycetaceae; genus Streptomyces; species Streptomyces sp. NPDC004721. Next base: position 126,474 of record NZ_JBSGBZ010000009.1, read on the forward strand.
GGCGGTCACTGCGGACCGGCGCGCCTGCTGCCAATAATCATGGCGTACGAGAGCACGGAGGCAGTTTGGCACAGTCCCGCGCTCGTCGGACATCGCGTCTCAGGATGCGGGCGTCAGCCTGGACGTCTCCGCGGCCTCCACCCGCGTCAGATCCAGGTCCCTGGTCTCCCGCATGGCGATGTAGACCACGAGCGAGACGGCCGCGCAGGCCGCCACGTACCAGAAGAATCCGGACTCAGCGCCGGCGTTCTTGAACCACAGGGCGACGTACTCTGCGGTGCCGCCGAAGAGGGCGTTGGCGAGGGCGTAGGGCAGGGCCACGCCGAGCGCGCGCACGCCCGTGGGGAACAGTTCCGCCTTCACGCACGCGTTGATCGAGGTGTAGCCGGTGACCACGACCAGGGCGAGCAGGGACAGTCCGAGCGCCGGCCAGAAGCCGTCCGCGCGCCGCAGCAGGGTCATGATCGGCACGGTCAGGACCGTCGAGCCGACGGCGAAGGTGATCAGCAGCGGCCGGCGGCCGATCCGGTCGGACAGTCGCCCGGCGAGGGGCTGGAGGCAGGCGAAGACGATCAGCGCGGTGAAGGAGACGAGGGTCGCGGTCTGCTTGGGCAGGCCCGCGGAGTTGGCCAGGTACTTCGTCAGATACGTGGTGTACGTGTAGTACGCCACGGTACCGCCCATGGTCAGGGCGATCACCAGGAACGCCTCCCGCTTGTGCCGCCACAGCGCGCGCAGCGTGCCGCGCTCCTCGCCGCCGGTGGCGTCGGCCTCGTACACCTCGGTCTCCAGCATGCTGCGGCGCAGGTAGAAGACCACGGCCGCGCCGAGCGCGCCGACCACGAACGGGATGCGCCACCCGTAGCTGTGCAGGGCCTCGTCGGACATGGTGCGCTGGAGCAGGATCTGCAGGCCCAGGCCGAGGATCTGGCCGGCGGTCATGGACACGTACTGGAAGCTGGAGGCGAAGCCGCGGTGGCGCGGGGCGGAGGCCTCGGTGAGGTAGGTGGCGCTGGCCGCGTACTCGCCGCCCACGGACAGTCCTTGGAGCAGGCGTGCGGCGAGCAGGACCAGGGCGCCGCCGTAGCCGGCGACGGCGTAGGTCGGTGCCACGGCGATGAGGACGGCGGACGCCGACATGAGGGTGACGGTCAGGGTCAGGGCCGCCTTGCGGCCCCTGCGGTCGCCGACCCTGCCGAGCAGCCAGCCGCCGACCGGGCGCATGAAGAAGCCGACGGCGAAGATGCCCGCGGTGTTCATGAGCTGGGCGGTCGGGTTCCCGTCCGGGAAGAAGGCCCCGGCGAAGTAGGTGGCGAAGCTGGCGTAGACGAACCAGTCGTACCACTCCACCATGTTTCCGGCCGAGCCGATCCAGATCTTCTTCCAGTGCTGTCGTCCCATGAGCCGTCACTGCCCCGGCCGGGCGGTGGGAACGCGCCGGAATCGGCCAAACGGAGCGGTCAGTTCAGGCGTCGTACGAAGACGTCCGGGACGCCGTTGGTGTCGTGCGGCACCAGGTCGGCGGCCGGGGAGGAGAAGACGACGGCGTGGCCGTTGCGGTCGAGTGCGCGGGGGAGGGCGGTGGCGCCCGCCGGGGCCACCGGGTGCCGCCTGCCGGACGGCAGGGCGAGCAGGTAGAGTCCGCCGTCGCCGGACAGCAGCACGTGCCGCAGCGAGCCGTCGGCGGCGACCGCCGCGGTGCCGGCCGCCTGCCGGACGCGTCCGGTGCGCAGGTCCTGGAGGTACGCGGTGGTCGTCCCCTCGGCCGCCGCGGCGTTGAACAGGGCGCGGCGGCCGTCGTCGGAGAGCCGGACGAGCGTGGCCGAGAAGCCGCTGCCGATGTCGGACTCGTGTCCGTCGCGGACGACGTGGATCCGCCCCTCGGTGCCCTGGCCCGTGCGGGCCGCCACGCTGTAGGCGACCGTGCGGCCGTCGGCGCTGAGCCAGGCGTCGCGGATCAGGCCCTCGGGCGGCAGCGGCGAGACCTGCCGGTCGGTTCCGGTGTCCAGGTCGCGGACGAGGAGCACGCGTGCGTAGTCGTCGCCGTGGCGGTTGCCGAGGGTGTACGCCACGTGCCGGCCGTCGGCGCTGATCGCGACGGCGGTGCCCAGCTCGTAGGAGGTGTCCTGCGGCGGCTCCTCGGGCCACAGCAGCTCCGTGCGTCCCGTGACCCGGTCGTACACGTACGGCTTGGGGTAGCGGTTGCCGTTGGAGTAGGCGACGTAGCGGCCGTCGCCGCTGAGCATCGGTCCCGTGGTGTAGATCAGGTCCTCCGGGACCTGGGTGAGCCTGCCGGTGCGCAGGTCCTTGAGGTACAGGCGGGTGTCGATGCCGCCCTCGGGGTCCGCCGAGGAGAAGACGGCGTACCGGCCGTCGCCGCTGATGACGCCGCCGCCCGACGCCGCGGTCAGCTCGCTCCCGTCGGTGGCGGTGCTGATCCGCTCGACGCGGGGCGCAGGGGGCGCGGCGACGGCGGCCGGGCCGAGCGCGAGCAGCAGGGCCGCCGCCGATACGGTGCCGGAGACTCTGCGGACGTGTGCGGCCATCGCCATGGTTCCCCCCGAACCCGGTCCCCCGGTCCCGCACCGAGGACTCCCCGGAGTCAAACGCACCGGCCGGTCCGCGGCAATGCGCCGGTATACGTACAACCCCTGCGGCTGGTCAGACGTCCGCGAGCCCCGGCCGGTTCAGCGCGTCGTCGAGGAAGTCCCTTACATGGCATATGACTTGGGACCGGTCGGTGCCGCGCAGCCCGATCGCCACGTGGATGGAGAAGCCGTCGAGGAGAGCGCGCAGCCGGGCCGCGAAGCGGTCCGCGTCGACCGGGTGGAACTCGCCGCGCGAGACGCCCTCGGCGACCAGCGCGGCCAGGTCCCGGTGCCAGGCGCCCTCGATGGCGGCCTGCCGGTCGCGGGCGTCCTCGCCGGCGTTCAGCGAGCGGTTCCAGACCTCCAGCCACAGCGTCCAGTGCGGGTCGCGGTGACCGTCCGGCACGTACAGGTCGACGTAGGCGTCGAGGCGTTCGCGGACCGGGGCGGCACGGGTGAGCAGCCGGCCTCGCTCGGCCCCGAGCCGGCTCTCGCTCCACTCCAGCGTCTGCAGCAGCAGTTCGTCCTTGGAGCGGAAGTAGTACAGCAGATGGCCGCTGCTCATCCCGACCTCGCGGCCGAGCGCCGCCATGGTGAGCTGCTCCAGACCGCGCTCGGCGATCATCTCCATGGCGGCGGCGAGGACCTCCTCGCGCGGCGGCGCGGGGGTACGCCTGCGGGGCGCCGGGGCGGTGCTCATGCCGGCACCGTCCGTACGGCGCCGGGCAGGAAGTGGGTCTCGTAGGGGCCGTAGCACTCGCCGAACAGCGTCGCCACCACCGCTCCGCACCCGCCGCACACCTGGTTCGGGCCCTCCTGTCCGGTGGCCCCGCAGCACCCGTACCCCTGGCAGGCGGGGTTGTACGACAGGAAACCGGCCGTGTCCTCGGGGCCGACCACCAGGGTGTCGCGCGGCCCGGCCGACATCAGGCATCCCGGACCGTCCGGGTCTCCCACGCACACGCCGGGGACGGCGGCCCCCGCCCACTCCGGGTCCGGGTGCGGCACGAACGGCGCCCCGCACGGCTCGGGATCCACGGCGTACGTGCCCGGCAGCACGGTCGGCGGGGCGTGCCGCGAGCCGTCCGGGTTCTTCCGGCCGTCGTACTCCGGGCGGGGCGCCAGTTCGGGCAGCGGACGCAGCGGTTGGGTGAGGTGTCGGGCGCAGGCCGCGCAGACCAGTACGTTCACTCGTACGTTCTACCTGACTGCCCGCCGACTGACGACCGACTTCGGCTGCTGCTGGGTGATGCAGTGGATGCCACCGCCGCCGGCGAAGATGGCGCGGGCGTCGACCGGGGTCACCGTGCGGTCGGGGAAGAGCCGGCGGAAGATGCCGGCCGCCTGCTCGTCGCGCGGGTCGTCGAAGGCGCACAGGACGACGCCGCCGTTGCAGAGGTAGTGGTTGATGTAGGAGTAGTCGGCCCAGTGCCCGTCGGCCTCCAGGACGGTGGGGGCGGGGACTTCGACGACCTCCAAGGGGCGGCCGTCGGCGTCGGTGGCCGACTTCAGGATGCCGATGATCTCCTTGGTGACCTCGTGGTCGGGGTGGGCCGGGTCCGGCTGGTGGTGGGCGACGACGACGCCGGGGCGGGCGAAGGCGGCCACGATGTCGACGTGGCCGAGGGTGCCGTAGCCGTAGGGAGGGTAGTCGCCGGTCAGGCCGCGCGGCAGCCAGATCGCCTTGCGGGTGCCGAGGTGGGCGTGGATCTCCGCCTCGACCTGCTCCTTCGTCCAGTGCGGGTTGCGCTCGGGGCCGAGCTGCACGGTCTCGGTCAGCAGGACCGTGCCCTCGCCGTCGACGTGGATCCCGCCGCCCTCGTTGACGAGCGGGGAGGCGTACGTCTTCGCGCCCGCGAGGTCCGAGACATACGCGGCGATCTTCGCGTCGTGCTCCCAGCGTGCCCAGTCCTGGGCCCCCCAGCCGTTGAACGTCCAGTCGACGGCGGCGAGTCGACCCGCGCCGTCGGTCAGGAAGGTGGGGCCGATGTCGCGCATCCAGGCGTCGTCCAGATCGCGTTCGACGGTGTCGACGCCGTCGCCCAGGAGGGTGCGGGCCTCGGCCGACTGGCCGGGGCCGCAGACCACCGTCACCGGCTCGAAGCGGCGCACGGCACGGGCCACCGAGGCCCAGGCGGCGCGGGAGGCGGCGACATCGTCGGGGGTATCGAAGGTCGGGTTGGGACCCGGCCACGCCATCCAGGTGCGCTCGTGCGGCGCCCACTCGGCGGGCATGCGGAAGCCGTCGACGGCGGGGGTGTTCATGTCGGGGGTCCTCGCAGAGGTCACGGAGGTCACAGGAAGTACAGGCGGTTGAGGGAGACCGAGTCGGCGGGCTCGGAGCGGATCGGGTCGCCGTCCAGGGTGACCAGGCCGGTGCGCTGGTCGACGTCGACGGATCCGGTACGGGAGTTCAGGCGCAGGTCGGCGGGGCCGATACCGCGGGTGCCGCGCACGGCGACCCGGCGCCGCCGGGTGGGCATCGTGTCGTGGCCCTGGTCCACGGCGGCCTGGGCGACGAACGCGACCGAGATCTCGGCCGGGGTGGCGCCGTGCGCGCCGAACTGCGGTCCCAGCACGAGGGGTTCGCAGGTGTCGGTGGCCGCGTTGGGATCGCCCACCACGCCGTACGCGGGAAAGCCCGACTTCAGGACGAGTTGCGGCTTGGCGCCGAAGAACTCGGGCCGCCACAGCACGATGTCGGCCAGCTTCCCGGTCTCGATCGAGCCGACCTCGTGGGAGAGGCCGTGCGCGATGGACGGGTTGATCGTCAGCTTGGCGATGTAGCGCAGGACGCGCGCGTTGTCGTCGTCCGGGCCGTCCCCGTCGACCGGGCCCAGCTCGGCCTTCATCTTCCCGGCCATGGCGAAGGTGCGGCGCACGGTCTCGCCGGCCCGGCCCATGCCCTGGGCGTCGGAGGAGGTGATGCCGATCGCGCCCAGGTCGTGCAGCACGTCCTCGGCGCCCATGGTCCCGGCGCGGATGCGGTCGCGGGCCATGGCGGCGTCGCCGGGCAGGTCGGTCTTGAGGTCGTGGACGGAGACGATCATCCCGTAGTGCTCGGCGACCGCGTCCCGGCCGAAGGGCAGGGTGGGGTTGGTGGAGGAGCCGATGACGTTCGGGACCCCGGCCATCTTCAGCACGTTGGGGACGTGTCCGCCGCCGCAGCCCTCGATGTGGAAGGCGTGGATCGTGCGGCCCTCCAGGACGCGCAGAGTGTCCTCGACCGACAGGCACTCGTTCAGTCCGTCGCTGTGCAGGGCGACTTGTACGTCGTGCTCCTCGGCGACCCGCAGGGCGGTGTCGAGGGCGCGGGTGTGGGCGCCCATGTCCTCGTGCACCTTGAAGCCCAGGGCGCCGCCCTCGGCCAGCGCCTCGACGAGCGGGGCCGGGTGCGAGGACGAACCGCGGCCCAGGAAGCCGATGTTGACCGGCCAGGCGTCGAAGGCGCCGAACGCGTGCCGCAGCGCCCACGGCGAGTTGACGCCGACGCCCCACACCGGCCCGAACTCCTGGCCGATGATGGTGGTCACGCCGGAGGCGAGCGAGGCCTCCATGATGCGCGGCGACAGCAGGTGCACATGGGTGTCGACGGCGCCGGCGGTGGCGATCAGCCCCTCGCCGGACACGATCGTGGTGCCGGTGCCGACGACGACGTCGACGCCGTCGAGGGTGTCGGGGTTCCCGGCCCGCCCGATGGAGTGGATCCGGCCCTCGCGGATTCCTATGGAGACCTTGCGGATGCCCTGCACGGCATCGATGACGACGACGTTGCTGATCACCACGTCGCAGGTCTCGCGGACCGCCGCCGCCTTGAGGTGCAGTCCGTCCCGTGCGGTCTTGCCGAAGCCGGCGAGGAACTCGTCGCCGTACTCCTGCGCGTCGGACTCGACCCGGACCACAAGGCCGGAATCGCCGAGGCGGACGCGGTCGCCGGCCCGCGGGCCGTGGGTGGCCGCGTACGCGTACGGGTCGATGCTCATCGGTCGGCTCCCAGGTATCCGCAGGCGGCGGCCCGGCGCAGGGCCTCTTCCTTTGCCCCGGGCGCGTCCAGGGGCCCGTCGACGAGGCCGGCGAAGCCGATCGCGATCCGCTCGCCGCCGATCGGCACGAGGCCGACCTCAGCGCTCTCGCCCGGCCCGAACCGCACGGACGATCCGGCGGGCACCGCGAGCCGCATGCCGTAGGCCCGTTCACGCGGGAAGTCGAGGCGCGGGTTGGCCTCGAAGAAGTGGAAGTGCGAGGTGACGGAGACCGGCACGGCCGCGGTGTTGGTGACCGTGAGCCGTACGGCCGCCTCCGGCTCGGCGTGCTCCGGTCCCGGCAGCAGCGCGCCCGGGCCCAAGTCGCCCAGCCCGCCCCCGGCGATCGGGTCGGAGACCACCGCGAGCCGTGAGCCGTCGTCGAAGACGGCCTCGACGTGGACCTCGGTGACCACGTCCGCCACGCCGGGCAGGACGTCGTCCGGGCCGAGCACCGTGCGGGCGCGTTCGATCGCCTCGGCGAGCCGGGCGCCGTCGCGGGCTGCCTCGCACACCGTGTCGGCGATCAGGGCGGTGGCCTCCGGCACGTTGAGCCTCAGGCCGCGGGCCCTGCGGGCGCGGGCCAGTTCGGCGGCGGTGAACAGCAGCAGCCGGTCGCGCTCGGTGGGGGTCAGTCTCACGCCGCGGCACCTCCTTGATCGCCAAATTAGAACAACACTCTAAACGTGAAATTCGCAGAAAGGAACCGTTGACGGGTGAGCGATTCAACCGTCACATTGAACGTCGCTCTAACTCTCAGGCGGCCGTCGAAGGAGACCTGCCATGCCGATAGAACAGCGCGGAGTCGACACCATCCCCGAGGAGGAACGGACCAGTGGTCCGCGCGATCTGGTGTCGATCCTGCTGGGCTCCAATCTGTGTCTCGGCGTGATCATCTTCGGCTGGCTGCCGCCGTCGTTCGGGCTCGGCTGGTGGGCCTCGGTCAGCTCGATCGTGGTGGGCACGGTGGTCGGCACGCTGTTCACGGCCCCGCTGGCGCTGGTCTCCCTGCGCACCGGCACCAACCTGTCGACCTCCTCCGGTGCCCAGTTCGGCGTGCGCGGCCGGCTGGTCGGCTCGGTGGTCGGGCTGCTGCTCGCCCTCGGCTACACCGCCCTGACCGTGTGGATCGGCGGCGACGTGATGGTCTCCGTCCTGCACCGGCTGTTCGGACTGATGCCGAGCGCGGCCTCGTACGGCGTCGTCTACACCCTGCTCGCCGCGGCGACCGTCACGGGCGCGGTGTACGGCTACCGGGTGCTGCTCGCCATGTCCCGCGTGCTCGCGATCGGCATGACCGCCCTGCTGATCCTCGGCGTGATCGCCTACGCCCCGCACTTCACCACCGCCGCGCTGCCGGAGGCCGGCGGCTATCTGCTGGGCGGCTTCTGGCCGACCTGGTTCCTCGCGACGGTGGCCGCGGGACTGTCCGGACCGATCGCCTTCATCACCCTCCTCGGCGACTACACCCGCTACATCTCCCCCACCCGGTACTCCTCCCGCCGGGTGCTGCACGCCACCTGGCTCGGCCTGATCCTCGGCCTGCTGGTCCCGCAGCTGTTCGGCACCTTCACGGCCTACGGCGCCCGCGCCGCCCTCGACTACGCCGGGCCGCTGGTGGACGCCTCCCCCACCTGGTACCTGGTCCCGCTGCTGCTGTCCGCCTCGGCGGGCTCGGTCGGCAACGCGGGTCTGATGCTGTACTCGATGGGCCTCGACCTGGACGCCATCCTGCCGCGCGCCTCCCGCGCCCGCGCCACCTACACGGTCGCCGTCGTCGCCACGGCCTGCGTCTTCGCCGGCCACTTCGCCTGGGACGCGCAGTCGGCGATGACCTCCTTCGTCCTCCTGCTCACCGCGATCGGCACCCCGTGGGCGGTCATCACCCTCATCGGCTTCGCCCGCTGCCGCGGGGTGTACGACGCGGACGCCCTCCAGGTCTTCAACCGGCGCTCCCGGGGCGGCGTCTACTGGTACCGGTCCGGCTGGAACATCCAGGCGACCATCTCCTGGGCGGTGGGCGCCGGCGTCGGCCTGCTGGCGGTGTCCCTGCCGTCGTACGAGGGACCGCTGCTGTCCCTGACCGGCGGCGTGGACTGCAGCTTCCTGCTGTCGGGAGCCGTCGGCGGCCTGGTCTACCTGCTGCTCGCCCCGCGGCCCCAGCCGACGGCCCGCCTCGAGGCCGCGAAGGAACCGGCCCACGCCGACATCGGGGTCTAGGCCCTGTCGGAAGAGAGCGGGAAGCACACCGCCAACGGCCGTTCCCCGCCCGCCGGTTCGCGAAGCCGGCGAACGGCGGACGGGGAACGGGGAGGCGGGAAGCGGGCGGCGGCCGGTGAGGCGAAGGCCGGGCGGGCGATTACGCCAGCGCGTGCATCCAGCCGTGCTTGTCCTCGGTGACGCCGCGCTGGATGTCCAGCAGGGCCTGGCGGAGCTTCATCGTGACCTCGCCGGGCTCGCCGCCCGACTGCTTCCACTCGGCGCCCGTGCGCTTGACGGTGCCGACCGGGGTGATGACGGCGGCCGTGCCGCAGGCGAAGACCTCCGTCAGCGTGCCGTTCTCCGAGTCGCGCTGCCACTGGTCGATGGAGACGCGGGCCTCCTCGGACTCGTAGCCGAGATCGCGGGCGACCGTCAGCAGCGAGTCACGGGTGACGCCCTCCAGGATCGAACCGCTCAGGGACGGAGTGACGATCTTGTCGCCGTACACGAAGTACAGGTTCATGCCGCCGAGTTCCTCGACCCACTTGTGCTCCACGGCGTCGAGGTAGCAGACCTGGTCGCAGCCCTCGGCGGCGGCCTCGGCCTGGGCGAGCAGGGAGGCCGCGTAGTTGCCGCCCGTCTTGGCGTCGCCCATGCCTCCGGGGACGGCGCGGACGCGGTCCTCGGAGGCCCAGATGGAGACGGGCTTCACACCGCCCGGGAAGTACGCGCCCGCCGGGGAGGCGATCACGAGGAACAGGTACTCGTTGGCGGGCTTGACGCCCAGCCCGACCTCGGTGGCGATCATGAACGGGCGCAGGTACAGGGACTCCTCGCCGCCGTGCGCCGGGACCCACGCCTTGTCCTGCCGGACCAGGACGTCGCAGGCCTCGATGAACGTCTCGACGGGCAGCTCGGGCATGGCCAGGCGGCGGGAGGACGCCTGGAAGCGCCTGGCGTTCTTCTCCGGGCGGAACGTGGCGACCGAGCCGTCGGGCCGGCGGTAGGCCTTCAGGCCTTCGAAGATCTCCTGCGCGTAGTGCAGGACGTGCGTGGCGGGGTCGAGCGAGATCGGCGCGTACGGAACGAGCTGGCCGTCGTGCCAGCCCCGGCCCTCCGTCCACCTGATCGTCACCATGTGGTCGGTGAAGTGGCGGCCGAATCCGGGGTTGGCCAGGATCGCCTCCCGCTCCGCATCGGAGAGCGGGTTGGCCGAAGGCTTGAGCTCGATCGTGGGCGTCGTCATGAGTGAGTGTCCTTCACCGAGTTTGTTGTGACAGGCCGCGCTCACGCCCGTACGCCGGATGGCCTGTGCTAGGACGTCCGAGCATTCCCTCATACCGCGGCTCCGCGTTCGATTATCGCGCGGAGCCGACGGTGGAAGAAAACGGGGTGAATGCGGCCCAGGGACTGATGGTGGCACCCGACGGCGGACAGGGGGAAGCCGCCGGGCGCGGATGCGACCCGACGGCTTCGAAGTTTCGAGAGGCGGCCGGGTCAGCCCGCTACTCGTACGCGGAGCGCGTCGCCGATCTCGGCGGTGGTGCGCGCGGGCAGCGCGCCGCGCTCCGCGAGGTCGGCGGAGACGGCGTCCTCGATCCGGGCCGCCTCGGACTCGTAGCCGAGGTGGCGCAGCAGCAGGGCGACGGACAGGACCGTGGCGGTGGGGTCGGCCTTGCCCTGACCTGCGATGTCCGGGGCCGAGCCGTGGACCGGCTCGAACATGGACGGGAAGTCGCCGCTCGGGTTGATGTTGCCGGAGGCGGCGACGCCGATGCCGCCGGAGACGGCCGCGGCAAGGTCGGTGATGATGTCGCCGAAGAGGTTGTCGGTGACGATGACGTCGAACCGCTCGGGCTGGGTCACCAGGTAGATGGTGGCCGCGTCGACGTGGATGTACTCGGTGGCGACCTCGGGGTACTCCTCGGCCACCTCGTTGAAGATGTTCGTCCACAGGTGGCCCGCGAAGGTCAGCACGTTGTTCTTGTGGACCAGCGTGAGCTTCTTGCGCGGACGGGCCTGGGCGCGGGCGAAGGCGTCGCGGACCACGCGCTCGACACCGAAGGCCGTGTTGACGGAGACCTCGGTGGCGACCTCGTGCTCGGTGCCCTTGCGGATGGTGCCGCCGTTGCCCGTGTACGGGCCCTCGGTGCCCTCGCGGACGACGACGAAGTCGATCTGCGGGTCGCCGGCCAGCGGGGTGGCCACTCCGGGCAGGAGCTTGCTGGGGCGCAGGTTGACGTGGTGGTCGAAGGCGAAGCGGAGCTTGAGCAGGAAGCCGCGCTCCAGGACGCCGGAGGGCACCGACGGGTCGCCGATGGCGCCGAGCAGGATGGCGTCGTGCCGCCCCAGCTGCTCCAGGTCGGCGTCGGTGAGGGTCTCCCCGGTGGCGTGGTAGCGCCGGGCGCCGAAGTCGTACTCCTTGGTCTCCAGCTTCACATCCTGCGGTAGGGCGGCGGACAGGACCTTCAGGCCCTCGGCCACGACTTCCTGGCCGATTCCGTCACCGGGGATCACTGCGAGATCGATGCTGCGAGACATGCCGGCACCCTACTCCTCGTCCCATGAGTTGACATGGAGCGTCCGCGATCCGGACACCCCGGGGAGACTCCGGGACCTCAGTGACCCGTCTGGCCGCCGTTGTCGCGGCGGTCGAGGGCGCGCTGGAGGGCGGCGGCGGCGTTCTTGCGGTCGGATTCGCTGGTGCGCGGGATGTGGCGGACGCGGCGGCGGACGGTCGTCTCGGGCATGGGAATCGACTCCTTCGAGCAGCACGGAGTACGGAAAAGAAGACTGACGAGACTCCCCCACTGCCTAATGGGCGTGGGCGGCACCCCCGGAAGGGGCGGAAAGCCTGCCGCAGGGGTGACCTGCACGGGCCCGGCTCACGACCGCCATTCGCTGGATCAAGCGAGACGCTCGGTTCCTACAAAACTAAGTGAGGACCGGGCGCCTGTCTCCACAATTACTCGGACTTCCTACTATCTGAGACGGTGGATTGGGCCATGCCCCTCTGACCTGGGCTTTTTCCTCTGACCCGAATGGCTCCGCCCCCGGTCCGGAGGGGTGCTTCCGGAGCGGGGGCGGGGTTCAGGGGGTACCGCGCGGGCGTCAGCCCATGTGCGGGTAGGAGTAGTCGGTCGGCGCGACCAGGGTCTCCTTGATGGCGCGGGTCAGGGTCCAACGCATCAGGTTCTGCGGGGCGCCGGCCTTGTCGTTGGTGCCGGAGGCGCGGCCGCCGCCGAAGGGCTGCTGGCCGACCACGGCGCCGGTCGACTTGTCGTTGATGTAGAAGTTGCCGGCCGCGTAGCGCAGCTTCTCCATCGTGTACGCCGCGGCGGCGCGGTCGCCGGCGATGACCGAGCCGGTCAGGGCGTAGTCCGACACCGACTCCATCTGGGTCAGCATCTCGTCGTACTTCTCGGCCGAGCTGTCGTCGTAGACGTACACCGCGAGGATCGGGCCGAAGTACTCGGTCGTGAAGACCTCGTTCTCCGGGTCGGTGCACTCGATGACGGTCGGGCGGACGAAGTAGCCGACCGAGTCGTCGTAGGTGCCGCCCGCGACGATCGTGCAGGACGGGTCCTCCTGGGCCCGGTCGATCGCCGCCTTGTTCTTCGCGAAGGAGCGGTCGTCGATGACCGCGCCGATGAAGTGCGACAGGTCGGTGACGTCACCCATGGTCAGGGAGTCGACCTCGGCGGTGAACTCCTCCTTGAAGCCGGAGTTCCAGATCGACGCCGGGATGTAGGCGCGGGAGGTGGCGCTGCACTTCTGGCCCTGGTACTCGAAGGCACCGCGGGTCAGCGCGGTCTTCAGCACCGCGCGATCGGCCGACGGGTGGGCCACCACGAAGTCCTTGCCGCCGGTCTCACCGACCAGGCGCGGGTAGGCGCGGTACTTCTCGATGTTGTTGCCGACCGTCTTCCACAGGTACTGGAAGGTCTTGGTCGAACCGGTGAAGTGGATGCCGGCCAGGTCGCGGTGGTTCAGGGCGACCTCGGAGACCTCGATGCCGTCACCGGTGACGAGGTTGATGACGCCCTTGGGCAGGCCCGCCTCCTCCAGCAGCTGCATGAGCAGCACGGCGGCGTGCGTCTGGGTCGGGGACGGCTTCCAGATCACCACGTTGCCCATGAGGGCCGGCGCGGTGGGCAGGTTGGCCGCGATCGCCGAGAAGTTGAACGGCGTGATCGCGTAGACGAAGCCCTCCAGCGGACGGTGGTCCATGCGGTTCCACACGCCCGGGGAGTTGGCCGGGGGCTGCTCGGCGAGGATCTGGCGGGCGTAGTGGACGTTGAAGCGCCAGAAGTCCACCAGCTCGCAGGGGCTGTCGATCTCGGCCTGCTGCGCGGTCTTGGACTGACCGAGCATCGTGGAGGCGGCGATCGTCTCGCGCCACGGGCCGGACAGCAGCTCGGCGGCGCGCAGGATGATCGCGGCGCGGTCGTCGAAGGACATCGCGCGCCAGGCCGGGGCCGCGGCCAGGGCGGCGTCGATCGCGTCCTGGGCGTCGGCCTTCGTGGCGTTGCGGTAGGTGCCGATGACGGCCTTGTGGTTGTGCGGCTGGACGACCTCGGAGGACTCGCCCCCGCCCATGCGCTGGACACCGTCGATGGTGCAGGGCAGGTCGATCGGGTTCTCGGCCAGCTCCTTGAGCTTGGCCTCCAGGCGGGCGCGCTCGGGCGAGCCGGGGGCGTAGCCGTGCACCGGCTCGTTGACGGGCGTGGGGACCTGGGTCACAGCGTCCATGGGTTCCGAACTCCTTGACTTGAGCGGTGTTGCGAGCGGGGTGCGGAGGCTCAGCCCTTGCTGACCATCGAGCGGAGGAAGAAGCGCAGGTTGGCCGGCTTCTCCGCGAGGCGGCGCATGAAGTAGCCGTACCAGTCGGTGCCGAAGGCGGTGTAGACGCGCATGCGGTGGCCCTCGGCGGCCAGGCGCAGGTGCTCGTCGCTGCGGATGCCGTACAGCATCTGGAACTCGTACTCGTCGAGCTTACGGCCGGCGGTGCGGGCCAGTTCCTGCCCGATCGAGATCAGGCGCGGGTCGTGGGAGCCGATCATCGGGTATCCGTCGCCCTGCATCAGAACGCGCAGGATGCGGACGTACGCCTTGTCGATCTCGTGCTTGTTCTGGTAGGCGACCTCGGCGGGCTCCTTGTAGGCGCCCTTCACCAGGCGGACCCGGCTGCCGTTCGCGGCGAGGCGGCGGGCGTCGGCCTCGGTGCGGAAGAGGTAGGCCTGGATGACGCAGCCGGTCTGCGGGAAGTCCTTCCGCAGTTCCTCGTGGATGGCGAACATCGAGTCGAGGGTGGTGTGGTCCTCGGCGTCCAGGGTGACCGTCGTGCCGATGGCGGCGGCGGCCTCGACGACCGGGCGGACGTTCTTCAGCGCCAGCTCGTGGCCGTGCTCCAGGGCCTGGCCGAACATGGACAGCTTCACGGACATCTCGACCTTCGGACCGAGCTCCAGGTCCTTGATCCGGTCGATCAGCTCCAGGTACGCGTCCCGCGCGGCGGCGGCCTGCTCGGGGGTGGTGATGTCCTCACCGACCACGTCCATGGTCAGTTCCAGACCCCTGGCGGTGAGGTCGTCGATGATCGGGACGATGTCGCCCACGGTCTCGCCCGGGATGAAGCGGTCGACGACCTGCTTCGTCCCCGGGGCCGCCGAGATCAGGCGTCGCATCCGGTCGCTGCGCGACGCGGCGAGAATCACGGGACCCAGCACGGGGCACCTCCACACAAACAAGCAACACAAGGCCGCAGCCCGACGGTTCGGGGGCGGCACGGAGAACCACCGTGAAAGTAAAGGTTTCCTCAGATCGTCGGCCATCGACAGCTGTCACGCATCCGCGCCCGTGATCTCAGACAGATGTATGAAGGCCATGCGGAAATGCGGGAGAATGCCCGGGTGACATCCAGTTACAAGGGTGACTACCAGGAGCTGGTCGACGAGATCTCGGAGCTGCTCGGCGCGCCGGCCACCCTGGAGAACCGGAACTTCGAGCTGATCGCCTTCGGCGCCTACGACAGCGAGGGCGACCTGGATCCGTCCGCCCTGGACCCGGTGCGCACCCGATCGATCCTGACCCGCCGCTCCACGGCGGCCGTCCGCCACTGGTTCGAGGGCTTCGGCATCACCCGGGCGACCGGTCCGGTGCGGATCCCGCGGACCCCGGAGGCGGGCGTGTACCGGGGACGGATCTGCCTTCCGGTCCGCCATCGGGGTGTCGTCCTCGGCTACGTCTGGCTCCTGGACTACGACCCCGGGCCCACCGAGCGGCAGCTGGCCGCGGCCATGGTGGTGACCGGGCGGATCGGCGCGCTGCTGGCGGACGAGGCCCAGCACGGCGCGGACCTCACCCGGGAGCTGCGGGCGGTGCTGACCGCCGAGCCGGGCTGGCCGCGGGACATGGCGGTGGCGGAGCTGCGGACGGCCCTGGGGGTCCGCGCGGGCGGACCGCACACAGTGGTGTGCGTGGCCCCCTGGCCGTCGGCGGACCCGGACGACGCCCCCTCGGTGCGCACCCTGCCAGGTGCCAGGGCCCTGTGCGCGATCCCCTGGGGGACGAGTGGCCAGAGCCTGGTCCTGCTGGTCAGCCTGCGCTCCACGGACACGCTGACACCGGCGGTGTCGGCGGCGACCCGCCTGCTGGAGCAGGCGGCCGCGTCGGGGCCCGCCGGCGCGGGCCGCACCGGTGCCGGGACCGGAGGAGCCTCCGCCCAGGACGGGACGACCGGACGGCACGGCGGGTCGGGCCGGACCACCGCAGGTGGCGGCGGGGTGGCCGCGGGGATCGCCGCGGCGCGGACGGGGCTCGACGAGCTGGGGACCGCGTGGGCGGAGGCCTCGGCGGCGGCGCGGGCCGCGCTGGCGGAGCCGCGGCTGGGGCCGGTCGCGCGGTGGGCGGCCATCGGGCCGTACCGGCTGCTCACCGGACTGCCGCCGGAGGCCGCGCACGACCCCGCCCTGCACGGGCTGCTCTCCCCCGCCCACCAGGAACTGGCCCGCACCGCCGAGGCCTATCTCGACTGCGCGGGACAGGCCGGGCGCACCGCCGCCGAGCTGGGCATCCACCGCCAGACCCTGTACTACCGCCTGTCCCGGGTGGAGCAGCTCACGGGCCTCGACCTGGACGACGGCGAGGACCGGCTGCTGCTGCACATGGCGCTGAAGGCGGCGCGGCTCTAGGACTCCCGCCCGGTGCCCGCGATCACTCGGCGCAGTCCCTCGGTGAGCTGGTCGGCGTCGGTCGCCGAGTCCGGGTCGAAGAGCCACTGGAGCATGAGCCCGTTGAGGAGGGTCTGGTAGAAGCGACCCTCCGTCTCGAGGGCCTCCTTGTCGAGTTCGTTCTCCGGGATGCCGGTGAACAGGGACACCAGGCCCGAGCGTCCCTCCTGCTGAGCCTCGCCCAGCATGCGGCGCACCTCCGGAATCCGGTCTCCCTGGAGGACGAGCTCGAAGCTCAGCAGCCAGATCCCCCGTGACTCGGGGAGCGATCGGATGATGTTCGCCCACACCTTCTGGAAGCGCTCCAGCGACCCGAGGGGCGCCGTCACCGCGCCGCCCGCACCCCAGCCGACGCCCGAGGTCTCCCCCACGCCTTCGATCAACGAGACGTACGCCTGGACCAGCAGCGCGTCCTTCGACCCGTAGTGGTAGCCGATCGAGCCGAGGTTGGTTCCCGACTCCCTCACGATGTCGCGCGCGGTCGTGCGCACGAACCCCTTCTGCAGCAGGCAGCGCTTGGCGCCCTCGAGCAGATCCTCACGGTGTCCCATGCCCGCCACCCTACCCGCGATTCATACAGCCGTCCTAGACAAGCGACTTATACAAACGTTCTAGACAAGCGTTTAAGACGCTCGTACAGTACGGGGCATGACGAACTCGACGAGCACCACCACGACCCCGTCCGCGAACCCGCCGCGTGCCGGGCGGCGCGAATGGACCGCTCTCGGCGTGCTGATGCTGCCGCTGCTGCTGGTCTCGATGGACGTCTCGGTCCTGTACTTCGCCATCCCGGCGATCAGCGCGGACCTGGAGCCGAGCGGTACCCAGCAGCTGTGGATCTTCGACATCTACGCCTTCGTCCTGGCCGGCCTGCTGATGACGATGGGCTCGCTCGGCGACCGCATCGGCCGCCGCAAACTGCTGCTGATCGGCGCCGCCGCCTTCGGAGCCGCCTCGCTGGTGGCGGCGTACGCGGGCAGCGCCGAAACCCTGATCGCCGCCCGCGCGGTCCTCGGCATCGGCGGGGCGACCCTGATGCCGTCCACGATGGCGCTGGTCCGCACGATGTTCACCGACCCCGCCCAGCGCGCGAAGGCCATCGGCATCTGGTCCGGTGTGATGACCGCCGGGATCGCGCTCGGATCCGTGCTGAGCGGCGTGCTGGTCCAGTTCTTCTGGTGGGGCTCGGTGTTCCTGGTCAACCTGCCCGCGATGGTGCTGCTGCTGGCGCTCGGCCCGTTCCTGCTCCCCGAGTCGAAGAGCTCCGAGCCGGGCCGCTTCGACCTGCTGAGCGTGCCGCTGTCCATGGCGGCGGTGCTCCCCGTGATCTACGGCCTGAAGAAGATCCCGTCCGAGGGCGCGCACCCGCTCTACGTCGTCTCCGTCGCGGTCGGCCTGCTCTTCGCCGCCCTCTTCGTCCGCCGTCAGCGCACGGCGGCCTCGCCGATGATCTCGCCGGCCCTGTTCCGCGGCCGGGGCTTCGCGCCCGCGGTGGTCCTCAACCTCGTCTCGTCCTTCGCGATGATGGGCTCGGCGTTCTTCACCACGCAGTACCTCCAGTCGGTGCTCGGCAAGAGCGCGATGGAGGCGGCCCTGTGGGCGCTGCTGCCGTCCGTGCCGATCGGAATGGCCGCGCCGACGGCCGCCGCGCTGGTCCAGAAGGGCGTCAACCGGGCCTACGTCGTGACGGCGGGCTTCGCGATCGCCGCGGTGGGCTACGGCCTGCTGACCCTGGCCGGCACGGACTCGCTCTGGCTGGTGCTGGTCGCGGCCGGAGTCCTCGCCTCGGGCATCGTGACGGTGCTGTCCCAGATGACCGACCTGGCGCTGAGCGCGGCCCCGGTGGAGAAGGCGGGCGCGGCTTCCTCGCTGCTGGAGACCGGCGCGGAGTTCGGCGGCGCCCTGGGTATGGCGGTCCTCGGCTCGATCGGCACGGCGATCTACCGCCGTGGGATCCCGTCCTCCGCCCCGGCGGCGGCGCACGAGACCCTGGGTGGCGCGCTGGCCGTCGCCCGGCAGGTGCCGGGGCGCGCGGGAGACGCCCTGGCCACCGCCGCCCGGGAAGCCTTCACCAGCGGGATGCACGGCGCGGCGCTCACCGGGGCGGCGGTCCTGCTCCTCGCGGCGGCCGGTGCGGCGACGACACTGCGCCGGATCCACGTCAGGGAAGCGGCAGCGCCGGCCGCGGAGGCCGAGGTGGCGGAGGTGGCGGCCTGAGAGCCGTCCACAGCACAGGAAAACGCCGGACGGGCTCGAGCAGCCCGTCCGGCGTTTGAGGACGATCCCGTTCAGGGCGAACGGGGGGCCGGGGGCAGCGCCCCCGGGGACGGCGACCTCAACCGGGGGTCGCCTGAAACGAACGGCGACTTCAGACCAGGTTGACCGAGCGGGCGGACGTGGCTCCGATCTCCTGCGCAACCTCCGCCAGCACCCCGGAGGGCACCGTGTCGTCGACCGTCAGCACCGCCAGCGCCTCCCCGCCCGCGACCGCGCGGGCGACCTGCATACCGGCGATGTTGATGCCGGCCTCGCCGATGACACGGCCGACGGTGCCGACGACACCGGGACGGTCCTCGTAGCGCAGGACGACCATGTGGTCGGCGAGCGCGAGGTCGACGTCGTACTCACCGACCGCGACGATCTTCTGGAGGTGCTTGGGGCCGGCCAGCGTGCCGGAGACGGAGACCTCCTCGCCGTCCGCGAGCGTGCCGCGCACGGTGACGACGTTGCGGTGGTCGGCCGACTCCGAGCTGGTGGTCAGGCGCACCTCCACACCCCGCTCCTGGGCGAACAGCGGCGCGTTGACGTAGGACACCGTCTCGTCGACGACGTCCTCGAAGACGCCCTTGAGCGCGGAGAGTTCCAGCACCTTCACGTCGTGCTGGGTGATCTCGCCGTACACCTCGACGTCGAGGCGGACCGCGACCTCGCCCGCGAGCGCGGTGAAGATACGGCCGAGGCGCTCGGCGAGCGGCAGGCCCGGCTTGACGTCCTGGGCGATGACGCCGCCCTGGACGTTCACCGCGTCCGGGACGAGCTCGCCGGCGAGGGCGAGGCGGACGGACTTGGCGACGGCGATGCCGGCCTTCTCCTGGGCCTCGTCGGTGGAGGCGCCCAGGTGCGGGGTGGACACGACCTGGTCGAACTCGAACAGCGGCGAGTCCGTGCACGGCTCCTTGGCGTACACGTCCAGACCGGCGCCCGCCACGCGGCCTTCCTTGAGGGCCGAGTACAGCGCCTCCTCGTCGACGATCCCGCCGCGCGCGGCATTGACGATGCGCACGCTCGGCTTGACCTTGTGCAGCGCCTCCTCGCCGATCAGGCCGAGGGTCTCGGGCGTCTTGGGCAGGTGCACGGTGATGAAGTCGGAGACCTCGAGCAGCTCGTCCAGCGTCAGCACCTTGACGCCCATCTGCGCGGCCCGCGCGGGCTGCACGTACGGGTCGTAGGCGACGACCTTCATGCCGAAGGCCGACATGCGCTGGGCGACCAGGGCGCCGATGCGGCCGAGGCCGACGACGCCTAGGGTCTTCTCGGCGAGTTCCACGCCGGTGTACTTGCTGCGCTTCCACTCGCCGTTCTTCAACGCGGCGTTGGCCTGCGGGATGTTGCGGGCGGTGGCGAGGAGCAGACCGCAGGCCAGCTCGGCGGCGGTCACGATGTTGGAGGTCGGGGCGTTCACGACCATCACGCCGGCCTTGGTGGCGGCGGAGACGTCGACGTTGTCCAGGCCGACGCCGGCTCGTGCGACAACCTTGAGCTTGGTCGCCGCGGCGACGGCCTCGGCGTCGACCTTGGTCGCCGAGCGGATCAGGATCGCGTCCACGTCGGCGATGGCGGGGAGCAATTCGGCCCGGTCGGCGCCGTTGCAGTGCCGGATCTCGAAGTCCGGGCCGAGCGCGTCGACGGTCGCGGGCGACAGCTCTTCAGCAATGAGTACGACGGGTTTCGAGCTCACGTGAGTCCTCACAGATCTGGGGGCACCTCCCATGCCTTGAAAAGCTAGGGGGGAGCATGCGGACGGCCGTGTCCCGACGGCCGCAGGCTGAGGAGGGGGCTAGCCGCGTGGAAGACGCACGACGCTGTGGGCCTGACGCGTTGTAGTTCAGAAGTGTAGTGGCGCCGCATGCATCGTATTGCGCCACTGCGGAAGGATCACCCGTCCGTGGCTGGACGGGCGGGACAACACCGCGAACCGGCCACGGACCGGCGGCTTCGCCCGGGTGCGCCGAAGGGGCCGGAGCGGTATCGCCCCGGCCCCTTCGGCACGAGGCTCACGCCTCCTCGTTCACCCAGCTCATCAGCTTGCGCAGCTCCTTGCCGGTGGTCTCCAGCAGGTGCTCGGAGTCCTGCTTCTTGTACTCGTTGTACTTCTTCAGACCGCCGTGGTACTCGTCCATCCAGGTGCGCGCGAAGGAGCCGTCCTGGATCTCGGCGAGGACCTTCTTCATCTCGGCCTTGGTGGCGTCGGTGATGATGCGCGGGCCGGTGACGTAGTCGCCCCACTCGGCGGTCTCGGAGATCGACCAGCGCATCTTCTCCAGACCGCCCTCGTACATGAGGTCGACGATCAGCTTCAGCTCGTGCAGGCACTCGAAGTAGGCGATCTCCGGCTGGTAGCCCGCCTCGACCAGGGTCTCGAAGCCCGCCTTCACCAGCGCCGCGGTGCCACCGCACAGGACGGCCTGCTCACCGAACAGGTCGGTCTCGGTCTCCTCGGTGAAGGTCGTCTTGATGACGCCGGCGCGGGTGCCGCCGATGCCCTTGGCGTACGACAGGGCCAGCGCGAAGCCGTTGCCCGAGGCGTCCTGCTCGACGGCGACGATGCAGGGAACGCCGCGGCCCTCCTCGTACTGGCGGCGCACCAGGTGGCCCGGGCCCTTGGGGGCGACCATGCAGACGTCCACGCCGGCCGGGGGCTTGATGAAGCCGAAGCGGATGTTGAGGCCGTGGCCGAAGAACAGCGCGTCGCCGTCCTTCAGGTTCGGGGCGATGGACTCCTCGTAGACCTGGGCCTGGATCGGGTCCGGCACCAGGATCATGATGACGTCGGCCTCCGCGGCGGCCTCCGCCGGGGTGACCACGCGCAGGCCCTGCTCCTCGGCCTTGGCCTTGGACGTGGAGCCCTCGTGCAGACCGACCCGGACGTCGACACCGGAGTCGCGCAGCGACAGGGCGTGGGCGTGGCCCTGGCTGCCGTAGCCGATGACCGCGACCTTGCGGCCCTGGATGATGGACAGGTCGGCGTCAGCGTCGTAGAACAGCTCGGCCACTTTGGGTTCTCTCCTTGGTGTGCAGTTTGTGCTTCCCACCGTATGCCGGTGGGGGGACGGAAGGTCTCGGAGTCTCGGTATCCGGGCGGCCGGTGTCACCCGACCGCCCGGACCCGGATCATGCGGAACGGTCCAGGGCGCGCAGCGACCGGTCGGTGATCGAGCGGGCACCGCGTCCGATCGCGATCGTTCCGGACTGGACCAGCTCCTTGATGCCGAACGGCTCCAGCATCCTGAGCATGGCCGAGAGCTTGTCGCTGGAACCGGTGGCCTCGATGGTCACCGCCTCCGGGGAGACGTCGACGGTCTTGGCGCGGAACAACTGGACGATCTCGACGATCTGGGAGCGCGTCTCGTTGTCGGCGCGCACCTTCACCAGGACGAGTTCGCGCTGCACGGCATGCGACGGCTCCAGCTCGACGATCTTCAGCACGTTGACCAGCTTGTTGAGCTGCTTGGTCACCTGCTCCAGCGGGAAGTCCTCGACGCTGACCACGATGGTGATGCGGGAGATGTCGGGGTGTTCGGTGACGCCGACCGCGAGGGAGTCGATGTTGAAGCCGCGGCGGGAGAACAGTGCGGCGATCCGGGCGAGGATGCCGGGCGTGTTCTCGACGAGGACCGAGAGGGTGTGCTTGGACATGGTTCTCACTCAGCTCTCTGTCAGTCGTCTTCGTTGTCGCCGAAGTCGGGGCGGACGTCGCGGGCGGCCATGATCTCGTCGTTGGAGGTGCCGGCGGCGACCATCGGCCAGACCATCGCGTCCTCGTGGACGATGAAGTCGACGACGACCGGGCGGTCGTTGATGGAGTTCGCCTCCTCGATGACCTTGTCGAGGTCCTCCGGGGACTCGCAGCGGATGGCGTGGCAGCCCATGGCCTCCGACAGCTTCACGAAGTCGGGGACGCGGGTGCCCCTGGCCTCCGGGTTGACGTCGTCGGGGCCGGAGTGCAGCACCGTGTTGGAGTACCGCTGGTTGTAGAACAGGGTTTGCCACTGGCGGACCATCCCGAGGGCGCCGTTGTTGATGACGGCGACCTTGATCGGGATGTTGTTCAGCGCGCAGGTGGTGAGTTCCTGGTTGGTCATCTGGAAGCAGCCGTCGCCGTCGATCGCCCAGACGGTCTTCTGCGGCTGCCCGGCCTTGGCGCCCATCGCGGCCGGGACCGCGTAGCCCATGGTTCCGGCGCCGCCGGAGTTCAGCCAGGTGGCCGGCTTGTCGTACTGGATGAAGTGCGCGGCCCACATCTGGTGCTGGCCGACGCCCGCGGCGAAGACCGTGCCCTCCGGGGCGAGCTGCCCGATGCGCTCGATGACCTGCTGCGGGGAGAGCGAGCCGTCCGCGGGCTGCTCGTAGCCGAGCGGGTAGGTCTCGCGCCAGCGGGCCAGGTCGTTCCACCAGGCGGCGTAGTCGCCGCGGTGGCCCTCGCTGTGCTCCTTCTGGACGGCCTGGATCAGGTCGGCCAGGACCTCGCGGGCGTCCCCGACGATCGGCACGTCGGCTGCGCGGTTCTTGCCGATCTCGGCCGGGTCGACGTCGGCGTGGACGATCTTGGCGTACGGGGCGAAGCTGTCCAGCTTGCCGGTGACGCGGTCGTCGAAGCGGGCTCCGAGGGCGACGATCAGGTCGGCCTTCTGCAGCGCGGTGACGGCGGTGACCGCACCGTGCATGCCCGGCATTCCCACGTGCAGCGGGTGGCTGTCGGGGAATGCGCCGAGCGCCATCAGGGTGGTGGTGACGGGCGCTCCGGTGAGCTCCGCGAGGACCTTCAGCTCGGCCGTGGCGCCGGCCTTGATGACGCCGCCGCCGACGTAGAGCACGGGCCGCCGCGCGGAGGTGATGAGCTTGGCCGCCTCGCGGATCTGCTTGGCGTGCGGCTTGGTGACCGGACGGTAGCCGGGCAGGTCCATGACCGGCGGCCAGGAGAAGGTCGTCTGCGTCTGCAGCACGTCCTTCGGAATGTCGACGAGGACCGGACCGGGGCGACCGGTCGAGGCGATGTGGAACGCCTCTGCGATCGTCTTCGGGATGTCCTCGGCTTTGGTGACCAGGAAGCTGTGCTTGGTGATCGGCATCGTGATGCCGACGATGTCCGCCTCCTGGAAGGCGTCCGTGCCGATCGCCTTGGAGACGACCTGGCCGGTGATCGCGACCAGCGGCACCGAGTCCATGTTCGCGTCGGCGATCGGCGTCACCAGGTTGGTGGCACCGGGGCCCGAAGTGGCCATGCAGACGCCGACCTTGCCGGTCGCCTGTGCGTAGCCGGTGGCCGCGTGGCCCGCACCCTGCTCGTGACGGACGAGCACGTGGCGCACCCGGCTGGAGTCCATCATCGGGTCGTACGCGGGAAGGATCGTGCCGCCGGGAATGCCGAATACGGTGTCGACCCCGACCTCCTCAAGCGAGCGGATGAGGGACTTCGCACCCGTGACGTGCTCGGGCGCGGACGGGTGTCCTCCGGATCGGGGCCGCGGCTGCGGATGAGGGGCCCCGGTGGCCTGCTCGGTCATCGGCATTCTCTTCTCGATGCTGAGGGTTTTTGCGAGGTTTGGGCGGAGTTCGGACGCTGCACGCCAGGTGCTCGTGCAACAAAAAACCCCTCGTGCCGCAAGGCAAGCGAGGGGAAGCGCGCCGGTGTGGTCGCTGGGTTCCGGATCGTCGTCCGGTGGGTCCCAGCTCAGCCGACGCGCTGTCCAAGTACGAGAATTCGGGTGCGCATGGAAATGACCCTCCCTCCGGCACGCACCCGGTGTCAAGTGGGTGGGACGGGAGTCTCATTATGTGAGCGGAGGGCCGTCCCGCCTCCGAAGACGACGGGCACCGCCGCGGTGTAGGCCCCGGCGCTCCCCCCGGCGAACACCGGTTCGGCCGGACCGTGCGGCACCGGGTAGCGGCCGGAGGTGAGCGCCCGGCGCAGCCGGTACTCGTCCAGCGGCCCGGAGAACGCCATGCCCTGCCCGTGGGTGCAGCCCATCGCGCGCAGGGCCACGACCTGCTCCGGCAGGTCCACGCCGTCGGCCACGGACCGGAGCCCGAGGTCGGCGGCGATCCGGAGCAGACCGCTGGTGATCTTGTGCAGCCGGGCGGACTCGACGACGCCCTCGACCAGGCTGCGGTCGAGCCTCAGTGCGTCGACGGGAAGCCTTCTGAGGGCCGTGACGGCCCCGTGGCCGCTGCCGAAGCCGTCCAGCGCGATGCGCACACCGAGCCGCCGCAGCGCCGCCAGGCGCCGCTCCAGCTCGTCCAGCGGCACCCGCGGGTCGGTGTCGGACAGCTCGATCACCAGGGCACCGGACGGCAGCCCGTGCCGGGTCAGCATGGCCTCCACGGAGCCGGGCGGCAGCGAGCGGTCCACCAGACGGCGGGCGCCCATCCGGACCACCACGGACACGTTCGGGCCGGCCGTGGCGCGCTCGGCGGCCTGCGCGACGGCCTCCTCCAGCAGCCAGCGGCCCAGTTCGGCCGTCCTGTCGCTGTCCTCGGCCACCCGCAGGAACTCGGCGGGCGTGAAGAGCACGCCCTGCGATGACCGCCAGCGCGCCTGGGCGGCGACCGAGGTGATCCGGCCGTCGTCCAGGCGGACCACCGGCTGGTGCAGCAGGGTGAACTCGCCCTCGTGCAGGGCGTTTCTGAGCCGGGTGGCCAGCTCCGCCTTGCGGACGACGTCCTGCTGCATCTGCGGCTTGTACAGCTCGACGCGGCCCTTGCCGGCCGCCTTGGCGCGGTACATGGCGAGGTCGGCGTTGCGCAGCAGCTCCCCCGCGCCGAGGCCCTGTTCGGCGAAGGCCACGCCGATGGAGGCGGCCACGCGGACATCGTTGCCGTCGATGAGGTACGGCTGCGACAGCGTCACCCTGAGGCGGTCGGCGAGCTCCAGGATGTGCCGTTCACGGGCGGTGCGATCGCGGGTGCCGTCCCCGACGATCAGGGCCGCGAACTCGTCGCCGCCCAGTCTGGACGCGGTGTCCCCGTGCCGTACCGCCTCCTGGAGTCTGCGGGCGGCCTGGACGAGCAGCTCGTCCCCGGCCTGGTGCCCGATCGTGTCGTTGACGGCCTTGAAGCCGTCGAGGTCGATGAAGAGCACGGCCGTGCCGTGGTCGGTCGAGCGGCGGCCGGACAGGGCCTGCTGGACGCGCTTGGTGAACAGCGCCCGGTTGGGCAGGTCGGTCAGCGGGTCGTGCTCGGCGTTGTGCTGGAGCTGCGCCTGGAGGCGCACTCTCTCGGTCACGTCCCTGCTGTTGAAGATGAGGCCGCCGTGGTGGCGGTTGATGGTCGACTCCACGTTGAGCCAGCCGCCGTCGCCGGAGCGGAAGCGGCACTCGATGCGCGCGGTGGGCTCTCGGCGCGGGCTGGCGACCAGGAAGCGGCGCACCTCGTGCACCACGCAGCCCAGATCCTCCGGGTGGATGAGCCCGGCCAGTTCCGTGCCGACCAGTTCCTCCGCCGGCCGCCCGTACACCCCGGCGGCGGCCGGGGAGACGTACCGCAGGATCCCGTTGGGCGCGGCGATCATGATGACGTCGCTGGAGCCCTGCACCAGGGAGCGGAAGTGGTTCTCCTTCTGGGCCAGTTCCTGGGTGAGCGCGATGTTGTCGCGCAGCACGATGCCCTGGCGCACGACGAGCACCAGCACGACGGCGCCGGCGGTGATCAGCACCACGCGGTCGACACTGTGGCCGTTGAGCGCGTTGTACAGGACCCCCAGCGTGCACACGGCCGCGGCGAGGTACGGAGTGAGGGCGGCGAGGGAGCCCGCGAGGGGCCGGCCGGACGGGTACCGGCCGTGATCCGCGCCCTGAGCGGGCGGCCCGCCGTGCGCGGGGCGCACGGCGGGCGGCCGCCCGGGCACGTGGTCGGCCGGCACGCGGCCGTGGTCCTCGGGGATGTGCCCGTAGGCGTCGGCCACGCGCGCGTGCCCGTCGGCGGAGCGCGGGTCCGGCTCACGCCCGTCCAACTGGTGTCCCTCCGCCTGATACGGCGCTGCCTGGTACGGGTCCGTGTCGTAGTGCTCGGCGGTCGGCTGTCCCGGGCGGGGCGCCGCCCACGGGGCGTACGCCAGGAGCAGGGAGCCGGCGAACCAGCCGGCGTCGAGCAGTTGCCCCGAGCGGTAGTTGTTGTGCAGCAGCGGCGAGGTGAACAGGGCGTCGCACAGCACGGTCAGGGCGAGCGCGCCGATCGCCGTGTTCACCGCGGTGCGGTTGATCGAGGAACACCGGAAGTGCAGCACGAGCACCATGGAGACCAGGGCGATGTCCAGCAGCGGGTACGCCAGCGAGAGCGCGGTGTGCGCGACGCTCGACCCGTCGAACTTGGCCGCCTGGGCGAGTGCGAGGCTCCAGGACAACGTGAGCAGCGAGCCCCCGATCAACCACGAGTCCAGTGCCAGGCATACCCACCCCGCCCTGTTCACCGGCCGCTTGGCGAGCACGAGCAGACCGACGATCGCCGGTGGCGCGAAGCACAAGAAGAACAGGTCGGCGTAACTGGGACTGGGCACGGACGCGCCCAGGACGACCTCGTACCACCCCCAGACCGAGTTGCCCAGGGCCGCCATCGCCGAGGAGAGGGCGAACAGCAGCCAGGCGGTTCGAAAGCGGACGTGGCGGCCGCGGGCGTACAGCGCGCACGAGACGGCGGCGGTGCCGGCCGCGGCGCTCAGCCCGAAGTCGCCCATGAACAGCGCGACCTCGCTGGAACCCCAGCCGCACGCGGCACCGATGGCGTACCCCGCGCACACCAGGGCCAGCAGGAGCTGCGGCGCCAGTCTCGAACGGCCGTCGGCGGCCGACTGCCCCGGCAGCAGCGCCCCCGGCGCGGCCGGCGTCCGCAGGCCACCGTCGAACGCGGTCATGACGGGTGGTGGCGGGCTCACCGGGGCCTCCCGGTCCGTGCGACCGGGCCCCCCGGCTTCCGGTGCGCCGGGTGGGCGTGCCTCCGGCGACCGCCGGGCCTGCGGTGGTGCTGGCTGTGGTGGCCGCGTCTGCGCGCGGCCGTGCGCCAGGGCCGCCGGTGGCGGCCCCGCCGCGTCGGATCGTTCGTCCATAGGCCGTGCATCGCCCGTCGCCCCCCTCGCAGTTTGAAATGTCCATCCCCGGCGCCGAACGGTGCGCGGCGCAGCCCCTGTCGGGACGATACACCAGTCTCGTCACTCAGGGACATAGCTTCTCTACGCTCCGTGACGACCAGCGCGGATACGGGTACGGAACGCGTTCGTAGAGTCGCGGACCGTACCCGAAGCGGACTAGACGCTTGCCGTGCCCGTCGTGAGGACCACGTTGGCGAGCGGCTCCTGGTTCACGAAACGGCGCAACTGATCCGTCAGAAGCCGCTTGGCACGCGGCATGAAGGCGGATGTGGGGCCGCCGACATGGGGGCTTATCAGCACGCCCGGCGCGTGCCACAGGGGATGGCCCGGGGGCAGCGGCTCGGGGTCGGTGACGTCGAGGGCGGCGGTCAGACGGCCGCTGTCCAGCTCGGCGAGCAGCGCCTTGGTGTCGACCACGCCGCCGCGCGCGACGTTCACCAGCAGCGCGCCGTCCTTCATCCGCGCCAGGAAGTCCGCGTCCACCAGCCCGCGTGTGGCCTCCGTCAAGGGCGTGGACAGGACGACGACATCGGCCTGCGGGAGCAGGGAGTGAAGATCGGTGAGCGGATGCACCGGGCCGCGCTCCGTGGTGCGCGCGGAGCGCGCCACGCGCGCCACCCGCGCGACCTCGAAGGGCACGAGCCGGTCCTCGATGGCGGCCCCGATCGAGCCGTAGCCGACGATGAGGACGTTCTTGTCGGCGAGGGCGGGACGGAAGCCTCCGCCCCACTCACCCCGGTCCTGGGCCCGGACGAAGTCGGGGATGCCGCGCAGCGAGGCCAGGATGAGCGTCAGGGCGAGCTCGCTGGTGCTCGCCTCGTGCACCCCGCGCGCGTTGCACAGCCGTACGCCCGGCGGCAGGTGCCTCAGGCCCGGCTCCACGTGGTCAGTGCCGGCGGACAGCGTCTGCACGACCCGTACGGAGCTCATCCGGGGCATCGGGCGCAGACCGACGCCACCGGGCTTCATGTACGGCACGACGTAGAAGGCGCAGTCGGCGGGGTTCGCGGGGAACTCCTCGGCGCCGTCCCAGAAACGGTAGGTGGGCCCCTGCGGAAGCCCCGCGATCTCGTCCGGCGGAATGGGCAGCCATACGTCAGCAGTCATGCTCAGGAGGCTATGCCAGGGGCACGCGCGGCCAGAGGTTAGGTTGGTGGGCCCTGAGAGAGGGAGGGTTACGGCCAAGTGGAGCGCAGGACGATCGGCGCGGCGGCACTCGCGGTGGGGGCCGTAGGGCTGGGGTGCATGCCGATGAGCTGGGCGTACAGCGCGTCGCGGCAGCGGGGGACGGAGTCGCTCAGGGCTGTGCACCGGGCGCTGGACCTGGGCTCGACGCTGCTGGACACGGCCGACATGTACGGTCCGTTCACCAACGAGCTGCTGCTGGGGCGGGTGCTGAAGGAGCGGCGGTCCGACGCCTTCGTCTCGACGAAGGTCGGTCTGCTGGTGGGCGAGCAGCACATCGTGGCCAACGGGCGTCCCGGCTATGTGCGGCGGGCGTGCGACGCCTCGCTCAGGCGTCTCCAGACGGACGTGATCGACCTCTACCAGCTGCACCGCGCCGATCCCGAGGTCCCGGTCGAGGAGACCTGGGGGGCGATGGCGGACCTCGTGCGGGCCGGGAAGGTGCGGGCGCTCGGCCTGTGCGCGGTGGGCGCGCGCGGCCGGCGCCGGTCCGGTGCGCGGCTGCACGACGGAACGATCCGCCAGCTGGAGCGGGTGCAGCAGGTCTTCCCGGTCAGCGCGGTGCAGGCGGAGCTGTCGGTGTGGTCGCCGGAGGCGCTGGAGTCGTTGCTGCCGTGGTGCACGGACCGCGGGGTCGGCTTCCTGGCGGCGATGCCGCTGGGCAACGGCTTCCTGACCGGCACCCTCACCCCCGGCCAGGGGTTCGAGCCGGAAGACGTGCGGGCCCGGCATCCCCGTTTCACCGCCGAGATGATGGCCGCGAACCAGCCGATCGTGGCCGGCCTGCGGCGGACGGCCGCCCGGCACGGCGAGAACGTCACACCCGCCCAGGTGGCGCTGGCCTGGGTACTGGCCCAGGGCCGCCATGTGATCCCGGTACCCGGCACCAAGCAGGAGCACTGGGTGACGGAGAACGCGGACGCGGCGGGGTTGCGCCTGACGGCCGACGACCTGACGGAACTGGGCCACCTGCCCACGGCCCAGGGCTCGTGGGACTGAGCCACACCACGCCTCGACCGCGGCCGACCTGGCCCGGAGGCCCGGCCTGGAGACCAGACCCGGTCGCCCGGATGCCTGACCCAAAGGCCCAACCCGGACACCCGGCGCGGAAGCTCGCCCCGGAGGCCTGACTCACGCTGGAGCGCGCCCACGTGCGCGGCGCCGCATACCCGCGGCCCCGGTCTCCCAGAGCCCGGAAACCTGCCCCAAGGGTCCGGCCCGGAGGCCTGGCCCGGAAGTCCCGCCCGGAAGTCCGGATGCCTGGCCCAAAGGCCCAACCCGGACACCCGGCGCGGAAGCTCGCCCCGGAGGCCTGACTCACGCTGGAGCGCGCCCACGTGCGCGGCGCCGCATACCCGCGGCCCCGGTCTCCCAGAGCCCGGAAACCTGCCCCAAGGGTCCGGCCCGGAGGCCTGGCCCGGAAGTCCCGCCCGGAAGTCCGGATGCCTGGCCCAAAGGCCCAACCCGGACACCCGGCGCGGAAGCTCGCCCCGGAGGCCTGGCCCAGAACCCCGGCTCAGGGGGCCTTGGCCGGAGGCCTGGCCCGGACGCCCGGCCCCGAGGCCTGGCCCACGCCCGTCGCCACGCCGGGCACCCACGCGCGCCCCCGCCTCTGCGGCACCGCACACCCAGCACCACCGGCCTCGAATCCCTGGCCCGTACCCGCCACCACGCCCGACACCAACACGCGCCCCGCGTGTGCGCGGCACGCCCCGCGTCGCCGACCGCGTCCCAGCGCGGCAGCCGCTGGCAGGGCGGAACGTCAGGTGTCCGGAACCCGTTCTCGCGTGGGGCGTGCGCGGTGGTTCGTGGAGGGACGGCGACCAGCGGGGCCCCATCTCGCGGCTCGGCGCGGTGCCGTGGCGCCGGCGGCGGCCCGCAGCCGCATCTCCCGGTCGCGGGTCGCGGTGAGCCGCTCGGCGCAGGTGAGGGAACACCGCGCCCTTCCCCTCGCCGGCCAGGGCGGGGTGGCGGTTTCGCGGCGGCGGTTTCGCGGCGTCGGATTCGAGGTCGGCGTGGGATTCGGGTGATCGGGAACCTTGGAGGTGCGGGCGGTGTAAGACAAGTAGAACCCGCCGCGTCGAAGGGACGAAGATCGTGCAACGTCGAGCTGTGACGGGCGTGCTGGCCGCCGCCCTGCTGCTGACGGCCGGCTGCTCCTCCGGGGGCGCGTCGGCCGGTGGGGACGGCATGGCGCCCGGCCGTACGGCGGCGGTGGCCTCGCCCTCCGGGCAGGCACCCACGGAGACCGCGCCGCCGGCCAAGGGCGCGGTGAAGGTCCTGCGCACGGTCGCGGAGGGCCTGAACAGCCCCTGGGGACTGGCCCCGATCCCCGGCGGTGGTCTCCTCGTCTCCTCCCGTGACAAGGCGACGATCACGCGGGTCGACGAGAAGACCGGGCAGAAGACCGAACTGGGCAGGGTGTCGGGAGTCTCGCCGGAGGGCGAGGGCGGCCTGCTGGGCATAGCGCTGTCCCCCGACTACGCCTCCGACCACATGATCTACGCCTACTTCACCTCGGCCTCGGACAACCGCATCGTCCGGATGCTGTACGACGACAAGAAGCCCGCCGGTATGCAACTGGGCGCACCCGACACGATCTTCAAGGGCATCCCCAAGGGAGTCATCCACAACGGCGGCCGGATCGCCTTCGGCCCCGACAGGATGCTGTACGCGGGCACGGGCGAGACCGGTGACCGAGGCCTGGCCCAGGACAGGAAGTCCCTGGGCGGCAAGATCCTGCGGCTGACCCCGGACGGCCTGCCCGCCCCGGGCAACCCGTACCCCGACTCCCCCGTGTACTCGTACGGCCACCGCAATGTGCAGGGCCTGGCCTGGGACGACAAGCAGCGTCTGTTCGCCTCCGAGTTCGGCCAGGACACCTGGGACGAGCTGAACGCGATCAAACCGGGCGACAACTACGGCTGGCCGGACGCGGAGGGCAGGACGAACAACCCGAAGTTCCACAACCCGATAACCCAGTGGCACACGAACGTGGCCTCCCCCAGCGGCATCGCCTACGCCGAGGGCTCCATCTGGATGGCGGGCCTGAGGGGTCAGCGCCTGTGGCGGATCCCCTTGAGCGGCACCAAGCTCTCGGCGGCCCCCGAGGCGTTCCTCACCGGCACCTACGGCCGCCTGCGCACGGTGGTCTCGGCGGGCGGCGACAAGCTCTGGCTGGTCACCAGCAACACCGACGGCCGCGGCACTCCGAAGAAGGGCGACGACCGGATCCTGGAACTGGAGGTGAAGTAGCCCCCGGCGCTCACCCCCGCCCGGTTCCGGCCTCCTCCGCGGGAGGGTCGGGCGGCCGTACGACGACCTTCCCGGAGGCGAGATCGATCGGCCCGCGCCAGGGATCGTTGTCCCCGACGTCCTCCCGGGTCAGTTCCAGCCGCTTCTGCTCGTCCCGGGTGTGCTTGCGGCCGGGCGCGAACAGTTCCTCGAACACGTTGAACACGGCTTCCCCCCGGTCGGCGTCTTCCGGTCATCCCGCTGCCAGTCGGTCTTCGGTCCCCGGTGGGAACAGGCCCAGCCGGTGGGCCAGTGCCGCCGCCTCTCCGCGACCCGAGACACCCATTTTGGCCAGGATGTTCGAGACATGGACGCTGGCCGTCTTCGGCGAGATGAAGAGTTCCTCGGCTATCTGGCGGTTGGTGCGGCCGGCCGAGACCAGCCGCAGGACATCGCGTTCCCGGCTGGTCAGGCCCAGGGACTCGACCGGATCGGCGGAAGCGGAGGGTTGCTGCGGGGCGCCGGTCAGGGCGAGGCGGGCGCGGCGGGCCAGCAGGGCGACGGATTCGGCGAGCGGGCGGGCACGCAGGTGCTCGGCGACGGCGTGCGCCAGGCGCAGCAGCTCGGTGGCCCGGTCCCGCTGGTCCTCGTCGGTGCCGAGCAGGGCCTCGGCGAGGCGGCAGCGGACGCGGGCGAGGTCGTAGGGGCGCTCCAGCGTCTCGAAGGCGGCGACGATCCCGGCCCACTCCTCCGGGCAGCTACGCCCCTCGGCGCGCAGCAGTTCAGCGCGCACCCAGCGTTCGTACGCCTGCCAGACGGGCACGTTGGTGGCCAGCGACTTGGTGGCGTGCCGGATGCGTCGCAAGGTCTCGGCGCGCCCGGGGCCGGCGGCGGGCAGCCCGGCCGCGTGGGTCTCCACCGTGGCGGCGGTGAGCAGCAGCGGCCAGCCGTAGCGCTGCGTGCCGGGTGGGAAGCCGTCGTTCAGGACGCGTTCGAGTTCGGCGCGGGCGTCCAGCAGACGGCCCTCGCCCGCGGCGACCGCGATCGCGATGCGGGCGAGCGGCAGGGCGTGCTGGGGCGCGTTGTCGTGGGTGCCGAAGTTTTCCAGGGCGTCGGCCAGTTGGCCGGAGGCTTCGGTCAGGTCGCCTCGTTCGAGGGCGAGTTGGGCGCGGACGCGGGCGTGGAAGCCGCGTGGTTTGGCGCTCTGGCCGACACGCCGGGACCGGGAGGCCGCGTCGGCGGCTTCTTCCCAACGCCCCAGGGTGAACAGTGACTCGGCGAGGTTGCCCCACACCCAGGCCTCGCTGTCCAGCAGGCCGAAGCGTTGGGTGAAGGCGATCCCCTGCTCCATGAGCGGCACGGCCTCGCGGGAGCGGCCGACGGACTCCAGCTCGGAGGGCAGGTTGACGAAGGAGCGGCCGGCGACGGCGGCGATGCCGTCGCCGACCGTGCGCTTGTTGACCTCGTACATCTCGGCGAGGCCCGCCTCGACGTCGCCGGCCTGGACCATGAGGCCGCCCAGGGTGAGCCGCGCGGTCATCTCGATCTCGCAGGCGTCGACCATGCGCGCGTACTCCACGGCCCGTTCGGCGGCCGAGAGGGCATCAGGGCCCGGCACGTGCACCATGGACCACTGGGCGACGTTCGCCAGCACCTCCGCGTGCACCTCGGACGGCGGCAGCCCGCGCACCAGTTCCTGCGCGGTGCCCAGTTCCCACCAGCCGTCGCCATGGGCCTTCGCCTGGACCAGCTTGGAGCGCTGGATCCAGAACCAGGCGGCCCGGAGGGGGTCGTTGTCGTCCTCCAGGAGGCGCAGCGCCCGCTTGGTGATCTTCAAGGCGCGGTCCCGCTCCCCGCAGAAGCGGCCCGCGACGGCGGCCTCGGCCATCAGGTCGAGGAAGGTCAGCGGGGTGGTCGCCGGATCGCAGCCGCAGGGCGGGTAGATCTCGGTGTAGTCGACGGGCCTCAGCCGGGCCCGCACCTCTTCCGGCGCGGCGTCCCACAGCTCCATCGCCCGTTCCAGCAGCCGTAGTTGCTCGCTGTAGGCGTGCCGGGCGCGGGCCACGACGGAGGCGTCCAGGACTGCGGGCAGGGCCTTGGCCGGATCGTGGGCGTGGTACCAGTAGCTGGCCAGCCGCATGACGCGCTGGTCGGCGGGGACGAGGGTCGGGTCGGCCTCCAGGGCCTCTGCGTAGCGGCGGTTGAGGCGGGAGCGCTCGCCGGGCAGCAGGTCGTCGCTGACGGCCTCACGCACCAGGGAGTGCCGGAAGCGGTAGCCGTCGCCGGTGGGGGCGGCGATGAGGATGTTGGCGTTCACGGCGCCCCGCAGCGCCTCGATGAGGTCGTCCTCGGTGAGCCGGGCCACGGCCGCGAGCAGCCGGTGCTCGACGGTGGACCCGCCCTCGGCGGCGATCCTGGCGATCCGCTGGGCGGGCTCGGGCAACTTCTCGACCCGCACGAGCAGCAGGTCGCGCAGGGAGTCGCTGAGGCTGGTGCGGCAGCCCTCGTGGGCGGCGACAGCGAGTTCCTCGACGAAGAAGGCGTTGCCGTCGGAGCGTTCGAAGATCTCGTCGACCTGGACCGGGTCCGGTTCGGCGGCGAGGATGCCGGCGATCTGGCGGCCCGCCTCCTGCCGGGTGAAGCGGGCGAGTTCGAGGCGGCGGACCGTGCGCAGCCGGTCGAGTTCGGCGAGCAGCGGCCGTAGCGGGTGGCGGCGGTGGATGTCGTCGGAGCGGTAGGTGGCCAGGACGACGAGGCGGCCGGTGCGCAGGGTGCGCAGGAGGTAGGCGAGCAGGTGCCGGGTGGAGGCGTCGGCCCAGTGCAGGTCCTCCAGGGCGACGACGACGGTGTGGTCGGCGGCGACGCGCTCCAGCAGGCGGGCGGTGAGTTCGAAGAGGCGGGCCATGCCCTCCTCGTCGTGCCGGCCGGTGCCTCGCGAGGGGGCCGGTTCGCCGAATTCGGGCAGCAGCCGGGCGAGTTCCTCCTCCTGTCCGGCGGCCGCGGCGGCGAGTTCGCCGGGCAGTTCGCGGCGCAGGGCGCGCAGGGCGGCGGAGAAGGGGGCGAACGGCAGTCCGTCGGCGCCGATCTCCACGCAGCCGCCGAGCGCGACGACGGCGCCGGCGCGCACGGCGGCGGCGGTGAACTCCTCGACCAGGCGGGTCTTGCCGACGCCCGCCTCACCGCCGAGCAGCAGGGCCTGCGGCTCTCCCCGGGCCGCGCGGGCGAGCGCGTCGTGCAGAGTGCTCAACTCGTCGGCGCGGCCGACGAACACCGGACTGACGGACCTGGTCTCCACATGCCCGAGCATCGCACGAGGGTCCGACAGGGCGGCACTTGTTTTGCCCACGGCAGACGGACGGACATGCGGGAGGCCCCGGCCCACCCTCGTGGAGCCGGGGCCGTCCTGGCCGCCGGGGTCGCGCCGGCCCGTGTTCACGCCGCGCGGGTGAACCGCCGCCGGTGGGGGCCGTGGGTATGGGGCTCCGCCTCGGCGGTTCGCCCGCCGGCCGAGCGGCGGGCGGCACGGCGGGCGCGCAGGGCCTCGCGGACCAGGCGGTCCTGCGCGGCGCGGCGGCCGAGTTCGGCGGAGCGCAGCTGGTGCAGTTCGTAGTGGAACATGGTCTCTCCCCGGTGAGCGGTGGTTTCGGCGTCGCTTTCCGCGATGCCTCCACTGTCGTCTCCCAGGGGGTGCGGCCACATCGGGAGAGTTCCGCATCTTCCCCGTGCGGGGTGCCTTAGGCGCGTGGTGCGGGGCCGCGGGGCGGTCGTAAGGCACCGGGGGACGCGGGTAAGGCGGCGGCCAGTGCTCGCCAGGGGACCTCGCCCCATACGGAGACGGCGGCGACCCCGCCCGGCCGTCTCAACGACCGTCGCGCGCCCGTGCCTCACGCCACTCGGGGGCGAGCACCGCCCACACCTCCATGTCCTGGCGCACGCCCCGGTAGGGGAAGCTCTCGCGCAGGACGCCCTCGCGGGTCAGCCCCAGCCGT
Organism: Streptomyces sp. NPDC004721; assembly: GCF_053601495.1. NCBI lineage: Bacteria > Bacillati > Actinomycetota > Actinomycetes > Kitasatosporales > Streptomycetaceae > Streptomyces > Streptomyces sp. NPDC004721. The sequence continues at coordinate 162,285 of NZ_JBSGBZ010000009.1, forward strand.
CGCGCCACGTTGATGCTCGCCTCGTTGGCGGAGGAGGCGTGCCACTCCACGCGGTGCATGTCCCGCTCGTCGAACGCCCAGTCGATGAGCACCCGCGCCCCGCGTGTGACGAGTCCGCGCCTGGTGCCGGCCGGCTCCAGCCAGCAGCCGATCTCGCAGGTGCCGGTGGCCGTGTCGAAGACGCGGAACAGCAGTCCGCCGACCAGCTTGCCCTCCAGCCACAGCCCGTGCAGGAAGCCGCTGTCGGCGGCGTGCTTGTCGGCGTACGACTGGAGGACGGCCCGCGCGGAGTCCACGTCCGTGGCGTTCGCGCCGAACGGGATGTGCCGCGTGACGAACTCCCGGCCCCGCTCCAGGTGCGCGAGGAACTCCTCGGCGTGCCACGGCTCCAGGGGCCGCAGTTCGGCTCCCTCGTCACCCAGAGGTATCGCGTACATCCCGCTGCGTCTCCTTCGCCAGAGCGTCCACGACGTCCGTGAGCCTCTCATGCGCCGCGCGGCACTCGGGCGGCTCGATGCTGATCCGGGGCAGCACGCGGTCGAGCCGGCGCGGCAGCCACCAGTTGGCGCGGCCCAGCATGTGCATCAGGGCGGGCACGAGCAGCGTGCGCAGCACGAAGGCGTCGAGGGCGACGGCGGAGGCGAGCGCGATGCCGAACATGGCGATCACGCGGTCGCCGCTGAGGACGAAGGCGAGGAAAACCGAGATCATGATGACCGCGGCGGAGTTGATCACCCGGCTGGTCTCGGCGAGCCCGACGCGGACGGCCCGCCGGTTGTCACCGGTCTCCAGCCACTCCTCGTACATCCGGCTGACCAGGAAGACCTGGTAGTCCATGGAGAGCCCGAAGAGCACCGAGACCATGATCACGGGCAGGAAGGGTTCGATCGGCCCCTCCCGGCCGAGGCCGAGGAACTCGCTGCCCCAGCCCCACTGGAAGATCGTGACGACGACGCCGAACGCGGCGGCGACGGCGGCGATGTTCATCGCGGCGGCCTTCAGGGGGATGCCGAGGGACCGGAAGGCGAGCAGCAGCAGTACGCAGCCCAGGCCGACCACCACGCCGACGAACAGCGGCAGTCTGCCGATGATCACGCCGGCGAAGTCGTCGTATCCGGCGGTCACCCCGCCGACGTGCACGTCCAGCGCGGTGCCGGTCTGGGCGCGCGGCAGCACGTCGGTGCGCAGCCGGTGGACGAGGTCGCTGGTGCGCTGGGACTGCGGCGCGGAGTCGGGGACCACGTTCAGGTAGGCCGTGGTGCCGCCGGAGTTGTAGGTCACCGGGGTCACCGCGACGACGCCCTCGGTGGCGCGCAGGGTGGTACCGAGGTTGTCCAGGGCGAGCCTGCCCTCGGCCCCGTCCACCCGGGTCACCAGGGTGAGCGGCCCGTTGACGCCCGGCCCGAAGCCCTCGGCGACGAGGTCGTACGCCTTCCGGGTGGTCGCCGTACTGGGGTCGTTGCCCTGGTCGGAGGTGCCGAGGCGGAGGGAGAGCGTGGGCAGGGCCAGCACGGTGACGACGGCGAGGGCGACGATGCCGAGTGCCTTGGGGTGGCGTTCGACGAAGGCCGACCAGCGGGCGGCGAACCCGGTGGGCACCTCGGGCTCGGGCCCGTGCTCGGCCAGGCGGCGCCGTTCGCGGCGGCTCAGGGCGCGCGGGCCGATGAAGGACAGCAGCGCGGGCAGCAGGGTCACCGAGGCGGCGACGGTGAGGACGACGGTCAGCGAGGCGGCGACCGCCACGCCGTTGAGGAAGCCCAGCCGCAGGATGAGCATGCCGAGCAGGGCGATGCACACCGTGGCACCCGCGAAGACGACGGCGCGTCCGGTGGTGGCGACGGCGTTCGTGACGGCCTCGGTGGGGCTGAGTCCGCGTTTCAGTCCGCGCCGGTGCCGGGTGACGATGAACAGCGCGTAGTCGATGCCGACGCCGAGTCCGATCAGCATGCCCAGCATGGGCGCGAAGTCGGCGACCGTCATGGCGTGGCCGAGGAGTCCGATGGCTGCGTGCGCGGTGCCCACGCTCAGGAGCGCGGTGGCGATGGGCAGCGCGGCGGCGGCGAGCGAGCCGAAGGCGACGAGCAGTACCCCGGCGGCGACGAGCACGCCGACGATCTCGGCGGTGTGGTCGCCGGAGGCCGCGGTGAGGCTGATCGCGCTGCCGCCGAGTTCCACCTGGAGCCCGCCGGTCTCGGCCGCCTTGGCCGCTTCGACCACGGCCGCGGCCTGGGGCTTGGTGATGTCCTGGGAGGGGCGGGTGAAGGTGACCGTGGCGTACGCGGTGTGCCCGTCGGGGCTGATCTGGTCGGAGCCCTGGGCGTCCGGGTCCTTGTAGGGGCTGGTCACGGACGCCACCTGGGGCAGGGCGGCGATCTTGTCCAGGGTGCGGGTCATCGTCTGCTCGACGTCCGGGGCGCGCACCGTGCCGGACGTGGTGTGCCAGACGACGGTGTCGCTGTCGCCGCCGAGTCCCGGGAAGCCCTCCTTGAGCAGCTGGGTGGCACGTGCCGAGTCGGTGCCGGGGACCTCGTAGTCGTTGGAGTAGGCCGAACCGGTGACCGAGGCGGCAGCGGTGACCCCGCCGAAGGCGAGGAGCCAGAGCAGTACGACGACGAGGCGGTGCCGGACACACCAGCGCGCTAGGGCTGCCACGAACGTGCTCCCAGGGGGGATTTGTGGATCTTTGACCGGGAACAGTCGTCCATGATCGGAACAGCCCGCAAAGAACGCATGAGCAATCTGAAGACACTCTTGCAGGCGAATCTGATCGTTTAGCCGGTTCGTGGGCTGATTCACATCAGTGCGACCCAATTCACAGGACACTCAGATGAAGTCTGTCGCCCCGCCGGACGTCCACCGCGCGATCAGTCGGGCCGGTCGCCGAGCGCCATCACCATCACCCCGGCGATCAGCAGCCACAGTGCCCGCCGGGTGCGTCCCCGGGAGCCGATGAAGGCCGCCACGGCGCAGACGGCGGCGCCGGCGGCGTAGGCGGCCGGGACGAGCGCGGAGGCCGAGCGGGACAGCCGCAGCAGCGAGGCGGCGAGTCCGGCGAGCGTCAGCAGGATTCCGGCCCCGGCCGCCGTCCACCGGGCGCGGCGTGCGACCTCCGCGGGGTCCTCCACCTCGTCCTCGGCGCCGTCGTCCTCGACGGCGCCGCCCTGGCCCACGTCGACGTCACCCTCGGCTTGGCCCTCCGCCCCGGCCGCCTCGACGTCGTCGGCCCCGGATATCTCGGGGTGCGTTTCGGAATCGGCGCGTCCACTCATGGCGCGCGAGCGTAGCGCCTCTGTCCGACGGCACCGACGGGGGGTCGGAGCCGTCCCCCCGCACCGGCATGCCTCGGGGGGTGCACCGGATCCGGTGCACCCCCCTAGACGGTTCGCGGGCTCAGCCCTCGACGCCGAGCTTCTCCAGGATCAGCTCCTTGACGCGGGCCGCGTCGGCCTGGCCGCGGGTGGCCTTCATGACCGCGCCGACCAGGGCGCCGGCCGCGGCCACCTTGCCGCCGCGGATCTTGTCCGCGATGGCCGGGTTCCCGGCGATGGCCTCGTCGACGGCGGCGGTCAGCGCGCCCTCGTCGGAGACCACCTTCAGGCCGCGCTTGTCGACGACCTCGTCCGGGGTGCCCTCACCGGCGAGGACGCCCTCGATGACCTGGCGGGCCAGCTTGTCGTTCAGATCGCCCTTGGCGACCAGCTCGGTGACCCGGGCGACCTGCGCCGGCGTGATCGACAGCTCGTCCGGCGCCTTGCCGGACTCGTTGGCGGCACGCGCCAGCTCGCCCATCCACCACTTGCGGGCGGAGGCGGCGTCGGCACCGGCGTCGATGGTGGCGACGATGAGGTCCAGGGCACCGGCGTTGAGGATCGCCTGCATCTCGGTGGCCGAGATGCCCCACTCCGTCAGGAGGCGGGTACGGCGGACCAGCGGCAGCTCGGGCAGGGCCGCCCGGATCTCCTCGACCCACTCGCGCGAGGGCGCCACCGGGACCAGGTCCGGCTCGGGGAAGTACCGGTAGTCCTCGGCCTCCTCCTTGATGCGGCCGGAGGTCGTGGACCCCGTGTCCTCGTGGAAGTGGCGGGTCTCCTGGATCACCGTGCCGCCGCCGTTCAGCACGGCGGCGTGGCGCTGGATCTCGAAGCGGGCCGCGCGCTCCACGGACCGCAGCGAATTGACGTTCTTCGTCTCGGAGCGGGTGCCGAACTTGTCGGCGTCCTTGCGCATCAGCGACAGGTTGACGTCGCAGCGCATCTGGCCCATCTCCATACGGGCCTCGGACACCCCGAGCGCCCGGATGAGCTCGCGCAGCTCACGGACGTAGGCCTTGGCCACCTCCGGAGCCCGCTCGCCGGCGCCGGTGATCGGCTTGGTGACGATCTCGATCAGCGGGATGCCGGCGCGGTTGTAGTCCAGCAGGGAGTGGGACGCGCCGTGGATGCGGCCGGTGGCGCCGCCGACGTGCGTCGACTTGCCGGTGTCCTCCTCCATGTGGGCGCGCTCGATCTCCACGCGGAAGGTCTCGCCGTCCTCCAGCTGCACGTCGAGGTAGCCGTTGAAGGCGATCGGCTCGTCGTACTGGGAGGTCTGGAAGTTCTTCGGCATGTCCGGATAGAAGTAGTTCTTCCGGGCGAAGCGGCACCACTCGGCGATCTCGCAGTGCAGCGCGAGGCCGATCTTGATGGCGGACTCCACGCCGGTCGCGTTGACGACCGGGAGCGCGCCGGGCATGCCGAGGCAGGTCGGGCAGGTCTGCGTGTTCGGCTCCGCGCCGAGCGCGGTCGAGCAGCCGCAGAACATCTTGGTGGCGGTGCCGAGTTCGACATGGACCTCGAGGCCCATGACGGGGTCGTACGACGCCAGCGCGTCCTCGTACGACTCCAGGTCGGTCGTGGTGGTCACGGTGAAAACTTCCCTCTCAGCCCAGCAGGACGTCGTCGTCGCCCAGCCGCTTCAGCTCGCGGCAGAGGATGGCGAGGCCGGTGACGATCGCTACGGCGGACACGGTGGCGTCGATCAGGCGCAGCGTGTCGTGCTCGGCGCGGGCCTTCTTGATCTGCTTGGCGACACCCACCGCGCCGAACGCGGTGGTGGCCATGGACAGGTACGTACCGGACTTGGACTTCTTGAAGCCCTTGGCCTTGGCGAGTGCCTTACTCACAGCGACGGAGCCTCCTCGAGCAGCGGGTGCCCCCACTTTTCCACGAAGGCGGCCTCGACGGCGGCACCCACCTTGTACAGGCGGTCGTCCTTCATCACCGGGGCGATGATCTGCAGGCCCACCGGGAGGTTGTCCTCCGGGGCGAGACCGCAGGGCAGCGACATGGCCGCGTTGCCCGCCAGGTTGGTCGGGATGGTGCACAGGTCGGCGAGGTACATCGCCATCGGGTCGTCGGCGCGCTCGCCGATCGCGAAGGCGGTGGTCGGGGTCGTCGGGGAGACGATCACGTCGACCTGCTCGAACGCCTTGTCGAAGTCCCGCTTGATCAGGGTGCGGACCTTCTGGGCGCTGCCGTAGTACGCGTCGTAGTAGCCGGAGCTGAGCGCGTACGTGCCGAGCATGATCCGGCGCTTGACCTCGGCGCCGAAGCCCTCCTCGCGGGTGAGGGAGGTGACGTCCTCGGCGGAGCGCGTGCCGTCGTCGCCGGTGCGCAGGCCGTAGCGCAGGCCGTCGAAGCGGGCCAGGTTGGACGAGCACTCGGACGGCGCGATCAGGTAGTACGCCGACAGGGCCAGGTCGAAGGACGGGCAGTCCAGCTCGACGATCTCGGCGCCCAGTTCCTTGAGCAGCTCGACGGACTCGTCGAACCGCTGGATGACGCCGGCCTGGTAGCCCTCGCCGCGGAACTGCTTGACGACGCCGACGCGCATGCCCGCGACGGTGCCGTTGCGGGCGGCCTCGACGACCGGCGGGACCGGCTCGTCGATGGAGGTGGAGTCGAGCGGGTCGTGCCCGGCGATCACCTCGTGCAGCAGGGCCGCGTCCAGGACCGTGCGGGCGCAGGGGCCGCCCTGGTCGAGGGAGGAGGAGAAGGCGACCATGCCGTAGCGGGAGACCGCGCCGTACGTCGGCTTGACGCCGACCGTGCCGGTGACGGCGGCCGGCTGGCGGATGGAGCCGCCGGTGTCGGTGCCGATGGCGAGCGGGGCCTGGTAGGAGGCGAGCGCGGCGCTCGACCCGCCGCCGGAGCCGCCGGGGATCCTGGTGAGGTCCCAGGGGTTGCCGGTGGGCCCGTAGGCGCTGTTCTCGGTGGAGGACCCCATGGCGAACTCGTCCATGTTGGTCTTGCCGAGGATCACCACGTCGGCGTCCTTCAGCCGCTTGGTGAGCGTCGCGTCGTACGGCGGGATCCAGCCTTCGAGGATCTTCGAACCGACGGTCGTGGGAATGCCCTCGGTGGTGAAGATGTCCTTGAGCGCGAGCGGCACGCCGGCCAGCGGGCCGAGCTTCTCGCCGCGCGCCCGCTTCTCGTCGACGGCGCGGGCCTGGGCGAGCGCGCCCTCGCGGTCGACGTACAGGAAGGCGTGCACCTTCTCGTCGACGGCCTCGATCCGGGCCAGGTGGGCCTCGGCGACCTCGACGGCCGTCAGCTCGCCAGAGGCGATCTTCTCGGCGGTCTCGGCGGCGGTGAGCCTGATGATGCTGTTCATGTCCGTCACGGCTGTCACTCCTCACCCAGGATCTGCGGCACCTTGAAACGCTGCTGCTCCTGGGCCGGGGCGCCGGAGAGCGCCTGCTCGGAGGTGAGCGACGGACGGACCTCGTCCGCGCGCATGACGTTCGTCAGCGGCAGCGGGTGGGAGGTCGGCGGTACGTCTTGGTCGGCGACCTCGCTGACGCGGGCCACCGCGCCGATGATGTCGTCGAGCTGTCCCGCGAGGTGGTCGAGTTCCTCGGGTTTCAGCTCCAGACGCGCCAGCCGGGCGAGGTGGGCGACCTCCTCGCGCGTGATGCCAGGCATGCAGCGATCCTCTGGGTGAGTGCGTGTGCTTTGGCCCAATCCTATGGGGCGGGGCGGGGTGGCCGTGAAACGGTTTGCCGGACCCCGCCCACGGGGGCCGGCGTTCAGCGGCGCGCGTCCCAGGCCCGGCTGCTCAGGAAGTGGTTGTCGTACAGGTCCTGCACCTCCAGCAGGCTCTCCGGGGTGACCTCGCCCAGGCGGATGCGCTGGAGGTGGCGGAAGTACGCGAAGAGTTCGACGCCCGGGGTGATGACGATGAGGAGGTCGGCCCCGCGGTCGGGGGCGGCGGCGATGGGGGTCCCCCCTGCTCGAGCGAAGTCGAGAGCTTGGGGGAGTGCGGCCGGCCAGGCGGGACGACGACCAGGTCACCGTGCTCGGCGGTGACCACGTCGTCGCCGGAGAGCAGCTCCGCGGTCCCGTCCAGGGCGAAGAACATCTCGGCGGAGTTGTCGTGCCGGTGGGGCCGGGCCCCGTCGGCGCCCTCGGCCAGGGTGACGCGCACGGTGGACAGCGCGCCCCCGGTCGCGCTGCTGTCGGCCAGCAGCTTCACACCGACGGGGTCCCCGCCGACCACCTCGGCCCCAGCGTCACGGACCAGCACGGTTTCGTCGAACTTCGGCACGAACAGCGACAATGACGAGACTCCACCTGCCGGATGTCGGATGTGCTCAGAGCGCGAAGAGCAGTGCGGCACTGAGCAGTACAACGAGCGCGGTGGCGAAATGGATCCCGAAGGCAACGGCCTTCGTGCCGCCGTTGCGCAGCACTATCAGGGTGTCGCCGAGCGGCACGAGGGCCACGGCGACCATGGCCCACACCGCGGCATGGGCTCCGGCGAAGGCCAGCAGGACGAGGCCCAGCAGCCCGAAGGTGCCGTCCCGCAGGCCCGTGATCGACAGATAGGCGCGGGCGTCGCCGCGCGGGTCGGCCGGTGCGCCGTAGCCGGCCGCCGCGGGGCCGGGCCGGAGCAGGAAGCGGTAGCCGAGGAACACGCAGAACAGATCGAGCAGGACGGCCGGCGTGTACGCGGTGACGGTCACGTCTCTCCTCCTGTTGCTAGCAACGCTAGGACTTGAAGCGAAGACAGCAGAGCTTCGGCAGGAGTTCTAGCGCTGCTAGAATCGGTGGCATGTCGATCCAGACGCGCCGGGAGCGCGAACGAGCGGAGCGCCGGCGGCTGATCGTGACGGCCGCACGGGAGCTGGCGGAGGCCGAGGGCTGGGACGCGGTGACCACTCGCCGGCTGGCCGCCGAGATCGAGTACAGCCAGCCGGTCCTCTACAGCCACTTCAAGGGCAAGGACGCGATCATGACGGCGGTCGCCGTCCAGGGTTTCGCGGAGCTTGCCGCCGAGGTGCACACGGCCCGTGTGGCGGCCAAGGGCGCGCGCGAGGCGCTGGCTGCGGTGGGCGAGGCGTACACCGCCTTCGCCCGGCGGCGGCCCGCCCTCTACGACGCGATGTTCACGCACAAGGTGGACCTGCCGTTCGCCACGCCGGAGGCGCCGGCGGCCCTGTGGGAGGCGTTCGGCGAACTGCTGCGGGCCGTGGAGCCCGTCGCGGCGGAGGGCGACGACCTGGGCCTGCTGACGGAGACGTACTGGGCCGGGCTGCACGGCCTGGTGACCCTGATGCGCAGCGGCCGGTTGCCGGAGGATGCCCACGAGCGCCGACTCGCGTTGCTGATCGGTCACTTCGTGCCGCACGGCACGCGCTGAGCAGGGCGGGCCCGGCCCGCTCTCAGCACCGGCGGACGGGCGGGAGGGTCACTCGTCGGCCGCCGCCGCGGGCAGCGCGGCGGCGGGTCGCTGCCAGCCGCGGGATCCGCGCGCCCGCAGCCACGCCGTCGTCTCCTCCGGCGGCATCGCGGCCGCGACGAGCCAGCCCTGTACGGCGTCGCAGCCCAGGTCCCGCAGCCGTTCCCAGGTCTCGTCGTCCTCGACGCCCTCCGCGACGACCAGCAGCCCCAGGGAGTGCGCGAGGTCGACGGTGCAGCGCACGATCTCGGCGTCCTCCGTGTCGACCGCCAGCCGGGCCACGAACGAGCGGTCGATCTTCAGCTCGCTCACCGGCAGCCGGCGCAGGTGCACCAGCGAGGAGTAGCCGGTGCCGAAGTCGTCCAGGGACATCTTCACGCCGTGCCCGGTCAGCGCGTGCAGGGTGTCGGCGGCCCGCTGCGGGTCCTCCAGCAGGACGTGCTCGGTGATCTCCAATTGGAGCGCTCCCGCCGGCACGCCGTGCCGGGCCAGCCGGGCGGCCACCGAACCGGCGAACCCGGGGATGTGCACATCGCGCGGGGAGACGTTGACCGCGACCGGGACGTACAGGCCCTGAGCCCGCCACCGGGCGACCTGCGCGAGCGCGGTCTCCAGCACGTACTCCGTCAGATGGGGCATCAGACCCGAGGACTCGGCGATCGCTATGAACTCGTCCGGCGGTACCTTGCCGCGCTCGGGGTGCACCCAGCGGACCAGTGCCTCCAGGCCCGCGACCTGCCCGTCGAAGCGGACCTTCGGCTGGTAGTGCAGCTGGACCTCGTGGGCGTCGAGGGCCCGGCGCAGATCACCCAGCAGCCCCAGCCGGTCGGGGGTGTTGGAGTCCCGCTTGGACTCGTAGACCTCCACGCCCGTGCGGTCCCGCTTGGCCTGGTACATCGCCACATCCGCCCGGCGCAGCATGCCTTCGGCGTCCAGTGCGTGGTCGGGGAAGACGGCGACTCCGGCGCTGGCCTCCAGGACCAGGGTGAGCCCGTCGAGGTCGAGCGGGGAGCTGAGGACGGTGACCAGGGCGCGGGCGATACGGGTCGCGGACGTCGTGGAGTCGGCGACCGGCAGCAGCACGGCGAACTCGTCGCCGCCGAGCCGCGCCGCCTCCGCCCCGCGCGGCAGCGCCTGCCGCAGCCGGTCGGCGATCTGCAACAGCAGCCGGTCCCCTGCGAGATGACCGAGTGTGTCGTTGACCGAACGGAACCGGTCCAGGTCGATCAGCATCAGCGCGGACCGGGCGCCGATGCGTTCGGCGTCGTCCAGGGCGGTCCAGATGCGCTCCAGGAGCCACTGCCGGTTGGGCAGTCCGGTCAGCGGGTCGCGCAACTGCTCCTCGGCCCGGGCGCGGGCCATCCACAGGGTGGAGTCGAGGGCGATCAGCGGGACGGCGAACAGCGGCAGCAGCACCGGTTTGGCCACGGCGACGACGCAGACCAGCGGGGAGATGCCGAGCAGGGCGACGGCGACCAGGCCCTGTCTGATCACGGCGGTGCGGGCGACGGTGGGCACTCCGGCGTTGCGGGAGTGGTGCACGAACCACAGCAGGCCGCGGGTGACCAGGAGGTAGGCGCCGGCCGCCAGCACCACCTGGGGCAGGGCGGAGGCGGTCCAACCGCCCGGGCTCCAGGGGCTCTCCACGGTCGGTACGCGGCCGAAGGCGCCCAGCATCAGGCCGCCGGCGCCGATGCCGAGGATGTCCACCGACCCGTGCAGCACGCCCTGCCGCCAGTCGTGGCGCCGGGCTATGCCGACCAGGACGACGACGGTGAGGCTGACCATGCCGGCGGGCACCCAGCCGTAGAGCAGCAGCACGGCGACGGTGAGGGTGGCGCCGGAGCCGGTGCCGCCCCACCAGCGGGCCCGGCCGAGCATGACCAGGTGACCGACGATGACGCCGGTGAGCAGGGCCAGGGACCAGCCGGCCGTGCCGGACGGGAAGAGCGCGTGGTGGTCGGTGAACGCCTGGTACAGGCCGGCGCTCAGCGCGGACCCGGCCACCGCGACGATCGCCATGGGCAACACGGAGCGGACCCGGTGCCGTTCGGGTTCGTCGCCGGGCAATCCGGAGAAACGTTCGACGGCCGTATGTGCGGAGGCGCGGGCGCGGGCGACGGTGTACTGTCCGGCGGCAACGCGTCCGGCGCGCTCCGTCGCGCCCGGACGCTCCGGCGTCCGCCCCCGTCTCCCCTGCCATGCGCCGGCCATCCGGCACAGCCGTGAGTGCGGGGCGGCGCTCTCGGTCGGTTCCATTCCCGTCCCTCTCACAGCCGGCGGTGCCCACGCCACGCGGCCCGATGCCCCACAACCCCTGGACGGCACCGCGCTGGAAAACCCTTCCACGTACTCCTGACGAGCACGGGGATGCCCCGACCGCGGTTGGGCACGGCGGGCGCACAGCTCAACAGTAGGCCGCAGAAGGCTTCCACGGGCAGCGGTCGCCGACGGTTGCCCGAATGCGCCCCGGCCACCCGTATGCATCTGGTATGCGCCGAACGGGCGGAGTTCAACCCCTACTCGCCGGTCGGAAGCGCGACTTCGGCCGCCGCGTCCGGCCCGCGCTCCAGAAGGACGCCGAAACCGTCCTCGTTCAGAACGGGCACCTTCAGTTGCATCGCCTTGTCGTACTTCGAACCGGGGTTGTCACCCACGACCACGAAGGAGGTCTTCTTCGACACCGAGCCGGTCACCTTCGCTCCCCGGCTCTGCAGCGCCTCCTTGGCGCCGTCGCGGGTGAACTGTTCGAGGGTTCCGGTCACCACGACCGTCAATCCCTCGAGCGGGCGCGGGCCTTCGTCCTCGCCGGAGCCCTCCTCCTCCATGCGGACGCCGGCCTCCCGCCACTTGCGCAGGATCTCCTGGTGCCACTCCTCGGCGAACCACTCCTTGAGCGAGGCGGCGATGATCGCGCCGACGCCCTCCGTGTTCGCCAACTCCTCCTCACCGGCCCGCTCGATGCGGTCGATGGAGCGGAACTCCCGGGCCAGCGCCTGGGCCGCGACCGGCCCGACATGACGGATCGACAGGCCGGTGAGCACACGGGCGAGCGGGCGCTGCTTGGCGGCCCGGATGTTCTCCAGCATCGCGAGCGCGTTCTTCTTCGGCTCGCCCTGCTGGTTGGCGAAGACCGTGACGACCTTCTCCTCGCCGGTCTTCGGGTCGCGCTTGGGCAGACCGCTGTCCTGGTCGAGAACGTAGGCCTTGATGGGGAGCAGTTGCTCGACCGTCAGGTCGAACAGGTCGCCCTCGTCCTTCAGCGGCGGCTCAGAGGGCTCCAGCGGCTTGGTGAGGGCGGCCGCGGCGACATAGCCGAAGTGCTCGATGTCCAGCGCCTTGCGGCCCGCCAGGTAGAACAGGCGCTCGCGCAACTGGGCCGGGCACGCCCGCGCGTTGGGGCAGCGCAGATCGACGTCGCCCTCTTTCATCGGCCTGAGCGGCGTACCGCACTCGGGGCACTCGGCCGGCATCACGAACTCCCGCTCGCTGCCGTCGCGCAGGTCGACGACCGGCCCGAGGATCTCCGGGATGACGTCACCGGCCTTGCGCAGCACGACCGTGTCGCCGATGAGCACGCCCTTGGCCTTGACGACGTCCTGGTTGTGCAGGGTGGCGAACTCGACCTCGGAACCGGCCACCGTGACCGGCTCGACCTGCGCGTACGGCGTGACCCGGCCGGTCCGGCCCACGCCCACCCGGATGTTGACGAGCTTGGTGTTGACCTCCTCCGGCGCGTACTTGTACGCGATCGCCCAGCGCGGGGCGCGGGAGGTCGAGCCCAGGCGGCCCTGGAGCGGGATCTCGTCGAGCTTGACGACGACACCGTCGATCTCGTGCTCCACGGAGTGGCGGTTCTCGCCGTAGTGGGCGATGAACGCGCGGACGCCGTCGAGGTCGTCGACGACCCTGTTGTGCCGGGAGGTGGGCAGGCCCCAGGACCTCAGCAGTTCGTAGGCCTCGGAGAGGCGGGTGAGGCCCTCATAACCCTCCAGGGCGCCGATGCCGTGGACCACCATGTGCAGCGGCAGCGTCGCGGTGACCTTGGGATCCTTCTGGCGCAGCGAACCGGAGGCGGAGTTGCGGGGGTTGGCGTACGGCTTCTCGCCGGCCGCGACCCGGCGGGCGTTGAGGTCCTGGAAGGCCTCCATGGGGAAGTAGACCTCCCCGCGGATCTCCACCAGACGCGGCACGCGCTCGCCGTTCAGCCGGTGCGGGATCTCGGCGATCGTCATGACGTTGGGCGTGATGTCCTCGCCGACGCGGCCGTCGCCGCGGGTGGCCGCGCGGGTGAGCCTGCCGTCCTCGTAGGTCAGGTTGACCGCGAGGCCGTCGACCTTGAGCTCGCACAGGAAGTGATGGCCGGTGGTGCCGACGTCCTTGGCGACGCGGTCCGCCCAGGCGGCGAGCCCCTCGTCGTCGAAGACGTTGTCGAGGGAGAGCATCCGCTGGCGGTGCTCGACCTCGGCGAGGTCGGTCTCGTACGCCACGGCGACCTTCTGGGTCGGCGAGTCGGGCGTGCGCAGCTCCGGGTACTCCTCCTCCAGCGCCTCCAGCGAGCGCAGGAGCTGGTCGAACTCGGCGTCGCTGATGACGGGAGCGTCTTTGACGTAGTACCGGAAGCGGTGCTCCTCGACCTGCTCCGCGAGCCGCGCGTGCTTCTCCCGTGCCTCGACGGGCACCGCTGTTTCCGCTTGCTGCTTGTCGCCGGCCACCGTGTTGTCCTCCCGTTACTCTGGGTTGTCCGCGAGCGATCTCGCCGCCCGGACGCAGTGGGCGAGCGCCTGGCGCGCGTACGCGGGGGAAGCGCCCGCGAGTCCGCACGCCGGGGTGACCGTGACCGCCTCGGCGAGAAGCTCCGGCCGCAGCCCCAGCCTGCGCCACATCGTCCTGACACCCATGACGCTACCGGCAGGGTCCGACAACGGGCCGTCCGTGCCGGGGACGACACCGGCGAAGAGCCGGGTGCCCGCCTCGACCGCTTCTCCGATCGCCTCGTCGTCCCGCTCGGTGAGGAGCGAGACGTCCAGGGAGACCGCCGTCGCGCCCGCGCGGCGCAGCAGGGCGAGCGGGACGTCCGGAGCGCACGAGTGGACCACGACAGGTCCCTGGTCGTGCGCCCCAAGGACGTCCCGGAGCGTGGCCTCCACGATCTGCCGGTCGGCGGCGCGGTGGGTCCGGTAGCCGCTGGCGGTCCGCACCTGCCCGCGCAGGACGGCGGTCAGGGACGGCTCGTCGAGCTGGAGGACGAGCCCGGCGCCGGGAACGCGCCGGCGCACCTCCGCGAGATGGAGCCGCAGCCCCTCGGCGAGCGAGGCGGCCAGGTCCCGGCAGGCGCCGGGGTCGGACAGGACCGCCTCGCCGTTCCTGAGCTCCAGGGCGGCGGCGAGCGTCCACGGCCCGACCGCCTGCACCTTCAGCGCGCCCTCGTACCCCTGGGTGAACTCCTCCAGGGCGTCGAGGTCCTCCCCGAGCCAGGACCGCGCCCGCCTGGTGTCCCGGCCCGGCCGGTCGCCGAGCCGCCAGCCGCTGGGCTCCACGCGCGCGTACAGCTCGACGAGCATCCCCGCGCTGCGCCCGATCATGTCGGCGCCGGGCCCGCGTGCGGGCAGCTCGGGCAGGAAGGGGAAATCCTCGAAGGTGCCCGTGACCGTCCTGACGGCCTCCCGGGCGTCCCCACCGGGCATGGACCCGACGCCGGTGGCGGCACCGAACCTGAACTGGCTGTTCTCGTTCACCCGGGAAGACTACGCAACCCCGCGGGGACAGGACCGCCTCAGGGGGCGGCGGTCTTCGGGGACCGCCCCCCGCCGTCCGTCACAGGCCCGGGCGGACCGTCAGGTCGTTGACCTCCGCGTCCCGCGGCAGGTCGAGCGCCATGACGATGGTCGTGGCGACGGAGTCGGGGGCGATCCACTTCCCGGGGTCGTACTCCTTGCCCTCCTGCTGGTGCACCTTGGCCTGCATACGGCTGGCGGTGCGGCCCGGGTAGACCGAGGTGACCCGGACGCCGTTGGCGTGCTCCTCGTGGCGCAGCGAGTCCGCCAGCGCCTTCAGGCCGTGCTTGGAGGCGGCGTACGCGGACCAGTCGGCGTGGGCGCTCAGGCCCGCGCCCGAGTTGACGAACACCACGTGGCCGCGCGAGGCACGCAGCTGGGGCAGGAAGTGGCGGGTCAGTTCGGCGGGGGCGATCAGATTGACGTCGAGCTGGTGGCGCCAGGTCTTCGGGGTGAGCTCGCCGACCGGGCCGAGGTCGACCACGCCCGCGATGTGGAGCAGGGAGTCCACCCGGTCGGGCAGCGTCTGGTGCGAGAACGCCCAGCTCAGCCGGTCGGGGTCGGCCAGGTCGCCGACGAGCGTCCGGGCCCCGGGGAACGCGGCGGCCAGTTCCTTGGCCCGCCCGGCGTCGCGCGCGTGCAGCACGAGTTCGTCCCCGCGCGCGTACAGGCGGCGGGCGACGGCCGCGCCGATGCCGGAGCCGGCACCGGTGATCAGATGAGTAGCCATGCCCGCCATGCTCGCACCACCGGCTCAGCTGCCGCCGAGCGCCTCGTCCAGATACGCCATCGCGCCCGCCGGCTCCTCGGCGAAGAACACCAGCTCGGCGAGCGGCCGGGGCAGGAACCCGTCCTCCTCCATGCGGCGGAACTGCTGCTTGAGGCCGTCGTAGAAGCCGTCGGAGTTCAGCAGCACCACTGGCTTGCCGGTCCGGCCGTGCTTCTTCAGCTCCAGGATCTCGGTGGCCTCGTCGAGCGTCCCGGTACCACCCACCATGATCACGACCGCGTCGGCCTTCTCCAGGAGCAGCTTCTTGCGCTCGGCGAGGTCCTTGGCGATCACCATCTCGTCCGCGCCGGGCCGCGCCTTCGCCGACAGGAAGTCGACCGACACGCCGACGAGCCGGCCGCCCGCCTCCTGCACACCGTCCGCGACCACCTTCATCAGCCCGGTGTCCGATCCGCCCCAGACCAGGCTGTGCCCGCCCTTGCCGATCAGCCGGGCGAAGTCCCGCGCGGGGCGGGTGTAGCGGTCGTCGAGATCGGCGGCGGAGAGGAAGACGCAGATGTTCATGCGCCCACGGTACGCGGCGGGGCAACCGGCCCCGCGGGCGGGAAGAAGCGGGAGCCGGCGGGTGCTGTACCGGTATGACCCAAGGACACACGATCACGATCGACAAGAGCGATGAGCACGTGCGTGTGGTGCGCGGCGGCCAGGTCCTCGCGGAGAGCGACCGCGCCCTGGTACTGCGCGAGACGGGATGCCCCCCGCGCTACTACCTGCCGCCCGAGGACGTACGCCTCGACCTTCTGACGGCGTCCGACACGCACACGTACTGCCCCTTCAAGGGCACGGCGTCCTACTGGTCCCTGCCCGACGCGGCGGACCTGGTGTGGGCCTACCCCGCCCCGAAGCCGGACGTCGCCGAGATCAAGGACCACCTGTGCTTCTACGACCTGGAAGTGTTGTGACCCGGTGAGGCCGCCGCGGCGTGGCAGTCTTCACTGGCATGACTGGCATGACTGGGATGGACAAGAAGACCGTCTCGCGTGACGGCACACCCCTCGCCTACCACCGCACCGGGCAGGGCCCGGTGGTCGTCCTCGTCAGCGGTGCGATGTCGACGGGGGCCACGCTGGCGCCGCTGGCGGCGGCGTTGCCGGACCGCTTCGACGCCGTCGTCTACGACCGCCGGGGCCGCGGCGGGAGCGGGGACACGGCGCCCTACGCGGTGGAACGCGAGGTCGAGGACCTGGCCGTGCTGATCGACGCGGTGGGCGGCGAGGCGGCGCTGTACGGCGTCTCCTCCGGCGGCGCGCTGGCCCTCCGGGCGGCGGCGAGCGGACTGCCGGTCCGTCAGGTCGCCGTCTACGAACCGCCGTTCGCGGTGTACCAGGGCGGCGAGCGGGAGCGCGCCGAGTACACCGGCAAGCTGACCGCGGCGCTCGCCGAGGGCCGGCGCGGGGACGCGGTGGAGCTGTTCCTGCTCCTGACCGGGCTGGCCCCGCAGATGATCGCCAGCGCCCGCCAGTCCCCCATGTGGGCGGGCATGGAGGCGATCGCGCCCACGCTCGCCCACGACGACGCCGTGATGGGGGACGGACTGGTCCCCCGCGACCTGCTGGCCTCGGTCACCGTGCCGGTCCTGTCCGTGGCGGGCAGCGCGAGCCCGGCCTGGCTGCGCGAGGCGGCCAGAGCGGTCGCGGAGGCCGCGCCCCGGGGCACGTACCGGGCCCTGGAGGGCCAGACCCACGCGGTGGAGCCGGAGGCGCTGGCGCCGGTGCTGGCGGAGTTCTTCGCGTCCTGAGCAGGACGGTGCCGCACGTCCTCACGCCCGCCTGGCCCCGGGCCGTCGCGGCCGTGCGGTGTTTTCGTGCCCGACAGCCCGACAGCCGGGCGTCGGCCAGGACGACCGTGTGCCCGGTCGCGGCCGGCCTCCGCGTCCGCGCGCGGCCCGGCCCTCTCACTCTGCCCCGGCACGCTCCCCCTCGGCGGCGCGACGGGCCGGGGCCGGAAATGCGCCGCGCCTCGTCATTGTTGGCCCCCACCGGGACGGCGGCCCGCCCAACGGCTGCCGCCCCGCGACCGGACCGCCACCGGAAGGGACACCGCAGCCATGCCCAGCACCACTCCCGACGCCACCGAAGCCACTTCCGCGAAGAACGCTCCCCGCCCCTGGACCGTGGCCGTGCTCGGCCCCGGCGGCGTCGGCGGACTGCTCGCCGCGCTGCTGTCCCGGGCGGGTCACCGGGTGATCTGCCTGGCCGGGGACGCGACGGCGCGGTCCCTGCGTGAGGGCGGGGTACGGGTGCACAGCGCCCAGTTCGGGGACTTCACCGCCAAGGTCGAGGCGGACACCGAGCTGCGGGAACGGGTCGACCTGTGCGTGGTGGCCGTCAAGCACACCAGCCTGGACGCCGCGCTGGACCGGGTCCCGCCGGCCATGCTCGGCACGGACGGCCTCATCCTGCCGCTCCTCAACGGCGTGGAGCACCCCGAGACCCTGCGCCGCCGCTACGGCGACGACCGGGTGGCCGCGGGCGTCATCCGCGTCGAGTCGACCCGCGTCGCGCCCGGTGTCATCGAGCACGGCAGCCCGTTCACCGAGATCGATCTGGCCGGGACGACCGCGCGCCCGCTCACCGGCCTGGCCGCCGTGCTGGAGTCCGCCGGGGTACGGACCCGCCTGGCCGAGTCCGAGACCGCCGCCCTCTGGGCGAAGCTGGCCTTCCTCGCCCCCTTCGCCCTCCTCACCACCCGCTACGACGCCCCCATCGGCACGGTCCGCACCGGCCACCGCGAGGAACTGCTCACCCTCGTCGCCGAGATCACCGCCATCGGCCGCGCCGCCGGGGCGCCGCTCGACGCGGACCGGACCCTGGCGATGTACGACACGCTTCCGGCCGGGATGAAGTCCTCGATGCAGCGCGACGCCGAGGCGGGCCGCACCCTGGAACTCGACGCGATCGGCGGCGCCGTGCTGCGCGCCGCGAAGCGGTACGGCGTTCCGGCGCCGACGGCTGCCCGGCTGGTGTCCGAACTGACACCCGTGTGACCAACCCAACGTATTTCAGGAAGAGTTGGCGACCCTAGACTCCCTGCGCGGGGGCGGCGAACGACCGCACCCGCATGGGGAGCAGCCATGCGTTACGCCGACCAGCCCGGCACCGACCGCGAGGTGCACATCGCGGCGGAACCCTCGCGGGTGTGGGAAGTCGTCACCGACGTCGAGGCGATGGCCGGATGGAGTCCGGAGCTGGTGCGCGTGGAGTGGCAGGACGGTGCCGACCGGCCGGCGCCGGGCGCCCGTTACGTCGGGCACAACCAGAATCCGTTCGTGGGCGAGTGGCGGACCCTCGCCCACATCACGGAGGCGGTCCCGGAGCGCAGCCTGAGCTGGTGCGTGCTGGACCCCGACGGACGCTACGGCAGGCCCTCCGAGGACGAGAAGGACCGGATGGCCACCTGGTCCTTCGCCCTCACCCCGGCGCCGGAGGGGGGCACCGTGCTGCGCCAGTCGGTCACGATCGGGCCCGGCCGCTCCGGCCTGAGCGCGTACATCGACCGCGCCCCCGACCAGGAGGAGGCGATCATCGCCTACCGCCTGGACCAGCTCGGCCAGGGCATGGACGCCACTCTGACCGGCATCAAGGAGACGGCGGAACGCCGGTCCTAGGGCGTCTCGTCCGGATCATGCCGTGCTCGGCTCCTTCGCCCGGGCCGTCGCGGCGATGGTCGCCGAGCCCACCACGCGCGTGCCGTCGTACAGCACGACCGCCTGGCCGGGGGCCACGCCGCGGACCGGCTCGGTGAAGGCGACCCGGAGTTCGTCGCCGACGAGTTCGGCGGTGACCTCGGTCTCGCCGCCGTGGGCGCGCAGTTGGGCGGTGTAGGTGCCGGGGCCGGACGGGGCCGTGCCGCACCACCGGGGCTTGATCGCGGTGAGGCCGGTGACGTCCAGGGCGGAGGCCGGGCCGACCGTCACCGTGTTGGTGACCGGGGAGATGTCCAGGACGTAGCGCGGCTTGCCGTCGGGTGCCGGGGTGCCGATGCGCAGGCCCTTGCGCTGGCCGATGGTGAAGCCGTACGCGCCCTCGTGGCTGCCGACGACCGCTCCCGACTCGTCGACGATGTCGCCCTCGACCTTGCCCAGGCGGCGGGCCAGGAAGCCCTGGGTGTCGCCGTCGGCGATGAAGCAGATGTCGTGCGAGTCGGGCTTCTTGGCGACGGCCAGGCCCCGCCGCTCGGCCTCCGCGCGGATCTCGTCCTTGGTGGTGAGCGTGTCCCCGAGCGGGAACATGGCGTGTGCGAGCTGCTGGTCGTCGAGGACCCCTAGGACGTACGACTGGTCCTTGGCCATGTCGGAGGCGCGGTGCAGCTCGCGGGTGCCGTCGTCGTTCACGATCACCTTGGCGTAGTGGCCGGTGCAGACCGCGTCGAAGCCGAGGGCCAGCGCCTTGTCCAGCAGCGCGGCGAACTTGATCTTCTCGTTGCAGCGCAGGCACGGGTTCGGGGTGCGGCCGGCCTCGTACTCGGCGACGAAGTCCTCCACGACGTCCTCGCGGAAGCGCTCGGCGAGGTCCCACACGTAGAAGGGGATGCCGATGACGTCCGCGGCGCGGCGGGCGTCGCGCGAGTCCTCGATGGTGCAGCAGCCCCGCGCGCCCGTACGGAAGGACTGCGGGTTCGCGGAGAGCGCGAGGTGGACGCCGGTGACGTCGTGGCCGGCTTCCGCGGCGCGCGCGGCGGCGACGGCGGAGTCGACCCCGCCCGACATGGCGGCGAGGACGCGGAGGGGGCGGGAGCGCTGCGAGGTGTCAGTCATAGCCCTTCCAGGGTACGGGGCGCGGGAACCGGGGCCGTCCGAGATGCGTTGAAGATCGCATGGGGGCGAAGAAAACGGACGCGACGGATGCGCGGGGGCGGCGGCTGGGGCGGCGGGCCCTGCTGGTCGGCGGGGCCGCGGTGGTGGTGGGCGGGGCGGCGCTGGAGCGCAGCGGGCTGGCCCGGCTGTGGTGGCGGCTGCCCGGCGCGCAGAAGCCGCGGGTGGCGGGCGCGGTCGACTTCGTGGGCGCGCGGTGGGTGGCGGCCTCCCCGGCGAACTACCGGGCGGCGGACCGCCCGGACGACTACCGGATAGACCGGGTCGTCATCCACGTCACGCAGGGCAGCTACGCGAGCGCGGTGAAGGTCTTCCAGGACCCGGGGCACGGTGCCGCCGCGCACTACATCGTCGGCGCGGACGGGCATGTCACGCAGATGATCCGCGAGCTGGACGTGGCCTTCCACGCGGGCAACCGGGCGTACAACGAGCGGAGCGTCGGCATCGAGCACGCGGGCTTCGTCGACGACGCCTCGTCGTTCACCGACGCGATGTACGCCGCCTCGGCGCGGCTGACGGCCGGGATCTGCGGCCGGTACGGCATATCCGTCGACCGGGAGCACATCATCGGCCACGTGGAGGTACCGGGCGCCGACCACACGGACCCGGGCCCCCACTGGGACTGGGACCGCTACATACGCCTGGTCCGCGCGGCCCGAACCACACGAACCGGAACTGCTGGGGCCACGCCCGCCACACGGGCCTGAACCACCGGAGTGCGGCCCGCGGCCCCAAAGCACCGGGGCCCCGCCACGGGACCTGGACCGCTGGGCCCGCCCCGCCGCACCGACCCGAACCTCTGGGACCATCGCCCGCGCAAACCTGAACCGCCGGGGCCCTCCGGGCGGCACGGACCCGAGGTTCTGAGCCCGCCCGCCGCACCGACCCGAACCTGGGGCCCGTCCCGTCGTCCCGTCCCGTTACGTCAGGCCGGCCGCGCGGGCCCGTTCCACCGCCGGGCCGATGGCCTTCGCGACCGCGTCGATGTCGGACTGGGTGGAGGTGTGGCCGAGGGAGAAGCGGAGGGTGCCGCGGGCCAGGTCCGGGTCGGTGCCGGTGGCGAGCAGTACGTGGCTGGGCTGGGCGACGCCCGCGGTGCAGGCGGAGCCGGTCGAGCACTCGATGCCCTGGGCGTCCAGCAGGAGCAGCAGGGAGTCGCCCTCGCAGCCGGGGAAGGTGAAGTGGGCGTTGGCCGGGAGGCGGCCCTCCGGTGCCGGGTCGCCGCCGAGGATCGCGTCCGGGACCGCCGAGCGCACGGCGGCGATCAACTCGTCGCGCAGCGCGCCGATCTCGCGGGCGAACCACTCGCGCCGCTCGGCGGCGAGCCGGCCGGCCACGGCGAAGGAGGCGATCGCGGGCACGTCGAGGGTGCCGGAGCGGACGTGCCGTTCCTGGCCGCCGCCGTGCAGGACGGGTACGGGGGCGTACTCGCGGCCCAGGATCAGCGCGCCGACGCCGTACGGGCCGCCGATCTTGTGGCCGGAGACCGTCATCGCGGCCAGTCCGGAGGCGGCGAAGTCGACCGGGACCTGCCCGAAGGCCTGCACCGCGTCGGCATGCAGCGGGACACCGTACTCGGCGGCCACAGTGGCCAGTTCGCGCACCGGCAGCAGCGTGCCGATCTCGTTGTTGGCCCACATGGCGGTGGCCAGGGCCACATCGTCGGGGTTGCGGGCGACGGCCTCGCGCAGCGCCTCGGGGTGGACGCGGCCGTAGGAGTCGACCGGAAGGTACTCGACGGTGGCGCCCTCGTGCTCGCCGAGCCAGTGCACGGCGTCGAGGACGGCATGGTGCTCGACGGGGCTGGAGAGGACGCGGGTGCGGGCCGGGTCGGCGGCGCGGCGGGCCCAGTACAGGCCCTTGACGGCGAGGTTGTCCGCCTCGGTGCCACCGGAGGTGAAGACGACCTCACTGGGACGGGCGCCGAGGGCCTCGGCGAGGGTTTCGCGGGCCTCCTCGACCCTGCGGCGGGCCGCGCGCCCGGACGCGTGGAGGGAGGAGGCGTTGCCGGTGACACCCAGTGCCGCGGTCAGCGCCTCTGCCGCCTCCGGGAGCATCGGGGTGGTCGCGGCGTGGTCGAGGTAAGCCATGGTGAGGCCGATTCTACGGGCGCCCGCGGCCGGGCCGGAGATCAGGATGGGCCAGGTGTCACAAGCTCCAGGACAGTGTGTTGTCCGCCTGCACGAAGGCCAGCAGGACCACGAGGTCGGCGATGCCCAGGGTCAGGCCGAGCCAGGCGCGGCCGCGGCGGCCGGTGCCGCGCCACAGGGCGACGCCGGCCAGGACGATGGCGACGGGGCCGAGGAACAGGTTGAGGACGAGCAGGCCGAGCAGGCCGAGGACGAAGGACGCGACGGCCATGCCGTCGGCGTCCTGCGTACCGGTGCGGCGTGTGGCCGGTGCGGTGAGTTGCATGGCGGATCTGCTCCAGACGGTCGTGGGAACGGGCCGAGCGGATGAGGCGTCAGCGGGACGTGCCGCGCCTGCGGCCGTGGCGCTCGCGGAGCGCGAAGACGCCGAGCCAGACGGCGATCACCACGGCCGCGGCGACCGTGAAGTCGAGCGGCGCGTGGGCCACCGCGCCCAGGACGACGCCGAGCAGCAGCAGTGCGGCGACGAGGAACAGCATGAGATCGGATCCCCCTTCTCGGTGAACGCTTGTAGTTACACTTGTTCACTGACTAGCCAGTCTAGCGCGCCGCCGGCTTTGACAATCCGGAGAACACTTGTTGACTGAATGGCATGAGTCACACTCCCGGCGTCCGGCAGGCCCAGAAGCAGAAGACCCGACAGGCCCTGATGGACGCGGCGTTGCGGCTGCTGGAGGAGCAGAGCCTGAGCAGCCTCGGCCTGCGCGAGGTCACGCGCGCCGCCGGTGTCGCCCCGACGGCCTTCTACCGCCACTTCCACTCCACCGCGGATCTCGGCGTGGCCCTGGTCGAGGAGGCGCTGAGCAGCCTGCACCCGATGATCCGGTCGACGGTGTCCGAGGCGGACGACAGCGAGCAACGCATCACGCGCGCGGTCGGATTGATCGCGCGTCATGTCGAGGCGTACCCCGCCCACGTCCGCTTCATCGCCCGGGAGCGCCACGGCGGGGTGCAGCAGGTGCGGGAGGTCGTCGGCGAGCAACTGGCCAGGTTCGCCCGCGAGGTGAGGGACGAACTGGCCAAGGACCCCCAGTCCGCGGGGTGGAGCGAGGACGATCTGCTCATGCTCGCCCATCTGTACGTCGATCAGATGCTGATCACCGGCTCGCTGTTCCTGGAGGCGCTCGACGCCCCCGAGGAGGAGCGCGAGCGCGTCACCCGGGTCGCGACCCGGCAGCTGCGTCTGATCAGCATCGGCCGCCGGCACTGGCTGGACTGACGGTCCGACCGGGCGCCGGTACGGCGATTCCTCAGTCGAGCCTGACCCGTGCGAGCTGCCGGGACTGCGCCACCAGCCGGCCGGCGCCGTCCCAGACCTCGGCGTCCTCCTCCAGGAAGCCGCCGGCCAGGTTGCGGGTGGTGATGGACACGCGCAGCGGGCCCGGCGCCGGACGGCAGCGGACGTGCACGGTCAGCTCGACGGTCGGCACCCAGCCCTTGATGCCCAGCTCGAACGCGGTCGGGGGCAGCGCGTCCACCGCGAGCAGCAGGGACAGCGGGTCGTGGTCCCGGCCGTCGGCGAGGCCGAACCAGGCGCGCATCTCCCCGTTCCCGGAGGGCGAGCCGAGCGCCCAGCCGAGGGTGGCGGGGTCCAGCTTGAGCATCAGGCGGTCGGTGATGGCCGAGCTGCCGGGTACGGGCGCGGGGACGCCGACCGCGTCCTGGGGGCCGAAGCACTGCTCCATGGGCGGGATCGCGGGCGGCTTCGCCGAGGTGCGCACGTCGTCGGGCAGGGTGCCGAGGTCGCCGTAGGAGGCCAGGACGCGGATGCGCTCCACCTCGCGGCCGTCGTCGTCGCGCTGGAAGAGGGAGGCCTGGCCGGTCGACAGGGTGCGGCCGGTGCGGACCACGTCCGTGCGGACGATGGCGCGTCCCGGCCGGGACGCGGTCAGGTAGTGGGCCGAGATCGTGAACGGGTCCGGGTGCGGCAGGGCGTCCGCGAGCGCACGGCCGAGGACGGCCAGCAGATACCCGCCGTTGACGGCGTTGATGATCGTCCAGCCGGCGGAGAGGTCGACGTCGTAGACGCCGGGCTCGCTCCGGGTGACCGCGGTGTCCCGGTCGAACTCGCTGTCGCCGATCGTGGCCCGCGCGGCCGCGGCGGTGGCTGCTTCTGACATGTGTGAACGGTACATCAGGGCACTACTAAGCGGTAGCTTTCGTCCGTTGTGCTCGTATGACGAACATCCCGCGGGGTGAGATGCAGGCAATTTCTTGGTAAGTGTCCGCACTTGCCCGTAACCCCGAGGCCCCGTCCCCCCTCTATCGGGACATGAGCCTCACCGGGACTCCGTTCCTGTACACCGCCATCGTGCTGGCCGTCGTCGCGCTGGCGCTGCCGTTCGTCCTGTGGACGCGGCTGAAGGGCCCCAAGGCGCTGCGTGCCGCCCTCCGGGCCCTGATGCTGATGTTCGCCCAGGCCACGGCCATCACCCTGGTCTTCGTGCTGGTGAACAACGCCAACAACCTGTACGACAACTGGGCCGACCTGCTCGGCACGGGCAACCACGTCCAGCAGGCCGCCAACCTGGGCGCCGACGGCACCGGGGGCATCGCCTACCGGAAGCTGCCCAGGGTCGTGCAGCAGTTCACCCCGGCCGACGGGCCCGGGATGCGCGCGGCCGGCGGGGTCAGGGTCACCCAGCTCAGGGGCCGGGTCTCGGGGGTGAACGCCGAGGTCTACGTATGGCTGCCGCCACAGTACGACGAGCCCGCCTACAAGAACAGGAAGTTCCCGGTGGTCGAGCTGCTGTCGGGCTACCCGGGCTCGGCGAAGGCCTGGTTCGGTTCCCTGAAGGTGCACCAGCAACTGGAGCCGCTGATGCGCAGCGGACGGGTCGCGCCGTTCATACTGGTGGCGCCGCGCACGAACCTGATCGCCAAGATCGACACGGGCTGCGCCAACATCCCGGGCACCGTGAACGCGGACACCTGGCTGAGTATCGACGTACCGAAGATGATCACGGACAACTTCCGTGTCGCGTCCGGTCCGAACGGCTGGGCCACCGCCGGCTACTCGGCCGGGGGGCACTGCGCGACCAAGCTCGCCGTCGCCCACCCCGACCGCTACCGGGCCTCGGTGAGCCTGTCCGGATACAACGACCCGATCGGCGAGCGCAATTCGCTCGCCAGCCAGAACCTCCGGCTGCGGCGCGCGAACAACCCCTACATCCTGCTGAAGAACTACCGCACCCCGCCTCCCGTCGCGCTCTACCTCTCGGGCCAGAGCGGCGACGGGTACCAGGCGGGCGTCGCCCTGGAGCGGATCGCGAAGCCGCCGACCACCGTGCACGTGGTCTTCGTGCCGCGCAGCGCGGGCGGCCACAGCATGGCGCTGTGGCGCCCGCAGATCCCGGCGGCGTTCCGCTGGCTGACCAGGGTGCTGGAGCACAGGCCGCACCACCACCTCCGGACGGCCCTCACTCCTCCCGTACCGTCGTCCGGCGGTTCCAGGCCCGCGGAGCTCGCCAGTGGTACCGCATCGCGAGCAGCCGCAGGACGAAGGCGGTGACCACCGCCAGCCCGCTGGTGAACGGGTTCAGCGCGTCGTAGTGGATGCACAGCACCACCATGGTGGCGCCGACGATCGCCGGGACCGCATACAGGTCGCGGTCCCAGCGCAGCAGCGACGGCACGTCGTTGGCGAGCACGTCCCGCAGCACACCACCGCCCACGGCGGTGGCCATGCCCAGCGTCGCCGACGCGGTGAGGTTCAGCCCGTAGGCGTACGCCTTCGTCGTGCCGGCCACGCAGAACAGGCCGAGGCCGGCCGCGTCGAACACGTACACCGCGGTCTGGATGCGCTCCATGTGCGGGTGCAGGAAGAAGACCACGAGCGCGGCGAACAGAGGGGTGAGGAAGTACCCGAGGTCGGTGAAGGCGGCCGGGGGCACGGCCCCGATGACGATGTCACGGAACAGCCCTCCGCCCAGCGCGGTGGCCTCGGCGAGGACGGCGATGCCGAAGACGTCGAAGTTCTTGCGGACGGCCAGCAGCGCGCCGGAGATGGCGAAGACGAAGATGCCGACCACGTCGAGCGTGTGCTGGACGGAGGGGCTGAACAGTTGCTGAAGCACGCCACATTGTTACTCGGGGCCGGTTCGCCCCCGAACACGACGGAGCGGGAGAGTGCGACCGCCGGGGCCGGCGGCTCCGCACTCTCCCGCTCCGTCACGCGCACGGCCTCACCGTGCCGCCCTGCCTACTTCCCGGTCGGCTCCTGGCCGCCGGAGCCGTCGGTGCCGGACTCCGAGGTCTCGGAGGTCTCGGCGGACTCCGAGGACTCGGCGGTCTCGGCAGACTCCGAGGAATCGGCGGACTCGGCGGACCCGGTGGTCCCGGACGGCTTCGCCGTCTCGCCGACCTCCGCGGCCACCGCCGCCGAAGTCGCCGCCGACTCCGCCAGGACCTCGTCGGCCACGAGTTCCGCGGCCTCCTTGGCGGCCGTGAGCAGCACGGTGTCCTGCGGGGCCTGGTCCTCGAAGTTCTCCGGGTGGTGGCAGGCCACCTGCTGACCGGGCTTCAGTTCCTTGAGGGGCGGCTCGGTCGTACGGCAGATCTCCGTCGCCTTCCAGCACCGGGTGTGGAAGCGGCAGCCGCTCGGCGGGGCGATCGGCGAGGGCACGTCGCCCTTGAGCAGGATGCGCTCACTCTTGGCGTTCTTGCGGCTGGGGTCCGGGATCGGGACGGCCGACATGAGCGCCTTGGTGTACGGGTGCATCGGCGCCTTGTAGAGCGACTCGCGGTCGGCCAGCTCCACGATCTTGCCGAGGTACATCACCGCGATCCGGTCCGAGACGTGCCGGACGACCGACAGGTCGTGCGCGATGATCACGTACGTCAGGCCGAGCTCCTGCTGGAGGTCGTCGAGCAGGTTGACGACCTGCGCCTGGATCGACACGTCGAGCGCGGAGACCGGCTCGTCCGCCACGACCAGCTTCGGGTTGAGCGCGAGCGCCCGGGCGATGCCGATGCGCTGGCGCTGACCGCCGGAGAACTCGTGCGGATAACGGTTGTAGTGCTCGGGGTTGAGACCGACCACCGACAGCAGCCGCTGCACTTCCTTCTTGATCCCGCCCTCGGGCTCGACGCCCTGGAGCCGGAAGGGAGCGCCGACGATCGTGCCGATGGTGTGGCGCGGGTTCAGCGACGAGTACGGGTCCTGGAAGATCATCTGCACATCACGGCGCAGCGGGCGCATGCCGCCGACCCCGAGGTGCGTGATGTCCTTGCCCTCGAACTCGACCTTCCCCGCGCTCGGTTCCAGCAGACGGGTGATCAGTCGGCCCATCGTCGACTTGCCGCAGCCGGACTCGCCCACGACGCCGAGGGTCTCACCGGCCCTGACCTCGAAGTCGATACCGTCGACCGCGCGCACCGCTCCGACCTGGCGCTGGAGGAGACCCTTCCGGATGGGGAAGTGCTTCTGCAGGCCGGTCACCTTCAGCAGGACCTCGCCCGGGGCGGCGTCCTTGGTGAGGGTGGCCGTGCCGGAGGCCCTGTCCTCGGCGCCGTCGCTCTGTGCAGGGATGCTCACTGCCTTGTCCTCTGCGTTCTCGCTCACAGCTTCGGCGCAATCTCTTCGGTCCAGATCCGCTCCCGCTGCTCCTGCGTCATGTGGCAGGCGGCCCAGTGCTGGCTGCCGACCTCGGTCAGCTCGGGGCGGACCGTGCGGGTGACGTTGTCCTTCGGGACGTCGGCGTACGGGCAGCGCGGGTTGAACGCACAGCCGGACGGCACGTTGATCAGGGAGGGCGGGGACCCCTTGACCGGGATGAGCCGCTCCTGCTGGTCGCGGTCCAGACGCGGCATCGAGCCGAGCAGGCCCCAGGTATAGGGGTGCCGGGGCTCGTAGAACACCTTCTCGGCCGGTCCGCGCTCGACGCAGCGGCCGCCGTACATCACCAGGAGGTCGTCGGCCAGTTCGGCGACGACGCCCAGGTCGTGGGTGATGATGATGACCGCGGAGCCGAACTCCTTCTGCAGGTCGCGAATCAGGTCGAGGATCTGCGCCTGCACGGTGACGTCCAGGGCGGTGGTCGGCTCGTCCGCGATGAGCAGTTCGGGGTTGTTCACCAGCGACATCGCGATCATCGCGCGCTGGCGCATACCGCCGGAGAACTCGTGCGGGTAGCTGTCCACGCGCTTGTCCGGCTGCGGGATGCCCACCCGGTCGAGCATTTCGACGGCCCGCTTGCGGGCGGTCTTCTTGTCGACGTTGTTGTGGATCCGGTACGCCTCCACGATCTGCTGACCGATCGTGTAGTACGGGTGCAGCGCGGACAGCGGGTCCTGGAAGATCATCGCCATCTCGCGGCCGCGCATCTTCCGCACGTGGTCGGGATCGGCGGACAGCAGTTCGGTGCCGTTCAGCCAGATCTCGCCGGAGATCCGCGCCTTGCGCTTGCCGTACTGGCCGGCGGTGTGCAGGCCCATGATGCCGAGCGAGGTCACCGACTTGCCGGAGCCCGACTCACCCACGATGCCGAGGGTCTTGCCCTTCTCCAGCTTGAAGCTGAGCCCGTCGACGGACTTCACCAGGCCGTCGTCGGTCGGGAAGTGCACCTTCAGGTCGCGTACTTCGAGGAAGGAGGTCGGAGCGGGCGAGGCGGCGGTGGGTTCGCCCACGGCGGCGTCGCTCTTGCTGAGTTCGGTCATGCGAGCCTCACTCGGGGGTCGATCACGGCGTACAGGACGTCCACCACGAGGTTGGCGATCAGCACGGCGAGGGAGGTGATCAGAACGACGCCCAGGATGATGGGCAGGTCCTGGGTCTTGATGGCGTTGAGCACCGCCTGGCCGAGGCCGGGCAGGCTGAACGTGGTCTCGGTCAGGATCGCGCCGCCGATGAGGGCGCCGAGGTCCATGCCGAGCATGGTCAGGATGGGCGTCATGGTCGAGCGCATGGCGTGCTTGCCGATGACGGTCTTCTCACGCATACCCTTGGCACGGGCGGTGCGGATGTAGTCCTCGCCCAGGATCTCCAGCATGGTGGCGCGGGTGATACGGGCGTACATCGCGGCGTAGAGGAACGCCAGGGTGATCCAGGGCAGGATCATGCCGCCGAGCCAGCCGGTGAAACTGTGGCCGAGGGGTACGAACTCCCCGTCGATCCAGTTCAGGCCGAACGCGAAGATCGCCAGGCTGAGCATGCCGGTGAAGTAGATCGGGAGCGAGACACCGCCGAGAGCGACCAGCATCGCACCCCGGTCCCACAGGCTGCCCCGCTTGAGCGCGGAGAGCACACCCGCCGCGACACCGAAGAGCAGCCACAGCACGGCGGCACCGAGCGCCAGTCCCAGGGTCACCGGGAAGCGGTCGGTCAGCACCGGCCAGACGGCCTGCTCGCTGCGGAAGGAGTAGCCGAAGCACGGCGCGGCGCAGTGGGTGACGTCGCCGCCGCCCGCGTAGGTGCGGCCGACGAAGATGCCCTTGAAGAACTCCCAGACCTGAAGGAAGACCGGGTCGCCCAGCTTCAGCTTCTGCCGCACCGCTTCCACGGCGGCAGGGTCGGCCTGCTTGCCCAGGAAGCTGGTGGCCACGTCGACGCCCGCCCACTTGGGGACGAGGAAGAAGATGCTGAAGACCACCAGGATGATGACCAGCAGCATCACGGCGGCAGCAAACAGCCGCCTGATGAGGTAAGCGAGCACAGCTTACGGCCCGCCGCGGGACCGCGGACCCCCGGATGTTTTCCCGGGGCCCGCGGTCCCGCCGCGCCGGCCTTCACCTGCCTTTCGTGCCGTTCGGCGGGTGTGCCGGGTTTACTTCGAGGACTTCAGACCGAGGTTGACGAAGTCGTACATGCCGCTGTAGCCGGCCGACGTGTAGACGTTCGCCAGCCGGTCGGAGCGCCAGTTGATGAACCGCTCGAAGACGAAGGGCATGTAGTAGCCGCCCTCCATGACCTTGTGGTTGATCTGCGTGGCGATCTCGGCCTTCTTGGCGTCGTCCAGCTCGTTGACGTAGTCGTCGAACAGGCCGTCGATCGCCTTGTCCTTGATCAGGGCGTAGTTGTTGTTACCGCTCTGCAGGATGTACTTGCTGTTCCACAGCGGCAGACCGAAGCCCTGGACGGACGGGAAGTCCGGGCCCCAGCCCATGATGATGATGCCGTAGCCCTTCTTCTTCACGTTCGCGGGGCTACCGATGATGCCGGTGGTCTGCGAGCCGTCGTACTGGTCGATCTGGACGTCGACGCCGATCTTCTTCAGCGACGCCTGGAGCGACTCGGCGGTGGCCACCTCGACCGGCTTGTTGTTGCGGACGGCGATGGTGGTCTTGAAGCCGTTCGGCTTGCCGCAGGCCTTCAGCTCTTCCTTGGCCTTCTCGACGTTGCCGTTCTTGTTGGCGGTGGCCAGCTCGAACGGGTCGTACTTCTGGCCCTCGGCGCCCGGCACCGACGGGGGCAGCATGTTGGTGCCGATGTCACCGCCGGCGACCGGGCCACCGCGCGCGGTCTGCAGCGACACGTGGTCCGCGCCGTAGATCACGGCGTTGCGGCAGTGGATGTTGTCGAACGGCTCCACGCTCTGCGGGAAGACCGCGTAACGGACGTAGCCGGAGACCGGGTTGTCCAGGTTGCCCTTGTACTTCTTCAGGGCGGTCTGGCGGCCCTGCGGCGACATACCGGTCTGGTTCAGGTCCAGGTCGTAGTCACCGGCGATCAGGCGCTGGTCCATGTCGTTGGCGTTCGAGAAGAACTTGATGGTGATCTCGTCCGGGTAGGCCTTGCGGATCGGGTCCGAGGCCTGCTTCCACTCGGTGTTGCGGACGAGCTTCAGGTCCTTGCCGGGGTCGTACGAGGCGAACTTGTACGGGCCCGAAGAGAACGGGTGCAGACCGTACTTGGACTTGGTGTCCATGTCCTGCCGGACGGGGGACGCGGAGATCAGGGACAGCATCTGCTCGAAGTCCGAGTTGGCCTTCGGCAGGTGGAAGACGATGGTCTTGTCGTCCGGCGTGTCGATCGCCTTCAGACCCAGGTGTTCCTTGTCCTTGTCCTTGTAGGGGCCCTGGTACTTGCCGTCCGGGTCCAGGACCTCCTTCAGGTAGGTCGGACCGCCGGACAGCACGTCCTGCGCCCAGACGCGCTCGATGCCGTACTTGATGTCCTTGGAGGTGATCGGCTTGCCGTCCTCCCACGTCACGTCGTCGCGCAGCGTGTAGGTGTAGGTCTTGCCGCCGTCGGTGACCTTGGCGAGATCCGTGGCGAGGTCCGGGGTCAGCTCGGCGCCGGCCTTACCGGGCTCCGTCTTGTTCGTGACCAGCTGGCGGCTGTAGTAGCGGGAGAAGTTCCACATCATGCCGTAGTAGCCGCGCGTGGTGTCCCACGAGTCGGCGTCCTGGGCGGAGGCGAACTTCAGCGTGCCGCCCTTCTTGGCCTCGGATGCCTGGGCGACCTTGTTGTTGGCTGCGTCGAAGCCGGCCGCGCCGGTCTTCGAACCGCCGCCACCACCGCCGTTGTCGTCCTTGCCGCCGCCGCACGCCGCCGTGGTCAGCAGCGCGGCGACCACAGCAGCAGCGGCCACGGCCTGCTTGCGCCGCCCTGAGGTGCGTTGGGTAGTCACGTTCTCGGATCCTCCGGATAGATGAGAGACCCCGTGTAGGTGCACGGGTCGCTGGGGGTAGGGCAGTTCAGCGGGAGCCCTTGGGGTCGAGCGCGTCCCGCACGCCGTCGCCGAAGAGGTTGAAGGCAAGGACGGTGATGAAGATCGCCACACCGGGGACCACCATGTACATGGGGTCCGCCTGGTAGTAGTCGATGGCAGTCGAGAGCATCTGGCCCCAGGAGGCGGTCGGCGGCTTGACGCCCACGCCGAGGAAGCTGAGCGCGGCCTCGGTGAGGATGTTGGTCGGGATCATCATCGTCGTGTACACGATGATCGGCGCCACGAGGTTGGGCAGCAGCTCCTTGAACAGGATGTAGAAGCGGCCGGCGCCGAGCGAGCGCGCCGCCTCGACGTACTCGCGTTCACGCAGCGAGAGCGTCTGGCCGCGCACCACGCGGCCGATGTAGGGCCAGCCGAAGAAGCCGATGACCAGGATCATCACGAAGACGCGCACACCAGTGCCGGACAGGCCGAGCATCTCGCTCGGCATGACGGAGACCAGCGCGATGATGAACAGCAGCTGCGGGAAGGCGAGCAGGCCGTCCATGACCCGGCTGATGGCCGCGTCCACCCAGCCGCCGAAGAAGCCGGCGAGGATGCCGAGGACGGTGCCCAGGATGACGGCGACCACGGCGGAGAGGAAGCCCACGAGCAGCGAGATCTGGGCGCCATAGACGATGCGGGCGAAGATGTCGCGGCCGCTGACCGGCTCGACGCCGAGGAGGTGGTCGCCGCTCATGCCGCCGAGGGAACCCTTGGGGGTGCCGAAGAGCGGGTCGATCAGGTCCTCGTGGTGCAGCTCGGGGTCCTGACCGACGACGTG
The DNA here is from genome assembly GCF_053601495.1 of Streptomyces sp. NPDC004721. Taxonomy (NCBI): domain Bacteria; kingdom Bacillati; phylum Actinomycetota; class Actinomycetes; order Kitasatosporales; family Streptomycetaceae; genus Streptomyces; species Streptomyces sp. NPDC004721. Next base: position 194,967 of record NZ_JBSGBZ010000009.1, read on the forward strand.
CGCGATCACGGGCGCGAGCAGCGCGACCAGGATGAGCAGGAGCACGATGATGCCGCCCGTCAGGGCGAGCTTGTCCCGCTTGAGGCGCTCCCAGGCGATCCGGCCCAGGGAACGCCCCTGTACCGCCTTGGCAGCGACGCCGGCGGCCGTCGCCTCGTCGGCAGCGCTCGGGGCCGCTTCCGCGGTCGGCTCGTGCAGTGGTGCCGTCATCTGGCAGGGACCCCTCTCAACCGGCGGTGGCCGGCCCGCGCTTGCCGCTGTGGCGGCTGTTCAGTCCGTCGTACACAGGGGCGAACGCCCCTTGGTGCGGGAGTCTTCAACGCCATGGTGATCTGTTGCCAGTCTTGGCGGTGAATGGATGCGCAAACGTGATGCGGGTAGTGGGGTTCCGTTATCCGGACAGTGGGTAACGGGGGTCGGACAGGGACCAGTTGGGGCGGCCCACAGCAAAAACGGACCATCCGCATCCATCTACGCGCGCAGAGGATCACCGGTGCGTGAGCCCTGCCGGCGGACGGACCGGACGGATCAGTAGCCGCCGCGCACCGGCGGATAGCCGTAGCCGGCCGCCGGGGCCTGCGCGGGGGCCGCGGGGGTCTCCCGGTCGTAGAACGGACGGGAGTTGGCGCGCAGCCACATCGCGACCGGGTCGTACTCGTCGGACATCGCGACCGTCGACACCGGCAGCCCGTCGGGGACGGCGCCGATGGACTGCTGCATCATCACGCGCACCGAGTCGACGGCCGGCGGCGAGGTGTCGTACACGTCGAGACCGATGGCGAGATACGGCGCTCCGAGCGCGGGCTGCACCCAGGCGCGGCGCAGCGAGCGCAGGGCCGGGGTACGGTGGGCGTTCTGGGTGAGCAGGGCGTAGAACTGCGGGGCCTCTACGGCGGGTTCGGACAGCCGGAGGGGGCCCGCGGGCTGGCGGTCAAGACCGGTGGCGATGCGACGCAGGTCCAGCCACGGGATGCCGACGCCGCCGCCCGGGGCGTGCGGGTTCAGCCAGAGGCCGTAGTGGTCGGGGTAGAGGGTGCGGGCCACGTCGAGGCTGTCCACGACCTCGTACGAACGGTTCCAGCCGCTCGCCGACAGCTCCTGGGCGGAGGTCACGCAGGGCGCGTAGCCGTGGCCGTCGACCTCCATGTGGCCGTACTGGGCGTCGGGGGAGCCCGCCTGGCCGTGCCAGAGCAGCATCCAGACCTGGCCGGAGGACGGGGTCGCCAGCGCGCGCAGCAGCGCCTCGTAGGCGTCGTAACGCCCGGGCGTCACCTGGCGCAGCGTCTGCTCGACCTGCCCGGCCGTGGTGCCGCTGGCGCTCACTTGTACCGCCCCTCCATACAACCGACGTTTCGACCGAGCCGTGGGCCGGGTCCTGTCGTCACCTTCCCGTCGTCCGCCCGGCGGGCAGGCGGGAAGGTGACGGCAGGCCTAGCTTAGAGCCGCCGTCCGGCGGCCGGGGACTCGCCGTGCGCCGCCGGCTGCGGATCGTGTGCGCTTCCCCGGCGTCCCGGGTCGGGCTCAGTGGGCGTGCTGGTAGAACGGGCGGACGTTCTCCCTCATCCAGTCCGCCACGGGATCCTGGGCCACGTCCAGGAGGACCAGGTTGACCGGCCACCCGGCCGGGTTCTTCGTCAGGGCGCGGCCCAGGGCGTCCAGGGGGGCGGCCTGCGGGTCGCCCTCCCACTGGGACAGTTCGACGCCTATGAACATGACCGGGTCGTCCGTCTCGACGGCGGCCAGGCAGCGGCGGGCGGTGCTGACCACGCCGGTCTCGGCGAACTCGGCGCCGGCGGCGGCGAGGAAGTCCACCGGGTCGTCCTGCCAGTCCGGTTCGAAGAGGCGGACGCGGCCGCCGTTCGACAGGCCGTCCAGCGGGGTGCGCCCCGCCCGGCACAATTCGGCCACCGCGGCCGGCGGCAGCGGGACGCCGACCACGCCGTCCGGGTTGAGCGCGATGCCGGCCTGCGGGGGCAGTCCGCGCGCGAAGTCGACGGCGGGCGCGACGGTGTACGCCATGTGCGGACCCACGGCCCGGCGGAGCTGCTCCTCGGAGCTGAAGACCGGCACATACGCCTGGCCGTCGATCTCCAGCGTGGGCAGGTCGAGCGGGCCGCTGTGCGGACCGCCGCCGTTGGGCAGGGGCACCCAGATGAGGCTCCGGCCGAGGACCTCGACGATCCGGCCACCGGCGGTCGGGACACCGAGGGAGGCGGACAGCACCTCCTCCAGCTCGTTGCCGGGCCATCCGCCGTGGGAATGGGATTGCGCCTGTGCCGGAAGGTCCGCGGAGAAGTCCGCCGGGAAGTCCATCTGCTACCGCCTGCTGTGAACACTGCTGTGGCCGAAAGGCTATCGGGTACACGCCCAAACCTCACGGAAAATCCCACGACCAGGGCCTACGGCTCCCCACACGAGCCCCCGGCCGAGTGGGCGGCCACATCGCCCCACGAGGCGCGAACGGCGCGGCGCCCTCATCTCGGTGAGACGGCTCGCACGCCGGGCAACCGCCGGGAGGACGACCCGCCCAGCACGACCGCCCCCGCCCCGCGAGCGCGCCGTGCGGCGGGACGCGTCCCGGTTCACTCAGCGGTCCGCGCGGCGCCGGACCAGCCTCGTTCCGGTGGACAGTCCGTGCGCTGCGCACTGCGCCGCCGGCCGGCGGGCCCCGGGCGGGGTCGGGTGTCGGCGCCGAACGGGGCTCCGCGCGCCAACCGCCGCGAAGGGCTGCGCGCGGTCCTCGGGTCGCGAACCCGGTCCGCCGCAGTAGCGCTCCCGCCTCACGGTCCAGCAGGGTCGCAGAGCCGCAGCCCCTCGGCAGAACGCTCCGCCGACAGGCCGGGCGGTGGCGCCGGAAGGCGTACCGCGGCACCACGCCCCGATCCGGTCAGCGGTCCGTACAGCCCGAGCCACGCCCATTACTGTCAACGGTCCACGTGGCGCGAGACGCCGCGGTGCGGTGGGCAGTCCGTGTCCTGGGCGCTGCGCCGTGGCAGCCGGGCCCGGGGGCCCGGGGGCCCGGGTGTCGGCGTAGTGAGCTGGGCGGTCGCGCGGGGTGGGGCGGAGTGCGCCCGGTGGGCGGCCCTCGGGGCTGAACAGGGCTCCCCCGCGTGGACCGCCGTGACGGGCCGCATGCTGTCCTCAGGTGGCGAAATCGATGCGGCGCAGGCGGGTCGCTGCCTCGCGGTCCAGGAGGACCGCCGAGCCGCAGCCCGCCGGCAGGGTGTTCCGCTCCACCGCGTGGAGCAGGGCGGCGGTGGCGCGGCGGTGTCGGTGGAAGGCGTAGCGGGAGACACCGCGGCCCCGTGCGTGCTGGCCGGTCAGGGCGGTGCCGGGGGTGACGTCCAGCAGGACGAGGTGCAGGGTGCCGCCGCGGCGGCGGGCGGTGCGGGCCAGCCAGGCGCGGACCCAGGGCTGCGTGCCGCAGTCGTGGACCACGAGCGCCGCCCCGGAGCGCAGCGCCCGGCGCAGCCCCGCGAAGTGGGCGAGGCGGACCAGGGGGCGGTACAGCGCGTAGGGGAGGTGCGCTGCCAGGCGGGCGTCCCAGCGGTCGCGGGTGTCCTGGGAGTCGATGCGGACGCCGTGCACCGCGCGCCGCATCAGCGTGGACTTGCCGCTGCCAGGCAGACCGGTCACCACGACCAGGTCGCGCGGGCCGAAGTGCAGCACGCGCGGGCCGCGGCCGGATAGGTCCCGCAGGTCGCGGACCAAGAGGGCGGGGGCCTGGGCCGTCGCGTACAACGCGGTCCTGTGCGCCGTCATCATTCCTCCCCACGGATCGTAAAGAGAAGGTAATGTGCGGCGCCCGCTGTTTCCGTGCACGTCCTGCCACAGGACGGTCACAGATGCCGCCCTGCCGCAAATCGGGCCGAGCGTGCAATGATGTGCGCGCAACTGCATATCGGCCGCTTGAATCCGCGCGGGAGAGTCCCCAGCCGTCTCGCTGGGGCGCCGAAGGAGCAAGTACCTCCCTTGAATCTCTCAGGCACCGTTACCGCGCGGGCGAGGCACATCTGAAAAGCGGGCCGCTGGCGCAGTGGCTCCACCCAAGGTGCAAGCCGTGCACCGTCCGTCCGACGGCGGTCATGGCGAACCTCTCAGGTTCCGATGACAGATGGGGAGGACTTGATCCGTCCTCGCCTGCCATGCCTTGGAGACCGTCCGATGAGCAGTACCGAACCCGACCGACCCCGCCGCACCGCGCTCGACGCGCTGCACCGTTCGCTCGGCGCGACGATGACCGACTTCGCCGGCTGGGACATGCCCCTGCGCTACGGCTCCGAGCGCGACGAGCACATCGCCGTACGGACGAAGGCCGGCCTCTTCGACCTGTCCCACATGGGCGAGATCAGCGTCACCGGCCCGCAGGCCGTCGCGCTGCTGAACCACGCCCTGGTCGGCAACATCGCCACCGTCGGCCTCGGCCGCGCCCGCTACACCATGATCTGCCAGGCCGACGGCGGCATCCTGGACGACCTGATCGTCTACCGCCTGGGCGAGACCGAGTACCTGGTCGTCGCCAACGCCTCCAACGCCCAGGTCGTGCTCGACGCGCTGACCGAGCGGGCGGCGGGCTTCGACGCCGAGGTGCGCGACGACCGGGACGACTACGCGCTGCTCGCCGTGCAGGGCCCCGAGTCCGCCGGCATCCTGAAGTCCCTCACCGACGCCGACCTGGAGGGCCTGAAGTACTACGCCGGGCTCCCCGGCACGGTCGCCGGCGTCCCAGCGCTGATCGCGCGCACCGGCTACACCGGCGAGGACGGCTTCGAGCTGTTCGTGGCCCCGGGCGACGCGGAGAAGCTGTGGCAGGCGCTGACCGAGGCCGGAGCGGACGCCGGTCTTGTCCCGTGCGGCCTGTCCTGCCGGGACACGCTGCGCCTGGAGGCGGGCATGCCGCTGTACGGGCACGAGCTGTCGACCTCGCTGACCCCGTTCGACGCGGGCCTCGGCCGGGTGGTCAAGTTCGAGAAGGAGGGCGACTTCGTGGGCCGCGAGGCGCTGGTGGCCGCCGCCGAGCGCGCCGCCGCCGAGCCGCCCCGGGTGCTCGTCGGCCTGGTCGCCGAGGGCCGCCGGGTCCCGCGCGCCGGGTACGCGGTCGTCGCGGGCGGCGAGGTGATCGGCGAGATCACCTCCGGCGCCCCCTCCCCCACCCTGGGCAAGCCGATCGCCATGGCGTACGTCGACGCCGCGCACGCCGCTCCGGGCACGGCCGGTGTCGGTGTGGACATCCGGGGCAACCACGAGCCGTACGAGGTCGTGGCGCTGCCCTTCTACAAGCGGCAGAAGTGACAAAGCGGCGGACGTGACACCGCCGTAGCCGGCACGGAGGCGACGTGAGACACGTCACCCCTGGTCACGCCCGCCTTTCGCAGTCCCTCATTCATCACCACTGACTCGCGTACAGGAGAATTCTGGCCATGAACAACCCTCAGCATCTGCGCTACAGCAAGGAGCACGAGTGGCTGTCGCCCGTCGAGGACGGCGTGGCGACGGTCGGCATCACGGAGTTCGCGGCCAACGCGCTCGGCGATGTCGTCTACGCCCAGCTCCCGGAGGTCGGCGACACGGTGGCCGCGGGCGAGACCTGCGGTGAGCTGGAGTCGACCAAGTCGGTGTCCGACCTGTACTCCCCCGTCAGCGGCGAGGTCACCGAGATCAACGAGGACGTGGTGAACGACCCGTCGCTGGTGAACTCCGCGCCCTTCGAGGGCGGCTGGCTGTTCAAGGTGCGCCTGGCCGAGGAGCCCGCCGACCTGCTCTCCGCCGACGAGTACGCCGCCGAGACGGCCGGCTGAGAATCGGGTACACGCACATGACTGCTCTCAACACACCCCTGCACGAGCTCGACCCGGACGTCGCCGCCGCGGTCGACGCCGAGCTGCACCGCCAGCAGTCCACGCTGGAGATGATCGCCTCCGAGAACTTCGCCCCGGTGGCGGTCATGGAGGCGCAGGGCTCGGTCCTCACCAACAAGTACGCCGAGGGCTACCCCGGCCGCCGCTACTACGGCGGCTGCGAGCACGTCGACGTGGTCGAGCAGATCGCCATCGACCGCATCAAGGAGCTGTTCGGCGCCGAGCACGCCAACGTGCAGCCGCACTCCGGCGCGCAGGCGAACGCGGCCGCGATGTTCGCGCTACTCAAGCCCGGTGACACGATCATGGGTCTGAACCTCGCCCACGGCGGGCACCTGACCCACGGCATGAAGATCAACTTCTCCGGCAAGCTCTACAACGTCGTCGCCTACCACGTGGGCGAGGACGGCCTGGTCGACATGGCCGAGGTGGAGCGGCTGGCGAAGGAGTCCAAGCCGAAGCTGATCGTGGCCGGCTGGTCCGCGTACCCGCGGCAGCTGGACTTCGCCGCGTTCCGCCGGATCGCGGACGAGGTCGGCGCGTACCTCATGGTCGACATGGCGCACTTCGCCGGCCTGGTGGCCGCGGGCCTGCACCCGAACCCGGTGCCGCACGCCCACGTGGTCACCACCACCACCCACAAGACGCTGGGCGGCCCGCGCGGTGGCGTGATCCTGTCCACGGCCGAGCTGGCGAAGAAGATCAACTCCGCGGTGTTCCCCGGTCAGCAGGGCGGCCCGCTGGAGCACGTGATCGCCGCCAAGGCGGTGTCCTTCAAGGTCGCCGCGAGCGAGGAGTTCAGGGAGCGCCAGCGTCGTACCCTGGAGGGCGCCCGCATCCTGGCCGAGCGCCTGGTCCAGGACGACGTCCGGGCGGTCGGCGTGGACGTCCTGTCCGGCGGTACGGACGTGCACCTGGTCCTGGTCGACCTGCGCGACTCCGAGCTGGACGGGCAGCAGGCCGAGGACCGCCTCCACGAGCTCGGGATCACCGTCAACCGCAACGCGATCCCGAACGACCCGCGCCCGCCGATGGTCACCTCGGGCCTCAGGATCGGCACGCCGGCCCTGGCCACCCGCGGTTTCACGACCGAGGACTTCACCGAGGTCGCGGACGTGATCGCCGAGGCGCTGAAGCCGTCCTACGACGCCGATGCCCTCAAGGCCCGGGTGCGCGCCCTGGCCGACAAGCACCCGCTGTACCCGGGTCTGAACAAGTAGGGCCCGTTCCGAGGAGTGCCGCGTACGGGCCGGAGAACCCGGCCCGTACGCGGCGCCCCGCCCCTGGCACCCCCAGCACCACCCCGTCTTGAGGAGTCACCGTGGCCATCTCGGTCTTCGACCTGTTCTCGATCGGCATAGGCCCGTCGAGCTCCCACACGGTCGGCCCGATGCGGGCGGCCCGCATGTTCGCCCGCCGGCTCCGCAACGAGGACCTGCTGGAGCGGGCCGCCTCGGTCCGCGCCGAGCTGTACGGCTCCCTCGGCGCGACGGGCCACGGCCACGGCACGCCGAAGGCGGTGCTGCTCGGCCTGGAGGGCGCCTCGCCGCGCACGGTGGACGTGGAGACGGCCGACGAGCGGGTCGAGACGATCAGGACCTCCGGCCGCCTGAGCCTGCTCGGCGAGCACGAGATCGCGTTCTCCTACGACGACGACATGGTCCTGCACCGCCGCAAGGCGCTCCCCTACCACGCCAACGGCATGACCCTGTGGGCGTACGACGCCTCCGGCGCCGAGCTGCTGGCCAAGACGTACTACTCGGTGGGCGGCGGCTTCGTCGTGGACGAGGAGGCGGTGGGCGCCGACCGCATCAAGCTGGACGACACGGTGCTGAAGTACCCCTTCCGTTCGGGCGACGAACTGCTGCGCCTGACGAAGGAGACGGGCCTGTCGATCTCCTCCCTGATGCTGGAGAACGAGCGGGCCTGGCGCACCGAGGAGGAGATCCGCGAGGGCCTGCTGGAGATCTGGCGGGTGATGCAGGCGTGCGTGCGGCGCGGCCTGTCCCGCGAGGGCATCCTGCCGGGCGGCCTGAAGGTGCGCCGCCGTGCGGCCGTCACCGCCCGCCAGCTGCGCGCCGAGGGCGACGCGACGGCCCGCGCGATGGAGTGGATCACCCTCTACGCGATGGCGGTGAACGAGGAGAACGCGGCCGGCGGCCGGGTGGTCACCGCCCCGACCAACGGCGCGGCCGGCATCATCCCGGCGGTCCTGCACTACTACATCAACTTCATCCCCGGCGCGGACGAGGACGGCGTGGTCCGCTTCCTGCTCGCCGCCGGCGCGATCGGCATGCTCTTCAAGGAGAACGCCTCCATCTCCGGCGCCGAGGTCGGCTGCCAGGGCGAGGTCGGCTCCGCCTGCTCGATGGCGGCGGGCGCCCTCGCCGAGGTCCTGGGCGGCACGCCCGAGCAGGTCGAGAACGCCGCCGAGATCGGCATGGAGCACAACCTCGGCCTCACCTGCGACCCCGTGGGCGGCCTGGTCCAGATCCCCTGCATCGAGCGCAACGGCATGGCCGCGGTCAAGGCCGTCACCGCCGCCCGGATGGCCATGCGCGGCGACGGCTCCCACAAGGTCTCCCTCGACAAGGTCATCAAGACCATGAAGGAGACCGGCGCGGACATGTCGGTGAAGTACAAGGAGACGGCCCGGGGCGGGCTCGCGGTGAACATCATCGAGTGCTGACGGGGTCCGGCCCGTGCCGCCGCACGGGCCGCTACCTCCTGACGCTCAGCCAGACGATCAGCGCGACGATCGCGAGCGCCGCGAGCGAGGCGGCGACGATCTTGCCGGCGCTGTACGGGCGCTCGCCGACCACCTCGCCGGTGCGGGCGTTCACCGTGACCTGCCAGGTCCGCCCGGCGTGGACGTAGGTGAGGAACCACACCGGGAGCAGCATCAGCTTGAAGGTGACGTCGGAGTAGTGGGTGTCGACCGATTGGACCCGCTGCTCGTCGCCCCCGATGTCGCTGCGGCAGTCACCCTCGATGACCTCGGCCATCCGCTGCCTGGCCGTCTCCAGGCCGTCCTCGGGCTCGATGTCGTAGCGCACCGTCTGGAAGCCCGCCAGGTACTCCTCCTGGTAGGGCCTGGCCTCCTCCAGCGGCCAGGGCGTGAGCTTGTCCAGCTGCTTGGCGGTGACATGGCCGGTGCCGGGCACCAGGACGTCGTCGAAGTCCCGGGACACCGTTCCGGAGGCCGGGTACCAGCGGGTGTGCCGCACCTGCTCGGTCACGGTGCGGGTCTCGCCGTTCTCGGTGACGGTGCGCGTCACGGTCTCGTAGTAGTACTCACCACGCCGGCCCCGGTAGTCGGAGACGGTGGCCGCGTCGTACGTCCAGTGCGGCAGGTAGCTGCCCTTGAAGGACTCCGCCTCGGTGACCTTCTTCAGGTCCTTGGGGGCGAACCAGCGGGAGGACGTCCACGTGCGCAGCGCGTCCCGGGCCGCGTCGCGGTCCAGCCCGAAGGGGACGACGGCCTCGGGGACGACCCGCTCGGTGGCGTTGGCGTCGGCCACCAGGGGGGTGGCGCAGAACTGGCACCGCACGGAGAGCGTGTCGCTCTCGGTGCGGGCCCCGCAGCCCGGGCAGACGAAGGTGTTCACCGAGCCGGGCCCGGCCTGCGGCTTGGCGGGGAGGGCCGCCAGCTCCTGGATCGGATGCTCCCGCACCGCCCGCGGGACGGGCACGATGGCCTGCTGGTGCCCGCAGTAGGGGCAGCGCAGCGCGTCGGTCCCCGGGGCGTACTCCACGGTGGCACCGCAGGCCTCGCACGGGTACGAGCGCGCGGAGGCGGCGGTGGCCTGGTCCTCGGTCATGGTCGTCGTCCCCGCCCGCTCAGGCCTGGGGCGGCAGCGGCGGGGGGACGCTGCCGAAGAGGCGTTCGACCTCCGGGACCTGTTCGGCGGGGAGCCAGCCGGACATGCCGTTCTGCCAGACCAGGGTGGTCCGGGTGAGGGTGCCGGCGCTGATCAGGCCGGTCAGCGCGGCACTGTCGTAGGGGCCCTGCTGGGCGCCGCCGACGCCGATGAACCACTGCTGCTGGGGCAGCGGCGGCGGGGCGGCCGGAGTGGCGGCGGGCGCGGGTGCGGGGGCGGCGGCAGGGGGCTGCTGCGGGGTGAGGCCCTCCGCCATGCGCCGGCCCAGGGCCATCCCGACGCCCAGTCCGACGCCCTCGCCCGCGGCGCCGGGGTTGCGCGCGGCGTCACCGATCGCGTCGGCCGCCTGGAGCTGGGTGTACTGGTCGAGGTTGCCCACGATCCCCATCCGGGAGCGGGCGTCGACGGCGGCCTCGACCTCGGGCGGGAGCGAGATGTTCTCGATGATGAACTTGGGCACGGCGATGCCGACCGGGGCCAGTTCCTCGGTGAGGGCGCCCGCCAGCCTGGCGCCGAGCCCGTCCTGCCGCGTGGCCAGGTCCAGCATCGGCACCCCGGCCGTGGCCAGGGCGTTGGCCAGCCGGCCGACGATCAGCTGCCGCAGGTACTCCTGCACCTCCTCGGTGCGGAACTGCGGGTCGGTGCCTGCCAGTTCACGCAGCAGCGCGGCTGCGTCCACGACCCGGGCGGCGAAGGCGCCGAAGGCCCGCAGCCGGATCATGCCGAACTCGGGGTCGCGGACGATGACGGGGTTCTGGGTGCCCCACTTGAGGTCGGTGAACTGGCGGGTGGTGACGAAGTAGACCTCGGCCTTGAAGGGCGAGTGGAAGCCGTACTTCCAGCCCTTCAGGGTGGACAGCACCGGCAGGTTCTGCGTCTCCAGGGTGTAGGTGCCGGGCGTGAAGACGTCGGCGATCTGCCCCTCGTTGACGAAGACCGCCGTCTGCGACTCGCGGACGACGAGCTTGGCGCCCATCTTGATCTCGTTCTCATGGCGCGGGAAGCGCCAGACGATGGTGTCGCGGCTGTCGTCGGTCCACTCGATGATGTCGATGAACTCACCACGTATGCGGTCCATCAGCCCCATGGCCCGTCCCCCCGTTTCCTCTGCGTGCGGGTCACTCCGCGACCGCACGATAGCAATCGCCGCCGGCCCGGGAATCCGACACCTGCACGAGCCTGTTCCCCCGGGGGCTACCGCACGGTAACCGTCCTTCCCTACGCTTCCGCTCACCTCAACTACGAACAAAGGGAGTTGGCCATGCGTGGGACGAGAGGGCTGGCGGCCTTACTGGGTGCCGTCGCGCTGCTGACGGCGGTTCCCGGCAACGCACGTGCGGCGGAGCCGACGTTCTCCGGGACGACGGCGATCGGTACGCACAACGCGTACGAGAAGGCCAAGTACACCTACTTCGCGCAGGCGCTGGACTCCGGCGCCTCACTGCTCGAAATCGACGTCTACACCGACCCGTTGACCCGGCGCTGGCGGGTCAGCCACAGCAATCCGCTGGGCAACGACAACAACTGCGAGGCCGCGAAGACCCCCGGCGAGCTGTACGGCAAGAGCCGCAACCAGGACCTCGGGAGCTGCCTGGACAACATCGCCGCCTGGCACCAGCTGCACCCCGGCCACCGGCCCATCGTCTTCAAGATGGAGATGAAGAACGGCTTCAACAACACCATCGGGCTCGGGCCCGCCGCGTTCGACACCCTGGTGCGGCAGAAGCTCGGCGACATCGTCTACAAGCCGTCCGACCTGCTGGGCGGGAAGCACCCGTCGCTGGACGCGGCCGCGAAGGCCGACGCCTGGCCGTCCCGGGACGCCCTGACCGGCAAGGTCCTCTTCGAGCTGATCCCCGGCACGGTGGAGCAGGCCAACCCCTTCGACCACTACTGGACCGACCAGGAGTACGGCGACCACCTGCGCGACCTGTACGCGGCTGGGAACATCGCCTCCGCCCAGGCCTTCCCCGCCGTGCTCGGCGCCGCCGCCGGCGACCCGCGCGCGAGCCGTTACGACGCCTCGATCCGCCCCTGGTTCGTGTTCTTCGACGGCGACGCGGCGACCTATGCCGGCCAGGGCTACGACACGTCCTTCTACGCGCGCAACCACTACATCCTGATCACGACGGACGCGGCAGGCGTGGCCCCGGCGATCTCCTCGACCGACCCCACGGACGCCGAGGTGGCCGCCCGCCTCTCCCTCCTGGCCGGGCACCACGCCAGCGTGATCACCTCGGACTGGTCGGCCAAGTCGGCCGCCGTACTGGGTTCGGTGGTCCCCCGGAGCTGATGTTCGAACGCCCTGAAGGGATCGTCCGTACCAGGATGGGGCAGAACCCAACCGACGACTCCTCCCCCACGGCACCTTCAGGGAGTGTGCATGCTGCACGGCATCGACGTGAGCGCCTACCAGTCCTCCACCTACGGCACGAGCGGCCTCTCCTTCGTCTTCATCAAGGCGACGGAGGGCCGTTCGTACGTCAACTCCAAGCTCAGCGCCCAGACCAAGCACGGCCGCGACGCCGGTCTCGTGGTCGGCTTCTACCACTTCCTGTGGCCGGGCGACATCACCGCGCAGGCGGAGTACTTCGTCTCCCAGGCACCCGAGAAGGCCGGCGACATCCTCGCCGTCGACTGGGAGACGACGGGCGGGGGCACGCACGCGAGCAACGCGGAGAAGGACGCGTTCATCCGCAAGGTCAAGTCCCTGCGCCCGCACAACCGGGTCGTGCTCTATACAAACCGCAACTACTGGCTGGAGATCGACAAGACGTCGTATACGGGTGACGGCTTGTGGATCGCTGACTACGGCACGGCGGGCAAGCCCCGTATCAAGGCCACGTGGCTCTTCCACCAGTACACAAGTAACCCCAACGACAAGAACGTGGCGAACTTCTCCAGCAAGGCGGCGCTCAGCGAGTGGGCCCAGGGCGCCTGACCGATCTATTCATCTCAGCCGCTGCACAGTTCCGCCCGGAGCCGCATCGCGGGCGGATGCGTGAGGTACGCGTTCAAGAGCTCGAAGGTACGAAGCTCGGGTGGCAGAGCTTCATACCACCCCAGAGCCTGGACATTGCAGTTGTTGCAGACGAGGCCTCGCACGCACTCACCGCAGCTTCGCCTGCCCGGGCAACACGCGTGGTCGTGGTCGATGTGCATGGCCTTGTCTCCGCTGTCGACCACCCCGCAGACCGCGCATCTCCCCTTCTGGAATCGCAGCAGCAGATCTAGAAACTCCTTGGTCACGTTGTAGTGCCCGAGGCGAACACGCTCTGCGTTGCACGTTTTGCAGTACGGCCGGGTAACGCCTGATGCCCTGACCTTCGAGTAATCAGATACGAGCTTGTACTGAGCACATCCGAGGCACTCGACGACTCCTCGCTCAACCATTGACCTGAAGTCACCGTTGCTCCGCTTCTTCCTCAGTGGAGACAGGGGCTGCCCCTTGCACACCTGTTGATAGTGCGCCGTACACAGCCCCCTGGCCGAGACAGCCCTCAGACAGGCGTCGAATGCGCAAATCCGGCTCTCCGCTGATGCGCGATCGCTCCGGATAGGTGCCAGTTCGCGCCCTCTCCGTACCTGGGCGTAGTGGGCCCTGCAAAGCCCCTTCGTCAGCGGATGTCTCTCCGAAGAGCGGCTGCAGGACCAGCCGTCTCCAGCCGCTTTACATATCCTCACCCGAACCCCCGATCAGGCACCGTACTGGCATACGTTCCGATCAACGATCGACTCGAACTCAAGTCACGCAGCCGCACGCCCGCACGAAAGGGTCTCTGGCGGAAAGCCTGTCTGGCGACCAGTTACCTGGGCGGAAAGTCCTACAGCAGTTCGACCAAGAACGCCTCGCTGACCTGGACCTTCACCGGCCGCTCCGTGGCCTGGCTGGTCTCCCGGGCCGCCACCTCCGGGCAGGCGTACATCGATGTCGACGGCACCAAGACCGCCACGGTCGACCTGAAGTCGGTGACGACCAACTACCGTGAGGCGATCTGGACCAAGACCTGGTCCACCAGCGCGAAGCACACCGTCAAGGTCGTGGTCGTCGGCACCTCGGGCTGCCCCGCCGTCACCACGGACGGCATCGTCTACCTCAAGCAGCACCACCCCATCGGGCCCGGCGCCGCCCCGCACCGTCGCCGGGCCCGTACGGCCCTCGCCGTCAGCCGTGCACGCGGGCCCGCAGGGCGGCGATCACCCAGGCGAACTCCCTCTCGTACGTCGGAGCGGACGTGCCCTTCAGGGTCGCCAGCAGTTCGCGGTAGCGGGCGAGCCTGGTGTTGTGGGACGCCTCCAGGCGAGCGAGGACGGCCGCGTGGTCGGCGTTGCCGAGGAGGTCGTCCAGCACCTCGTCGGCTTCGGGTGCCTCCGGGGCGAGGCCGCGTTCCAGGGCCTGCCCTGCCAGTTGGACGAGCCGCTTGACGAACCACATGGACGCCCCGGCGGGCGTCTCGTGGCCGCGGTCGGCGGCGTTGAACTCGGCCGCCCTGCGCATCTGGGTCCGGAACTCCGGGTCCCGCACCAGTTCGGCCAGTTCCACCCAGGCGTCGACCTGCTCGGGTGTCGGCTCCTCGGGCAGGTCCATCGCGGTGCGCCGCATACGTTCCCGGATCTCCGGATCGGCGGTGTCGAGGCCGTGGAACATCTCCTCCACGAACTCCTCCATGATCCGTCTGCGTTCGGTCGCAGACAGCCGGGCCAGTTTGTTCATCAGGGTCATCTCCTCCGCACTCGAGCCGCGCCGGGCCACGGTCGACAGCACCGCCCGGGTCACCTTCAGGGAGCGGATCTGCGCGTCCAGCGCGGCCACGTGGGCTGCCGCGACCTCCGCGACCGTCCGCTCCCCCGCGAGCACCCTGCGCACGTCGGCCAGGCCGAGGCCCAGCTCGCGCAGGGTGCGGATCAGCTCCAGGCGGGCGACGGAGGCCGCGTCGTAGAGGCGGTAGCCGCCCGTGGAGCGGGCCACCGGGGGCAGGGCGCCCTCGTCCGACCAGTAGCGGATGGTGCGTACGGTCAGTCCGGTGACCCGGGCCAGCTCGCCGATGGTGAGAAGGCCGGTGCCGTCTTCGGTCATGTCGGCGAGTGTGGACCTTCCAGCGGCTGGAGACTCAAGGCGAGCGCTGGGCGGCGGCGGGATCAGTGCCACGGCCGGTGGTGCGGGTTGCTCTCGCAGCCGGCCTTGATCCTGTCGTCGAACCGAGGGCAGGCAGGGGCGGCGGCCCGGGCCGCGGTCGTGCCGGGGCCGCGGTCGTGGGGGCGGTCGGGGCCGTGGTGGCGAGGACGGCGGAGAGGGACGCGGTGGTCCGCCGCCGCGGACGAGCGGTGATCACGCACGGCCCGATCCCGGTTCCGCGGCGGACGGCGGATCGTCACCCGGTCGTGGCGTGTCCAGGACGTGTCCGACCGGTGCCAACCCGACGCGGGTCAGCGGAAGATGCCCGTGTGACCCAGGGAGTAGCGGCCCGGTTGGGGGTACACCGCGAGGCCGTGCGGACCGCTGCCGACCTTGATGCGGGCGAGCTGGGCGCCGGTTCGGGTGTCGATGGCGTACACCTCGGAGTTGTAACGGCCCGACAGCCACAGGACCTTGCCGTCGGTGGAGACGCCGCCCATGTCGGGGCTGCCGCCGTGCGGCAGGCGCCACTTCTTGGTCAACTTGTCCTGGGCGAAGTCGAAGACGGAGATGGTGCCCTCGCCGCGGTTGGAGATGTACATCTCGCGGGAGTCGCGGCTGACGTACAAGCCGTGGGCGCCCTTGCCGGTGGGCAGGAAGCCCGGCTTGCCGAAGGTGTCACCGTTCAGGATCCACATCCCGTTGGCCACCATGTCGGCGATGTAGAACTTCTTGCCGTCGGGCGAGACCTTCACGTCCTGCGGCATGGCGCCGCGGAAGTCCAGCTTCTGCTGTCCGACGACCTCCATCTTCGCGGTGTCGACCTTGAGCAGTTCGGCGCTGAACTCGCAGGAGACGATGAAGTAGCGGCCGTCCAGGGAGAAGTCGGCGTGGTTGACGCCGGCGCAGGCGACCGGGACGGCCTTGACCGTCTTCATGGTGTGCGCGTCGCGGAAGACGAGCTGGTGGTCCTTGGAGGCCATGACGACGGCGTACTTGCCGTCGGGCGTGAAGTAGAGGTTGTACGGGTCGTGCACGTCGACCGGCTTGCCCGCCTTGCCGGTTCTCGGGTCGATGGGGGTCAGGGAGTTGCCGAGGTCGTTGTTGACCCACAGCGTCTTCAGGTCCCAGGACGGCACGACGTGCTGGGGCTGGTGGCCCACCGGGATGGTCTCGATGACCTTGTACGTCTCGGGGTCGATGACCGTCACGGTGTTGGAGTTGGTGTTGGGGACGTAGACGCGGGACGGGAAGTCCTTGACGACCGGGGAGAGTTTGCCCGGGCGGTCGGCGGCGTAGACGTCGGTCGGGTCGAGGACCGGCGGCATGCCGGGCAGCACGTCGGCGACCTGCTGCTGGGCGGGCCGGGCGGGCTCCTTGCTGGCGAGGGACTCGTCGGCGTGGTTCTTCGAGCCGCCGCCGGTGCAGGCGGACAGCGCGGTGAGCGCGAGGCAGGCGGCGCCGGCGGTCAGGGCCCGGGCGATGGAAGTGAGTGGCATCAGCTCAGCAGCTCCGTGGTGGTGACCGCGTGGAGGCCGCGGCGGTCGAGTTCTGTGAGTACGTCGGGGAGGGCGGTGACGGTGTCCGGGTATCCGAAGTGCAGGCTCACCACGGATCCGTTGCGGACCTCCGCCAGGACCTTGCGGGTGACGGCCGGGGCGCCGGGCCGGGTGTAGTCGAGCGAGTCGACGTCGTAGGACAGCACGTGCGGGTACCCGGCCGCCCGGGCCAGCCGCTGGACCAGCGGGGAGGCGGTCGGCGCGCGCGAGGGGCGGAACCAGGTGCCGATCGAGCCGGTGAGCCGCTTCAGCCGGTCCGCGCAGCCGGTGATCTCCGCGCGTGCGTCGGCCTCCGCCATGGCGTTGACGGCCACATGGCGCTGGGTGTGGTTGCCGAGGTCGTGGCCGCCGTCGAGGATCCGGCGGGCCAGCTGCGGATACTGGTCGAGCCAGGTGCCGACGGCGAGCACGGTGAGGCGGGCGCCGTGTTTCTCGGCCTCGGTGAGCAGGCTGCGGGCGATCTCGGGGTCGCCCTGGCCGTGGAAGGTGAGGGCGACGCGGGGCCGGTCGCGCGGGCCGTGGGTGATCTGCGCGGGCTGCCGGGGAAAGGGCCGCGGCGCGGGCGCGGCCTGCGGAGTGCCGGCGGGCGGGGACTCGGCGGAGGAGGCCGAGGATGCGGTGGCGGACGGGGCGGCGCCGGTGGAGGAACACCCGGCGGCGAGCGCGCCCCCGGCGACGAGCCCGGCACCGGCCCGCAGCACGCCGCGGCGATCGGTCGTGGTCACCCGCACCATTTAAGAGGGGAAGGGTAAGAAAACGGGCGATTCACACGTATTGATACGAGATGAGCGTCGGTCAGCCATGGCGGGTGGCGCGGTCAGCGGTCGGCCACACGCATCTCGAACCACGTCGTCTTGCCCCGCGGCAGCAGGTCGACCCCCCAGCGGTCGGACAGCTTGTCGACGAGGAACAGGCCGCGCCCGCTGATGTCCAGCTCCTGTACGGGCATCAGGCAGGGCAGCCCTCGGGAGGGATCGCGGACCTCGACGCGGAGCCACCCGCGGCGGCGGCGCATCCGCAGACCGAAGACGCGGGCGCCGGTGTGCCGCACCGCGTTCCCGACGAGTTCGGAGACGAGCAGGACGGTGTCCTCGGCCAGTTTCGGGGACAGTCCCCACTGCCGCAGGACGACGACCTGGGCGAGCCTGCGGGCGGTGGCGGCGGATTCGGGGCGGGACGGGAGCGGAACCTCGGACTCCGTCGGATTGCCGTACAACTCCAGCGCCTTGAGAGCCCGTTCGTCCTCGACCGCAGGCGACCAGCGCGTCGCGGTCGCACGTGACTGTTCCCGCGGCTGTTCGATGCCTTCCAGCCCCGCCATGCCCCCATCATGGCCGTCCGCGACCTCCCGGGGGGCCGTTCCGGCGGAATACGCCCTCTGGGGGCCCTCCCCGCGCGGGATTCGAACGGCATATGCCGGTGGCACATCGGGCCCGTCAGCAGCCCCGTTGACCTGGGCGGACGGATCGGTTGGAGGCAATCGACCGGCTCCCTCGGCAAGGCAGACTCACGGCTGGCTCAAGGCTGCCACAAACCACCCGCCGGGGGGACCGAATCAGACATCATGTCAATTGCAAGGCCATGGGCGAGGATTCACCGGAACTTCGCCTTGCCGGGACCCTCCTCGATGAAGCTGCGCATGCCGCGCTCGCGGTCCTCCGTGGCGAACAGGCCCGCGAACCAGTTGCGCTCGATGGCGAGCCCGGTCTCGAGGTCCGTCTCCAGGCCGGCGTCGACCGACTCCTTGGCGGCGCGCAGCGCGATCGCGGGTCCCTGCGCGAGCCGGGCGGCCCAGGTGTGCGCGGCCTCGTACACCTCTGCGGCCGGAACCACGCGGTCCACCAGGCCGAGCACGAGAGCCTCGTCGGCCTTGACCTGACGGCCCGTGAAGATGAGGTCCTTGGCCCGGGAGGGGCCGATCAGCCGGGACAGCCGCTGGGTGCCGCCCGCGCCGGGGATGAGGCCGAGCAGGATCTCCGGCTGGCCGAGCTTGGCGTTGTCGGCAGCGATGCGGTAGTCCGCGCAGAGCGCGAGCTCGCAGCCGCCGCCCAGCGCGTAGCCCGTGACCGCGGCGACCACCGGCTTGGGGATGCGGGCCACGGCGGTGAAGGAGTCCTGCAGGGCGCGGGCCCGCACGACCATCGCCGCGTGGTCCATCACCTGCATCTCCTTGATGTCCGCGCCGGCCGCGAACACCTTCTCGCCGCCGTAGATCACCACGGCGCGCACGTCCTCGCGGCGGGTGGCCTCCTCGGCGAGCTCCTTGATCCGGTCCTGCGTCGCGACGTCGAGCGCGTTCATGGGCGGGCGGTCCAGGCGCAGCGTGCCGACGCCCTCGGCGACTTCCAGAGATACGGTCATGACTGCAGGTTAACGTCCACTAACGGCAACCCGCCCGGTGCGGTCGATCACACCGGGCGGAGCCGTCAGTGGAGGCGTCAGGGGAAGGGTCAGGCCTTCCAGTCCTCCCAGGACATGTTCCAGCCGTTGAACCCGTTGTCCGGGGCGACGGTCCGGTCCTGGGAGTTCTTCACGACAACCACGTCGCCGATCATCGAGCGGTTGAAGAACCAGGCGGCCGGCACCCCGCTGTCGTAGCCGCCGCGCACGTCGCGCAGGCCGACGCAGCCATGGCTGGCGTTGTAGTTGCCGAAGGCGCCGCCGCCCCAGTAGTTGCCGTGGATGAAGGTGCCCGAGGCGGTCAGGCGCATGGCGTGCGGCACGTCATCGATGTCGTACTCGCTCTTGCCGTCGGAGTCGGTGAAGCCGACCGTCGCGCCGTCCATCCGGGTCACCTTGAACTTCTCGCTGATGACCATCTGGCCGTTCCAGGTGGCGTTGCCCGGCTTGCCGGCGGTGATGGGGATGGTCCTGACGACCTTGCCCTCCCGCATGACCTTCATCGTGTGCTTCTTGGCGTCGACCACGGAGACCTGGTTGCGGCCGATGGTGAAGGAGACGGTCTTGGTCTGCTTGCCGTAGACGCCGGAGCGGCCCTCGACGCCGTCGAGGGCGAGCTTGACGGTGACCTTGGTGCCGGCCTTCCAGTACTGCTCGGGCCGGAAGTCGAGGCGGTCGTTGCCGAACCAGTGGCCGGCGACCTCGACGGCCGGCTCGGTCTTGATCTCGATCGCCTTCTCGACGGCCTTCGGGTCCGTGATGCCCCGGGTGAAGCGGAGGGAGAACGGCATTCCGACGCCGACGGTGGAGCCGTCCTCCGGGGTGAAGTGGCCGACGAAGGTGTTCTGCGGCGTCAGCGTGGTGAAGCTGGAGTCCTCGGCCGCCTCACGGCCCTCGGAGTCCTTGGCGACGGCGTGCACCGTGTACTTGGTCGACGCGGCCAGGTGGATGTCCGGGGTCCACGCCGAGCCGTCGGCGGATATCCGCCCGGCTATCGCGGTGCCCTTGGCGTCCTTGACGACGACCTGGGTCAGCTTGCCCTTGCTCGCACCGACCTTGAGGGCGCCGCTGGTGTCGACGGACTTCGCGCCGTTCTCGGGCGCGATGGTCACGACCGCCTCCGACTGCTCACTGCGGGCCGTCTCGGACCCCTTGCCCTTCCCCCCATTGGACGCCGGACCCTGGGCGCCGCCTCCCCCGCACGCGGTGACGGCGAGAAGCAGCACCCCGGAGGCCAGCGCCAGCAGCCCCTTGCTTCCCCGTCGTCCCCGCGCATCCACCGACGCCCCCGATATCGGCCGCACATTCACTTGTTTCTCCCCTCCCCGGGCCGGCCCCCGGCCCGTACCCCAGCGCGTCGTACGCGCTCTGGCGCATAGTAACCACAAGGTCAGAGGCGAGTTGTCAGGCGATTGTCACTGTTCCGTCCCAAGTTCCACAGCTCCCGTCAACACCGCTCGCGGCTCAACGCCGAACCTCATTTGGTTACTTCACCGTGCGGCCCGTCTTCCATTCCTCCTCGACGTCCTTCAGAGGCAGTTCGACGGCGACTTGGGGCCCGGGGCCAGAACTGACGGGCCGGAAGTCGAGTCGGGCCTTGCCGAACCAGCCCCGGCCAAGCCGGCACGGCGGCCGGTGCGGCCCCGGGAAACGTGAGTGCGAGGCAAGCTCTGGGCAGAACAGTGGGGAGGACCGCGCGACGGGGAGCCGCGACCGGGGGTCGGCCGCAGGGGGGCGGGCCGGAGGCGCACACGAGCCGGAAGAGCCGCACAGAGCCGCACAGCCGAAAAGAGGGGCCGCCCTGGTGTCCAGCGCAGCCGAGCAGGAGGCGGTGGCGGGCGGGCGCGCCACCGACAAGGGGCGGCCGTCCGCCGCCGTGAACGGCGCGCACCGGGCCGCGCCGCCACCCGTCGTGCCCGTGTGGCCGGGTGCGCCGACGCCGCTGGGCGCACGTTTCCGGGCGGGCCCGGACGGGGCGCCGGGCACCGGCTTCGCGCTGTGGGCGGGCGGGGCGGAGGCGGTCGAACTGTGCCTGTTCGACGGGCCGGGCCCGGACGCGGAGGAGACGAGGGTCGCGCTGACCGAGCTGACGCACGAGACCTGGCACGGCTTCGTGCCCGGTGTCATGCCGGGGCAGCGCTACGGCTACCGGGTGCACGGCCGCTGGGACCCGTGGACGGGCGCCCGCTGGAACCCGGCGAAGCTGCTGCTCGACCCGTACGTGCGCGCGGTGGACGGTGAGTTCCGGCTGCCGCCGGAGGTCTACGGGCACGTGCGCGACTGGCCGGACCAGCAGGTCGCGGACACCGTGCGCGACGAGCGGGACTCGGCGCCGTACGTGCCCAAGGGCGTCGTGGTCCACGATGACGACGACTGGTCCGACGACGGCCGCCCCGGTACGCCGTGGGCGGACTCGGTGATCTACGAACTGCATGTGCGCGGCTTCACCAAGCTGCACCCGGGGATTCCCGAGGAGCTGCGCGGGACGTACGCCGGTCTCGCCCACCCGGCGGCGATCGAGCACCTGGTGAAGCTGGGCGTGACGGCGGTGGAGCTGCTGCCGGTGCACCAGTTCGCGCACGAGGACCATCTGCTGCGCCGCGGCCTGCGCAACTACTGGGGCTACAACTCGATCGGCTACTTCGCCCCGCACGCCGGCTACGCCGCCTCCGGCACCGCGGGAGCTCAGGTGGGCGAGTTCAAGCGGATGGTGCGCGCGCTGCACGCGGCCGGTATCGAGGTGATCCTCGACGTGGTCTACAACCACACGGCGGAGGCCGGCGAGTTCGGTCCGACGCTGTCCCTGAAGGGCGTCGACAACCAGCGCTACTACCGCCTCCAGCCGGACGCCCGCAGGTACACCGACTACACGGGCTGCGGCAACACCCTGCACGTGGTCCAGCCGAACGTGCTGCGTCTGATCACCGACTCGCTGCGGTACTGGGTGACGGAGATGGGCGTGGACGGCTTCCGCTTCGACCTCGCCGCCGCGCTGGCCCGCGCCATGCACGACGTCGACATGCTCTCGCCGTTCCTCGCGGTCATCGCGCAGGACCCGGTGCTGCGCCGGGTCAAGCTGATCGCCGAGCCGTGGGACGTCGGCTCGGGCGGCTACCAGGTGGGCGCCTTCCCGCCGCTGTGGACGGAGTGGAACGACCGCTACCGCGACACGGTGCGGGACTTCTGGCGGCACGCGCTGCCGGACGTGCGGGAGATGGGCTACCGGCTGTCCGGCTCCAGCGACCTGTACGCCTGGGGCGGCCGCCGCCCCTACGCCTCCGTCAACTTCGTCACCTCGCACGACGGTTTCACCCTGCGCGACCTGGTGTCCTACGAGCGCAAGCACAACGAGGCCAACGGCGAGGGCAACCGGGACGGCACCGACGACAACCGCTCCTGGAACTGCGGGGCGGAAGGGGAGACGGACGACGAGCGGGTGCGGGCACTGCGGCGCGGGCAGTTGCGCAACCTCATGACCACCCTGCTGCTGTCGACGGGGGTGCCGATGCTGGTCGCGGGCGACGAGCTGGGACGCACCCAGGGCGGCAACAACAACGCCTACTGCCAGGACAACGAGACCGGCTGGCTGGACTGGAGCCTGCTGGAGGACCCCGGCTGGCGGGAGCTGGCGGAGCTGACCGCCCGTCTGATCGGGCTGCGCCACCGGCATCCGGTGCTGCGCCGCCGCGCGTTCTTCTCGGGGCGCGCGCACTCGGCGGACGGTCTGCGGGACCTGGCCTGGTTCACGCCGTGCGGCACGGAGATGACGGAAGGGGACTGGTACGCCCCCGCGGCCACCCTGGGGATGTACCTGTCCGGCCGGGACATCCCGGGCCGCGACGAGCGCGGTGACCCGATCGTCGACGACAGCTTCCTGGCGGTGCTGCACGCCGGGGACCGCCCGGTGGACTTCGTGCTGCCGGGGCCGCCGTGGGCCCGGCGGTACGAGGTGATCGTGGACACCTCGCGCGAGGAGCAGGCTCGGGCGCCGGGCGTGGCGCACACCGCGGGCGCCGCGATCACGGTGCCGGCGAGGTGCGTGCTGCTGCTCAAGGTGGCGGAATAGAGAGGCTCTATCCGAGGATGCCCCGGTCGTACGCGACTGCGACCGCCGCCGCGCGGTCCTTGACGCCGAGTTTGGCGTACAGGTGGGTGAGGTGGGTCTTCACGGTGGCCTCGCTGATGAACAGCTCGCGGGCTATCTCCCGGTTGGAGGTGCCCTTGGCGACCAGGGCCAGCACCTCGCGCTCGCGGGCCGACAGCGGCTCGTTGCCGCGTGCGGGCGCGCGGACCGCGGAGACCAGCCGGGAGGCCACGGCCGGGGAGAGGACCGTACGGCCCTCGGCGGCGGCGCGGACGGCGGTGAACAGCTCGTCGCGCGGAGCGTCCTTGAGCAAGTAGCCGGTCGCGCCCGCCTCGATCGCGGGCAGGGTGTCGGAGTCGGTGTCGTACGTGGTCAGCACGAGCACCTTGGCGCGGGCGCCGCAGCGGGTCAGCTCGCGGATGGCGTCCACGCCCGAGCCGCCCGGCATGCGCAGGTCCATCAGAATCACGTCCGGGTCGAGTGCCGCGGCCCGCTCCAGGGCCTCCACGCCGCCCGAGGCCTCGCCGAGGACGGTGAATCCGGGCGCGGACTCGAACATGCCGCGCAGGCCGTCGCGCACGACGGGATGGTCGTCGACGATCAGCAGGGAGATCACGGCGTCATCGGTCATGGCGTACCAACGGTACGCGAGCCGAGACCGCCGTGCCGTGCCCCGGTTCCGACTCGACCGTGAGGGAGCCCGCGATGCGCTCGGCGCGGGCGCGCATGCCGTCGAGGCCGAAGCCGCCGGCGCGGGTGCGTTCGGGCACGGCGAGGGGGTCGAAGCCGTGGCCGTCGTCGCGGATGTCGAGCACGACCTCGTCACCCATGAAGGACAGGGTGACGCCGACGCGGGAGGCGCCGGCGTGCCGGGCGGCGTTGGACAGGGCCTCCTGGGTGATGCGCAGCAGGGTGGCCGCGACTTCGTCGTGCAATTGCTCGGCGGTGCCGGTGACGGTGAAGTCAGCCCGTGCGCCAATGCGCTCGCCCCACTCGGCGACGGTCCGCTTGAGTGCCTCGGGCAGGCCGTTGCCGTCGAGGGCCATGGGGGCGAGGTTGTGCACGGAGCGGCGGGCCTCGCCCAGGCTGTGCCGGGCGAGGCCGAGGGCGCGGTCGACGTGCTCGCGCGCCACGGCCTCGTCCGGTGTGCCGGCGACGACCTGGAGCTGGGCGATGATGCCGGTCAGGCCCTGGGCGAGGGTGTCGTGGATCTCGGCGGCCAGCCGCCGGCGCTCATCGGCGACCCCGGCCTCGCGGGCCTGGACGAGGAGTTGGGCGTGCAGAGCGGCGTTCTCGTCCAGGGCCTGCTGCAACGCCGCGTTGGTGCGGCCCAGTTCGGCGATGGTCTCGGCCTGGGTGCGGGCCCGGGCGTCCTCGAGGCCGGCTAGGTGGGCGAACAGCGTGAGCAGCATGATGTTCGCCGCGAGGATCACCCCGAAGAAGACCCACCCCATCTCCCCGCGCGGGGGCATCCCGCCCGCCTGGGAGCCCGCGACGGTCACGGCGGTGGCAAACAGACCGGTCTTGCGCAGCCGTGGCGGCAGCAGCCGGTCGGCACCGAAGTAGCCGGTGACGGCGTAGAAGGCGAACAGGGGGTTCAGCCAGGTCAGGGCGAAGCCGAGTGCCCAGCGCACGCCGTAGTAGGCGGCGCTCGCGCCCGACGGGCCGGGCCGGGCACGGGAAGCCCGCCTCCACCACACCTCCAGGGCGGCGGCCGCGACGACCAGGCCGGCGGCCGCGTACCACTTCTCGCTCGTCATGCCGACCGCGTCGGCCGCCGCCGAGGCGACCAGGGTGCCCAGGGCCAGCAACCCGGCAGGCCCCCAGCGGTGGAACGCGGCCCACCGCCGTTCGACCACCTCGATGTCGTCCATCCCCTCAGTGTGGAGCCGGGAGCCACGCACGTCGCCGCTCACTCCCAGCGGAACCAGCGGGAGGCCGCCGCGGTGAGCAACGCCGCCCACGCGGCCGTCACGCCCAGGTGGGACCAGCCCGGCCAGTGGCCCTCCGCCGCCTGGTTCAGGGCCTGGGCCGCGGCGCCGAACGGGGTCCAGCCGACGATCCGGGCGAGCAGGTCCGGCATGGCCTGCACCGGTAGCCACACGCCCGCGCAGAACATCATCGGGAAGAGCGCCGCGGACCCGATCGCTCCCGCGATCCTCGTGGTGCGGGACAGCGCGGAGATCACCGCGCCCAGGGCGAGCGCGGCGAACACCGCCAGCAGCAGGGCGACGACGTAGCCGAAGGGCTGCCTCGGCGGGGTCACGTCGAAGGCGAGCCGGCCGACGGTGAGCGAGAGCAGCGCCGAGGCCAGGGCCGCGCCCCCGAACACCACCATGTGCGCGGACAGCAGGGCGGCGGGCCGGACCGGGGTGGTGGACATCCGGCGCAGGATGCCGCGTTCGCGGTAGCCGGTGAGGACCTGCGGCATGCCCTGGAGCCCGCCGAGGATCAGCCCGAGCAGCACCGCGACCGGCACGTAGGCGTCGATGGGGCGCAGGCCCCCGAAGGACGGGTCGGCCTCCCGGAAGGACGGGATGGAACCGAGGATCACCAGGAGCAGGGTGGGGAACAGCAGGATCCAGAAGATCGCGCCGGGCTCACGGCCGAACAGGCGGATCTCGGCGCGCAGTACGGCCGGGTTGACCAGGGTGTTGCTCATGCCTCGACCTCCGTCAGATCCAGGAAGGCGTCGTCGAGTGTGGCGTCGGTGACGCGGAGTTGATGGGCCGTGATGTGGTGGCGGGCGAGCAGCGTGATGACGGCGTTGACGGTCTCGTCGGTCCCGGAGAGGGTGATCCGGCCGTCCTTGCGGGCGATGGAGGCGAGTTCGGGCAGGGCGTTCAGATCACGGTCGTCCAGCGGCTCGGACGGGGTGAAGCTGATGACGGTGGCGCCGGCCGAGCGCCGGATCAGGCCGTGCGGGGTGTCCAGGGCGGCGATCCGTCCCCGGTCGATGACGGCGATCCGGTCGCACAGCCGCTGCGCCTCCTCCATGAAGTGCGTGACCAGGAGGATGGTGACGCCGCGGGCCCGGACGTCCTCGATGAGCTGCCAGGTGTCGCGGCGGGCGCGCGGGTCGAGCCCGGTGGTCAGCTCGTCGAGCACGACGATCCGGGGGTTGCCGATGAGGGCGAGCGCGATGAACAGCCGCTGCTTCTGGCCGCCGGAGAGCTTGGCGAAGCAAGTGGTGAGCTTCTGCTCCAGGCCGAGGCGTTCGGCCAGCGGCCGCCAGTCGGCCGGATTCGGGTAGAAGGACGCGTACAGCTGAAGCGCCTCGCGGACGGTGAGCTTGGCCTGCAACTCGCTCTGCTGGAGCTGGGCGCCGAGCACGCGGGCGACCTGTTCGTGGTCCGCGACGGGGTCGAGACCGGTGACGCGGACACGGCCCGCGTCGGGGACGCGCAGGCCCTCGACGCACTCGACGGTGGTGGTCTTGCCGGCGCCGTTCGGGCCGAGGACGCCGAAGATCTCGCCCTCCTCGACGGCGAAGGAGACGCCGTCGACGACGGTCCGGCCGCCGTAGGACTTGCGCAGTTCGCTGACTTCGATGACGGACATGGCTCAACGATCCCGGCCGGCGGGGTCCGCGTACATCGCCCGGCGCGCTCGAAGCCGCATCAGCCGATCGGTTGATGCGGCCCTACGACCGGACCGGCCCCGGCCTGGTTCCCGCGGTCGAACACGCAGGTCGTAGGACCAGCGGCGGAGTCCGGTCCGGCCAAAACTCGGTGGGAGTTGTCGGCGCCGGTCCGTAGGCTCGCCCGTGATGCCCACGACACCTGACACCCTCGAGGACCGCACCGACCGCTCCGGTCCGACCGGCCGTTCGGCCGTCCGTTCGCTGCTGCGCCTGTGGCCGTACGTGCGGCCCGTCCGCGGACGGCTGTTCACCGCCGCGTTCATCGCGGTCGTCGCCTCCTGCGTGGGGCTGGTGATCCCGCTCGTCCTGAAGTGGATGGTGGACGGGCCGATCGCCGACCGGGATCCGCGCGGCGTGTGGCTCGGCGCGCTGTACCTGCTGCTGCTCGGGGTGGGCGAGGCGCTGCTGTTCGGGCTGCGGCGGTGGCTGGTGGCGCGGCCGCTGTCGAACGTCGAGGCGGAGATGCGGGCGGACCTGTTCCGGCATCTGCAACGGCTGCCGGTCTCCTTCCACGACCGGTGGGCGTCCGGGCAGTTGCTGTCCCGGGGCACGACGGACCTGATGCTGCTGCGCATGTTCCTCGCCTTCCCGTTGACGTTCCTGCTGGTCAACGGGGTCACGATCCTCGTGGGCGTGGTCATCATGCTGATGCAGGACTGGACGCTGGGGCTGGTGATGCTGGCGCCCGCCGTGCCGCTGATCGCGTTGAGCGCGGTCTTCGAGAAGCGGTACGCGCATGTGGCGCGGCTGGCACAGGACCAGGTCGGGGACCTGACGACGGTGGTCGAGGAGAGCGTGCTCGGCATCCGTGTCATCAAGGGGTTCGGCCGGCACCGCAGTCAGGCGCGGGCGTTCCGCGACCTGTCGCGGACCCTGCGGGGCACGGAGTTGCGCAAGGCCCGTCTGCTGGCGGCCATCTGGGCGGTCATCATGACCCTGCCGGAAGTGGCCATCGGGGCCACGCTGGTGGTGGGCGCGGTGCAGGTCGCCTCGGGCGGTCTTTCGGCGGGGACGCTGGTCGCCTTCCTGTCCACGGCACTCGCCCTGCGCTGGCCGGTGGAGTCGATCGGCTTCCTGCTGGCGATGAGCCAGGAGGCGGCGACGGCGACCGAGCGGTACTTCGAAGTGATGGACGAGGAACCGGAGTCCGGGGAGCCGTCGGTGCGCGGCGCGCGTACGCCGGTGCCGGGCGGCGGCTCGCGCGGCCCGGCGTCGCCGGACCCGGCGCGCGAAGGGCTCCGCTTCGACAACGTCCGCTTCCGCTACCCTGACGCGCCGCCCGGCTCCCAGCCCCTCCTGGACCGTATCGACCTGCACATCCGCCCCGGTGAGTCGATGGCCCTGGTCGGGGCGACCGGAAGCGGCAAGACGACCCTGACGGCGCTCGTCCCCCGCCTCCACGAGGTGACCTCGGGCCGGATCACGCTGGACGGCGAGGACATCACCGCGATGTCCCGCGAGGAGCTGCGCTCGCTGGTCGCGGTGGCCTTCGAGGAGCCGACCCTGTTCTCGGCGAGCGTCGGCGACAACGTCCTGATGGGCTCCGACGGCAGCGCCGGGGAGGCCGAACTGGACCGCGCGCTGTCCGTCGCCCAGGCCGGATTCGCGCACACCCTCCCCCAGGGCACCGCGACCCAGGTGGGCGAGCAGGGCCTCAGCCTCTCCGGCGGCCAGCGGCAGCGCCTCGCGCTGGCCCGTGCCGTCGTCGGGCGGCCCCGGTTCCTGATCCTGGACGACCCGCTGTCCGCCCTGGACGTGCACACCGAGGCGGCCGTGGAGGCGGCCCTGCGCCAGGTCCTGGCCGACACCACCGCCCTGATCGTGGCGCACCGCCCCTCCACGGTCCTGCTCGCCGACCGGGTCGCCCTGCTCTCCGACGGCCGCATCACCGCCGTGGGCACCCACCACGAACTGCTGCGCACCAACGCCGAGTACGCCCACCTGATGTCGGGCGGACGCTCGCCGGAAGAGCCGGAAGAGCCGGGAGAACAGCAAGGACCGGGAGAACCGGAAGGACCGCAAGGACCGCAAGGACCGCAAGGACCGCAAGAAGAGGACGACGAGCGATGACGGCCCCCACGAAGCCCGTACCGGCCACCGGGGACGAGCAGGACCCGCCGCGCCCCGAGGGCACCGGCGACCCCTTCGACCGCGACGTCCTGCCCACTCCCCCGGGCGCCACCTCCGCCCTGCTGCGCTCCCTGCTCGCCCCCATGAAGGCCCGGGTCGCCGGCACCACACTCCTGCTGCTGCTCCAGCAGGCGGCCGTCCAGGCGGGCCCGCTGCTGGTGGCGTACGCGATCGACACCGCCGTACCGGCGTTCCGCGACCACCACCACGGCCCGCTGGTCGCGGTGGCGGTCGGCTATCTGCTGTGCGCGCTCGCCTCCGGCGCGCTCCAGTGGGCGTTCATCATCGCCTCGGCCCGGGTCAGCCAGGACGTGCTGCTGGACCTGCGGGGCCGGATCTTCCGCCATGGGCAGGCGCTCAGCGTGGACTTCCACGAGCGCTACACCTCGGGCCGGCTGATCTCCCGCTCCACCACGGACGTGGAGTCGCTGCGCGAACTGCTCAGCGAGGGGCTCGACGAGCTCGTCTCGGTCGTGCTGTCCTTCGTCTGCATCTCGGCGATGCTGCTGTGGCTGGACCTGGGGCTCGGCGCGGTGGCGGTGGCGTCCTTCGCGCCGCTGTACCTGCTGATCCGGGCGTACCGGCGGCGCGCGGGGCGGGTGTTCCAGGAGCGGTCGACGGCGATCGCCGCGGTGATCGTGAAGTTCGTGGAGACGATGAACGGCATCCGGCCGGTGCGCGCGTTCCGTCGCGAGGCCGCCAACGACGCCGGTTTCCGCGTCCTGAACGGGCGCCACGAGCGCACCAACGGCGACGCCCTGCTGGAGATGGCCCGCTATGTCGTCAGTTCCCGGCTGGTGGCCAACACGACGGTCGCGGTGATCGTGCTGTGGGGTGCCTACCGGGTGGCGGACGGCTCGCTGGAGCTGGGGGTGCTGGCGGCTGCGGTGCTGTACCTGCGCCGGCTGTACGACCCGATCGACCGGCTCGGCATGTTCCTCAACTCGTACGAGTCGGCGGCCGCCTCGCTGGAGAAGATCGCCGGTTTGCTGGCGCAGACGCCGTCCGTGCCCGAGCCGACGGCGCCGCGGCCGCTCCCGGCGCCGAGGTCGGACCTGCCCGGCCGCGAGGTGGTCTTCGACGGGGTCAGCTTCGGCTACCGCACCGGCGGCGAGGTGCTGCCCCGCTTCGAACTGGTCGTTCCGGCCGGGCAGACCGTCGCCGTGGTCGGCTCCACCGGCGCGGGCAAGACCACCCTGGCCAAGCTGCTGGCCCGCTTCTACGACCCCTCCGCCGGGCGCGTGCTGCTCGACGGGGTGGACCTGCGCGAACTCGGCGTGACCGAACTGCGGCGCGGGGTGGTCATGGTGACGCAGGAGGCCTTCCTGTTCTCCGGCACGGTCGCGGAGAACATCGCGATCGGCCGCCCGGACGCCACCCGTGAGGAGATCGAGCAGGCGGCGAAGGCGATCGGCGCGCACGACTTCATCAGCGCCCTGCCCGACGGCTACGACACGGACGTACGCAAGCGGGGCGGCCGCATCTCCGCGGGCCAGCGGCAACTGGTCTCCTTCGCACGGGCGTTGCTCGCCGATCCGGCCGTGCTCATCCTCGACGAGGCGACCAGCTCGCTGGACATCCCGGGCGAGCGGGCGGTGCAGACGGCGATGGCCACGGTGCTGCGAGGGCGTACGGCGGTGGTGATCGCCCACCGGCTGTCCACCGTGGAGATCGCCGACCGGGTGCTGGTGATGGAACACGGGCGCATCGTCGAGGACGGCAGCCCGGACCAGTTGATCGCGGGCACCGGGCGGTTCTCGGAGCTGCACCGGGCCTGGCGGGAGAGCCTTGCATGAGCGAACGGGGGATCCGGCGCGGATGATCGACGCATACGAGGACCCCGGCGACGCCGACTGCCGCAGCGGCCCGCGGTACCTGTGGTGGCTGGTGACCCGGCAGCCGGGGCGGTCCGTCGCCGGGGCGGTGTTCGGCAGCACCTGGATGGTGCTGCTGGCGGCGACGCCCTATCTGATGGCCAAGGCGATCGACGAGGGTCTGGAGCCCGGCGACATGGTCGCGCTGGCTGGGTGGACGACGCTGCTGTTCCTGGTGGGCGCGTTCAACGCCTGGCTCAGCATCATGCGGCACCGCACGATGACCCGGGTGCGGATGGACGCCAACTTTCGCACGGTGAAGGTGGTCGTCCGGCAGGCGGTACGGCTGGGTGCCACGCTGCCCGCACAGGTCGGGGCCGGGGAGGTGGTAACGATCGGGGTGGGCGACGTGCAGACGATCAGCCAGTCCCTGACGGTCGTCGGACCGGGCGTCGGCGCGGTCGTCGCCTACCTCGTGGTCGCGGGGCTGCTGCTCACGCTGTCGGTGCCGCTGGCCGTGGTGGTGCTGGTCGGAGTGCCGCTGCTCGGCGTGATCGTCGGGCCGCTGCTCGGGCGGCTCCAGGGCACGGAGACGGAGTACCGCGAGCGGCAGGGCGTGCTGACCGCGCGGATCGGCGACCTGGCGGGCGGGCTGCGCGTCCTCAACGGCCTCGGCGGCAAGTCGCTGTTCGCCGACGCCTTCCGCCGGGACTCGCAGGGGCTGCGCGCCCAGGGGTATCGGGTCGGGGCGGTGACCAGTTGGATCCAGGCGCTCGGGGTGGGGCTGCCGACGCTGTTCCTCGCCGTGGTGACCTGGCTGGCGGCCCGGATGGCGGCCCAAGGCGCCATCAGCATCGGTGAGTTGGTCTCGGTGTACGGGTATGTCGCGGTGCTGGCCGGGTGGCCGGTGGCCTTTCTGATCGAGGGCAGCTACCAGCTCAGCCGGGGCGTGGTCGCCGCCCGGCGCGTCGTGCGGCTGCTGCGGCTGGAGCCCGCGCCGGACGTCGGCACTGCGGGCGCGCCGGCCGAGCCGTCGCCGTTGCACGATCCGGAGTCGGGGGTGCGGGTGCTGCCCGGGCGGCTGACCGCGCTGGCCGCGGCGCGGCCCGCCGACGCCGCCGCCGTCGTCGACCGCCTGGGCCGGTACGCGCCCTCCGAGGCCACCTGGGGCGGCGTGCGCCTGGACAGGATCGCCCTGCCGCGGGTCCGCGAGCGGATCCTGGTCGCCGACCACGAGGCGGACCTGTTCGCCGGGACACTGCGGCACCTGGTCGGCGGATGCCGGGAGCCGGACGACATCGACGAGGCGGAGATCGCTCGGGCCGTGCACACGGCGGCGGCCGACGACATCGTGCAGGGCCTGCCGGAAGGGCTCGACTCGGCGATCGACGCGCAGGGACGCAACGTCTCCGGCGGCCAGCGCCAACGCGTACGGCTGGTGCGGGCGCTGCTGGCCGACCCGGAGGTGCTGCTCGCCGTGGAGCCCACCTCCGCGCTGGACGCGCACACCGAGGCGACGGTGGCGGACCGGCTGCGGGCGGCCCGCGAGGGCCGTACGACCGTGGTGACGACCACCTCCCCGCTCGTCCTGGACCGCGCGGACGTGGTGCACTTCCTGGTCGACGGCAAGGTCACGGCCACCGGAAGCCACCGGCGGCTGCTGGCGGAGGAGGCCGGCTACCGGGCGCTGGTGGCACGGGACGCGGACGCGGCCGAGGAGGTCGTGCGATGACGAGCCGTCACCTGCCGGTCGCCGAACCCGCCCAGGTGCGTCGCGCCGCCGTGCGGCTGGTGCGGGCCGACGCGCGGGCCTTCACCGGTGTCCTGGCGCTGAACGCGGCGGCGGCCGCGGCGGGGCTGGCCGGGCCGTGGCTGCTCGGGCGCATCGTGGACGCGGTGCGGGCCGGGAGCGGGGTCGGTGCCGTGGACCGGATGGCACTGGGCATCCTGCTGTGCTCGCTGACGCAGCTTCTGCTGGTGCGCTGGGCGCGGTACATGGGGCACCGGTTCGGCGAGCGGACGTTGGCCCGGGTGCGCGAGGAGTTCGTGGACCGTGCGCTGGCGCTGCCCGCGTCCGTGGTGGAGCGGGCCGGCACCGGCGACCTGACGGCGCGCGGCACGGCCGACGTGGCCACCGCCGGCACCACCCTGCGCGATGCCGGGCCCGAGCTGCTCATCAGCACCGTGCAGGCGCTGTTCGTGCTCGGCGCGGTCTTCGTGCTCGACCCGTTGCTCGGCGCTGTGGGCGTCGTGGGCCTGGTGCCTATCTGGTTCGCCCTGCGCTGGTACCTGCGCCGGGCGCGGGCCGGTTACCTCGCCGAGGGCGCGGCCACCTCCGAGGTCGCCGAAATCCTCGCGGCGACGGCGGCGGGCTCGCGCACGGTCGAGGCGTTCCGGCTGGCGAAGGTGCGGACCGCCGCGAGCCGCGAGGCGCTGGAGACGTCCCGGCGCACCCGGTTCCGCACGCTGTACCTTCGCACGGTGTTCTTCCCCGTGGTGGAAGTTTCCTACGTGCTGCCCGTTGCCGGAGTGCTCCTGGCCGGCGGGGTGCTGCACGCGCAAGGGACGGTGAGCCTGGGCGCGGTGGTGGCGGCCGCGCTGTATCTGCGCCAGTTCAGCCAGCCGCTCGACGAGATCCTGATGCGGGTCGAGCAACTGCAGAACAGCGGTGCCTCCTTCGCCCGGGTGGAGGGGCTCGCCCGGGCCCTGGGTCCCGTACCGAAGGGCGACGGTCCGGAACCGGCGGGCGACCGCATCGACGTGACCGGGGCGCGCTATGCCTACGAGCGGGGCGGCGAGGTGCTGCGCGGGGTCGACCTGACGGTGCGGCCAGGGGAGCGGCTGTCCGTGGTCGGACCGTCCGGCGCGGGCAAGACCACGCTGAGCAGGCTGCTGGCCGGTGTCGACGCGCCCACGGCGGGCTCGGTCACCGTGGGCGGGGTGCCGGTCGCCGGTCTGGAGCCGGAGCGGCTGCGCCGCCAGGTCGTCCTGGTCACCCAGGAGCACCATGTGTTCCTCGGCACGGTCCGTGACAACCTGCGGATCGCCGAACCCGCCGCCACCGACCAGGAGTTGTGGTCGGCCCTCGCGGCCGTGGGGGCCGACGCCTGGGTGCGGGAACTGCCGAAGGGCCTGGACACCGGGCTGGGTGCGGCCGGTCACCGCACCGACGGCTCGCAGGCGCAGCAACTCGCCCTCGCCCGTGTGGTGCTGGCCGATCCGCACACCCTGATCCTGGACGAGGCCACGGCGTTGCTCGACCCGGCCACGGCGCGCCACACCGAGCGGGCCCTCGCCGCCGTCCTCCGGGGCCGCACGGTCATCGCCATCGCCCACCGACTCCATACCGCGCACGACGCCGACCGGGTGGCCGTCATGGAGGACGGCCGTCTGACCGAACTGGGCACCCACGACGACCTGGTGGCCTCCGGCGGGGCGTACGCGGCCCTGTGGCACACCTGGCACGGGAACGGCGCGGCGCCGTCGGGCGAGGGCGGCACCGCGGTGCCGTAGCGGCCATCGCGGGGGCGCCGGCGGCCGTGTGAGGGGCGTCGAACCCTCGGATTTCGGTCGACATCGCGCCCTCCTGTCAGGGTGGCCTCCGTGTCGATCCGGCCGCCCTGACGGCTGAAAATCGCCCCTCCCGCAGCCCATCCGGCGGCCGGGACCTCGGGTGCCGTCTCCGAGGTCCAACGCGTTCGAGGAGGCCCGTTCATGACGCCGCAACATTTACCGGACAGTCATTTTTCAGCCAACATCACTTCGGGGCACTGACATGTACGCGTCGTTGGTGCCACTCTTCCTCCACCCGCCGCACGAGCACAGCACCCTCACCCCCCGATCCGGGCCGGCAGCCCCACGCCATACCGGATCACCCCCACATAAGGAGCTTGTGTGACTCCCCGCTACGCGCGTCACAAGCGCATCACTCTGGCCGTCGCCACCGCTGTCGCCGCCGGAGCCCTCCTCAGCACCGGTCTGACCACCAGTGCCTCGGCCCAGACCACGGCCGAATCCACCGGCGCGGCCCACCTCGCCGCCGCCCCCACCTTCCTGACCTCCGCCGCCCGCACCTCCCTGATCCAGCAGGCGCAGGCCGACGCCTCCGGGACCGCCCAGGAGATAGGCCTCGGCGCGAAGGAGGAGCTGGTCGTCAGGGACGTCGTCCAGGACGCCGACGGCACGGTGCACACCCGCTACGAGCGCACCTACGCCGGTCTGCCCGTCCTCGGCGGCGACCTGGTCGTCCACACCTCCAAGGCCGGCAAGACCCAGGGCGTGACCAGAGCGACCAAGGCGGCCATCAAGGTCGCCACGCTCACCCCGAAGGTCGCCACCGCCAAGGCCGAGAAGCAGGCGGTGACCCTGGCCCAGGCCGCCGGCTCGGAGAAGGCCACCGCCGACCAGGCCCCGCGCAAGGTCATCTGGGCGGGCGACGGCACGCCGGTCCTCGCCTACGAGACGGTCGTCGGCGGCCTCCAGGAGGACGGCACGCCGAACCAGCTGCACGTCATCACCGACGCGGCCACCGGCAAGACGCTCTTCGAGTACCAGGGCATCGAGACCGGCACCGGCAAGACCCTGTACTCGGGCACCGTCAGCCTCACCACCACCCTGTCGGGGTCGACGTACCAGCTGTACGACACCACCCGCGGCGGTCACAAGACGAACAACCTGGCGGGGAAGACCTCCGGCACCGGCACCCTGTTCACCAACACCACCGACGTGTGGGGCACCGGCACCGCCTCCAGCTCCGTCAACGACCAGACGGCTGCCGCGGACGCCGCCTACGGCGCCCAGACGACGTGGGACTTCTACAAGAACACCTTCGGCCGCAACGGCATCAAGAACAACGGCGTGGGTGCCTACTCCCGGGTCCACTACGGCAACAACTACGTCAACGCCTTCTGGGACGACAGCTGCTTCTGCATGACCTACGGCGACGGCTCGGGCAACACCCACCCGCTGACCTCGCTGGACGTCGCCGGCCACGAGATGAGCCACGGCGTCACCTCCAACACCGCCCGCCTGAACTACTCGGGTGAGTCCGGCGGCCTGAACGAGGCCACCTCCGACATCTTCGGCACCGGCGTGGAGTTCTACGCCAACAACGCGTCCGACCCCGGTGACTACCTCATCGGCGAGAAGATCAACATCAACGGCAACGGCACCCCGCTGCGCTACATGGACAAGCCCAGCAAGGACGGCGGCTCCGCCGACTACTGGTCCTCCACCGTGGGCAGCAAGGACGTGCACTACTCGTCCGGCGTCGCGAACCACTTCTTCTTCCTCCTCGCGGAGGGCAGCGGCGCGAAGACGATCAACGGCGTCAGCTACAACTCGCCGACGTACAACGGCGCCACGGTCACCGGCATCGGCCGCGCCAAGGCGCTGCAGATCTGGTACAAGGCGCTGACCACGTACATGACGTCGACCACCAACTACAAGGCCGCCCGCACGGCGACCCTGAACGCGGCGTCGGCGCTGTACGGCTCCGGCAGCACCGAGTACAACACGGTCGCGGCGGCCTGGACCGCAGTCAACGTGACCTGATCTCCCGCTAGTTGAGCGGCGCGGCCCCCGGGAGGACACCCCTCCCGGGGGCCGCCCTACGCTTGGGGCCATGTCGACGGCACATTTCACCTACGAGGAGGTCGGCGCGACCCGCGAGCAGGGTCACTGCCCGCCCGGCTTCCACCCTCTGCACGTGCGCACCCGCATAGGCGAGGGCGAGGAGGTGTTCCGCCGGGCCTCCGAGGCCGTGATGACGTGGGAGATGCACCGCGCCCTGGGCGTCGGCATCGAGGCGAGCGCCGACCGGGCCGCGCCCGGCATCGACGTCACCGTCACCCTCGCCGGCGTCGTCAGGGCCCCCTGCCGCGTGGTCTGGACGGAACAGGAGCCCCGCCGCGCCGGCTGGGCCTACGGCACCCTGCCCGGCCATCCGGAGTGCGGCGAGGAGTCCTTCCTGGTGGACCGCACGGGCGACGGCACCGTCTGGCTCACCGTGACCGCGTTCAGCCGCCCGGCCAAGTGGTACGTCCGAGCGGCCGGCCCGGCCACCCGCGGCCTCCAACACGCCTACGCCCGCCGCTGCGGCACCACCCTGCGCAAACTGTGCGCCGACATCCCGGAGCCGTAAGCCGACCCGACGCCCCCATGGCAACGCGCAGGCAGCGAACTCCCGGCTCGCGAAAACGGCGCCTGATCCCGACCGGGACCCGCGCCCGGGCACCATGCCCGGCCGACGCATGGACGCCTCCGCACCCCGGCAGTGTTGCCCAGCCGGCACAACACGCGCACCGCCCCACAGCATCACGCCCGATCAACGCGCCCGCTCCCCACGGCAGCGCGCCCGCTCCACACAACTCACCCGACCCGCGCGGCGGCGTCCCGCCGTGGCGTGGTGCCGTCCCGGTTGTGTGGCCCAGGCGGTCGGTTGCCAGGCCGGTGGGCCGCGAAACGGGGCACGGGGCAGCGTTGCCTCGTGGTGCGGCGGGCGACCGCCGCGGTGGCCGCCCGCCGCCTCACCGGCGTGCCCGTGGCCCCGGCGGTCGGCTGCCGGGTCGGCGGACGCCCTTCGGGGGTCCGGTCAGCGCAGGAGTACCCCCGCATGCTCGCCGGCCTCCTCCGGTGGGGTGGTCATCAGGCCCAGTTCCGCGCTGGAGGCGAGGAAGCGGTGAGTGGGGAGGATGCGGACCGTGTAGCCGTAGGGGCCGGTGCGGTCCAGGGACAGGGGGCCCTCGTACACCCAGCGGCCGTCGGAGTCGGGGGCGCCCGCGGGTTTCAGCGGGACGGCGGTGGCGTCGGTGATGCGGTCCTCCTCGTCCACCCGGCCCGAGACGGCCTGCACCTCCACGTCGTCCGGGCCGAGGCTGCCCAGCCCCACACGCACCCGCAGGCCGAGGGTGGCACCGAGTTCGGCGGTGGCCGTACTGACCGAGGTCTCCACGTGGTCGACGGTCACCTCGTGCCACGCCGAACGCACCCGCGCCTTCCACGCCGCGAGCTCACGCGCAGCGTCCGGACCGAGGGCGCGGTGGGCCTGGGCGGCGGGAGCGTACAGCCGCTCCACGTACTCGCGGACCATGCGGCCCGCCAGCACCTTCGGGCCGAGCAGGGACAGGGTCCTGCGGACCATCTCGATCCACCGCTCGGGCAGCCCGTCCCGGCCGTGCTCGTAGAAGCGGGGCGCCACCCGCTGCTCCAGCAGGTCGTACAGCGCGGCGGCCTCGACGTCGTCGCGGTGGTCCGGGTCGGTGCCCGCCCCGTCCGCGGTCGGGATGGCCCAGCCGAAGTCCGGCTGGAACCACTCGTCCCACCAGCCGTCCAGCACGGACAGGTTCAGACAGCCGTTGAGCGCGGCCTTCATTCCGGAGGTCCCGCACGCCTCCAGCGGCCGCAGCGGATTGTTCAGCCAGACGTCGCAGCCGTGGTAGAGCTTCTGCGCCATCGCCATGCCGTAGTCCGGCAGGAAGACGATCCGGTGGCGCACCCGCGGGTCGTCGGCGAAGCGGACCAGCTCCTGGATGAGCCGTTTGCCGCCGTCGTCCGCCGGGTGCGCCTTGCCCGCGACCACGATCTGCACCGGCCGCTCGGGGTGCAGCAGCAGGTCCATCAGCCGGTCCCGGTCACGCAGCATCAGCGTCAGCCGCTTGTACGACGGGACCCGGCGCGCGAAGCCGATCGTCAGCACCTCCGGGTCGAGGACGCCGTCGATCCAGCCCAGCTCGGCGGTCCCGGCGCCGCGCTGCCGCCAGGCGGCCCGCAGCCGGCCGCGCACCTCCGTCACCAGTTGCTCGCGCAGTTCGCGGCGCAGCTCCCAGACCTCCAGGTCGGAGATGTCGGCGACTGCGTCCCAGCGGTCGGAGTCGCCCACGGTCAGCGCGTCCTCGGTGCGCTGGGCGCCGACCTGCCGGGCGCCGAGCCGGAACACCTCCGGGGCCACCCAGGTCGGGGCGTGCACCCCGTTGGTCACCGAGGTGATCGGCACCTCCTCGGGGTCGAATCCCGGCCACAGTCCGGCGAACATCTCTCGGCTGACCCTCCCGTGCAGCAGCGAGACGCCGTTGGCGCGCTGGGCCAGCCGGAGGCCCATCACCGCCATGTTGAACAGGTTCGGCTCGCCGCCGGGGTACGTCTCCATGCCCAGCCGCAGGATCCGCTCGACGTCGATGCGGGGCAGCTCGGCGTCGGGCCCGAAGTGGCGGGCGACCAGCTCCCGGTCGAAGCGGTCGATCCCGGCCGGGACGGGCGTGTG
This sequence comes from Streptomyces sp. NPDC004721, assembly GCF_053601495.1. NCBI lineage: Bacteria > Bacillati > Actinomycetota > Actinomycetes > Kitasatosporales > Streptomycetaceae > Streptomyces > Streptomyces sp. NPDC004721. Next base: position 233,712 of record NZ_JBSGBZ010000009.1, read on the forward strand.
GGTGGTGAAGACGGTCCCCGCGCGCACCGCCTCCAGGCCCGAGTCGAAGTCCAGCCCCCGGTCGCACAGCTCGGCGATGCGCTCCAGGCCGAGGAAGCCCGCGTGGCCCTCGTTGGTGTGGAACACCTCCGGCTCGGGATGGCCCGTGAGCCGGCAGTACGTCCGCACCGCCCGCACCCCTCCTATGCCCAGCAGCATCTCCTGAAGGAGCCGGTGCTCACTGCCGCCGCCGTAGAGCCGGTCGGTCACCCCGCGCTCGCCGAGGTCGTTCTCCTCGACGTCGGAGTCCAGCATCAGCAGCGGAATCCGGCCGACCTGGGCGACCCAGATCCGGGCGTGCAGGGCCTTGCCGCCGGGCAGCGCCAGCGAGACCCGCGCCGGGGCGCCGTCGGACTCCCTCAGCAGGGTGACGGGCAGCTCGTTGGGGTCCAGGACCGGGTAGTGCTCCTGCTGCCAGCCGTCCCGGGACAGGGTCTGCCGGAAGTAGCCGTGCCGGTACAGCAGCCCCACCCCGATCAGCGGCACGCCGAGGTCGCTGGCCGCCTTCAGATGGTCGCCGGCGAGGATGCCGAGGCCGCCGGAGTACTGCGGCAGCGCGGCCGTGATGCCGAACTCGGGCGAGAAGTAGGCGACCGCGGCGGGCAGGCCCTCGGACCGGTCCTGGTACCAGCGGTCACCGGTCACGTAGTCGTGCAGGTCGTCGGCGGCGGCGGTCAGCCGGCGCAGGAAGCGGCGGTCGCCGGCCAGCTCGGTCAGCCGCGCGGGACGCACACTGCCGAGCAGGCGTACGGGGTCGCCGCCCGAGGAGGCCCAGCGCTCGGGGTCGACGGACTGGAAGAGGTCACGGGTCTCGGCGTGCCAGGACCAGCGCAGGTTGCGGGCCAGCTCGCTGAGCGGGCGCAGGGGCTCGGGGAGAACGGGACGGACGGTGAACCGACGGATCGCCTTCACATGCCACCTCGGCGCGTTCGCTGGATGGACGCACTGCGCTGTGCGCCCCGTCACACAAAACCGTACCGGTCCGGGTGCGGGCACCGCTGGGTTCGGACACTGTCCGACATCGACCTGAACAGACCGGTTCGACCCCTGCGGCGTCCGTGTCCGGACTGGACCGGTCTTGTGTGTGGACATACGCGCGAGTAGTTAACAAAGTGCCGGAATGCTCACCCGAATAGGGTGGGAAGGCTCCTTCGGTACACCGAAAGCAGGACCAGACGCAGTACCCCGCAGAACCCAGCAGGACCCACCTCCCCACACACATCCGCCCACACCCTCGTTGACGCGGACAGGAGCGGTCATGCCCGCCACGCACCACCCGGCAGCATCACGGACAACCAGCAAGAGCAGCACCGGCGACGCCTCCGACCGGTCCGGGGCCGACGCGCCGCCGGCCCCCCACCAGGACGCCGCCCGGCAGACCCCGACGGCCCCGGAGCCGCCCCCCACGGGCGGCGCCACGGCCGTCGGCCGGATACCCGTCCTCGACGTCCGCCCGGTCGTCCAGCACGGCCGCAGGCCCGCCAAGGCGGTGACCGGAGAATCGTTCGAGATCTCGGCCACCGTCTTCCGCGAGGGTCACGACGCCGTGGCCGCGAACGTCGTCCTGCGCGATCCGCGGGGCCGCCCCGGCCCGTGGACGCCGATGCGCGAGCTGGCGCCCGGCACCGACCGCTGGGGCGCCACCGTGACCGCCGGCGACCCCGGCCACTGGACGTACCAGGTGGAGGCCTGGGCGGATCCGGTCACCACCTGGCGGCACCACGCGCAGATCAAGATTCCCGCCGGTCTGGACACCGACCTGGTCCTGGAGGAGGGCGCGCGCCTGTACGAGCGCGCCGCCTCCGGAGTGCCCCGGGACGACGGCGGCCGGGACACCGTCCTGGCCGCCGTGGCGGCGCTGCGGGACGAGAACCGGCCGGCCGCGGCCCGGCTGGCGGCGGCGTTGACGCCGGAGGTGGACGCGGTCCTGGCCCGGCATCCGCTGCGGGACCTGGTCACCGCCTCCGAACCACTCGCCCTG